>CACEMD010000004.1 GCA_902560625.1 uncultured Pelagibacteraceae bacterium
TTGGAATGAGGCAGCACCTTGTAATATAGCTTTAATGAGGCAAGCCCAATCAGTTAAAAAAGGTGTTCAACTCTCAGGTGGTACTCCAAGAGAATTTTGCACAATTACTGTAACCGATGGAATTGCAATGGGCCATGAAGGAATGAAATCATCTTTAATTTCAAGAGATGTTATTGCAGATTCTACAGAATTAACTGTAAGAGGCCATTGCTACGACGCTTTAGTTGGAGTTGCAGGTTGTGACAAATCTTTACCAGGATTGATGATGGCAATGGTTAGATTAAATGTTCCAAGTGTATTTATATATGGCGGATCTATTCTTCCAGGAAGATTTAATGGAAAAGATGTAACTGTTGTTGATGTATTTGAAGGAGTTGGAAAATATTCCTCAGGTAAAATGTCAGCTCATGCATTAAGAAAATTAGAATTAAAAGCTTGTCCAAGCGCAGGTGCATGTGGTGGACAGTTTACAGCAAATACTATGGCATGTGTATCTGAAGCTATTGGATTAGCATTACCATATTCAGCTGGTACCCCAGCACCATACACGCAAAGAGATTCTTATGCTTTAAAAAGTGGAAAAGCAGTTATGAATTTATTACAAAAAAAAATTAGACCAAGAGATATTGTTACAAAAAAATCACTAGAAAATGCTGCAACGATTGTTGCTGCAACAGGCGGATCTACAAACGCTGCATTACATTTACCAGCACTTGCAAACGAAGCTGGAATTAAATTTGATCTAATGGATGTTGCAAGAATATTTAAAAAAACACCGTATCTTGCAGATTTAAAACCAGGTGGAAAATATGTTGCAAAAGATATGTGGAAAGCTGGAGGAGTGCCTATGCTTCTTAAAACGCTTTTAGAGGGAGGTTATATACATGGTAATTGTATGACTGTTACAGGAAAAACAATGAAAGAAAATTTAAAAAATGTAAAATTTAATTTAAATCAAAAAGTAATGAGAAAATATAACAATCCTTTATCTCCAGATGGTGGTGTAGTTGGTATGAAAGGAAATTTAGCTCCTGAAGGTGCAATAGTAAAAGTTGCCGGATTAAAAAAATTACAATTCACAGGTAGAGCTAGATGCTTCGATACAGAAGAGTCTGCCTACAAAGCTGTAAAAAATAGAAAATACAAAGATGGTGATATAATCATTATTAGATACGAAGGACCAAAGGGTGGTCCTGGTATGAGAGAAATGCTTCAAACAACAGGTGCTATTTATGGACAAGGAAAAGGAGAGAAGGTGGCTCTTATAACAGATGGAAGGTTTTCAGGTGCAACAAGAGGTTTTTGCATTGGACATGTTGGACCAGAAGCATCAGTAGGCGGACCAATAGCACTACTTAGAAATGGAGATATTATTGATCTCGATGCTAAGAAAGGAACAATAAATGTTCGATTATCTAAAAAAGAATTAGCTAAAAGAAGAAAAAAATGGAAACCTAAGAAAATAAACTTTGGTAATGGAACTCTTTGGAAATATGCACAGACAGTTGGTCCAGCATATTTAGGTGCTCCTACTCATCCAGGTGCAAAAGAAGAAGTCAGGACATACGCAGATATTTAATGAAAATTAGACCAGTTATTCTTTGTGGTGGAGCTGGAACAAGACTTTGGCCAAATGCTAAAAACCACCAGGCGAAACAATTTATTGATTTTGGGGGCTGGACATTAATCCAAAAAACATTGAATAGAATTAAAAACCCTATCTTTGATTATCCAATTATAAGTACCAATGAAAAATATCTTAAAGAAGTGCGAAAATCCTTAAAAAAAAACAAAATTAATAAATATAAAATAGTATTAGAGCCAGCTAAAAAAAATACGGCCCCTGCAATATTATCTTCGGCACTAATTAAAGATATACCTCTACATCAACCCTTAATGTATTTTGCTGCAGATCATTTAATTGAGAAATCTAATATTTTGAATAAATCAATTAATAAAAACAAATCTAATTTAGATAATCAAAATATTTTTGTTTTCGGCATCAAACCTTCAAATCCATCAAGTGAATATGGTTATTTTTTAACAAAAAAAATTAAAAAAAATATTAATAAAGTCACTAAATTTATTGAGAAACCAAAGTTAGCTAAGGCTAAACAAATAATTAGGAGCAAAGGATATTGGAATTCTGGTATGTTCTATTTAAGAAAAGACTCAATAATTAATAATTTTAAAAAGTTTCAATCTAAAACATATAAAAGTTGTTTAAAGGCTGTTAATAAAGCGAAATATAAAAATAATACTTATTATTTAAATAAAGCTGCATTTATTAAATCTGTGGAAAAATCTTTTGATTATGCAATTTTAGAGAAAACAAAAAAAATTAACGCTATTAAATTAGATATACCTTGGTCTGATCTTGGAAGTTGGAGAGAAATATCAAAAATATATAACAATAATAAAGCCAAATACTATAAAAAGAAAAATGTTTATCATAGGCCTTGGGGAAGGTATGTAAATTTGTTCGAAGGTAAAAACTTTCTAGTAAAAGAACTTACTGTAAGATCGAAATCTTCTATAAGTCTTCAAAAACACCATTTTAGATCTGAGCATTGGATGATTACTCAGGGTCAACCTAAAATAACCATCAATAAAAATAAGTTTTACAAAAAACCCTTTCAATCTGTATTTATACCAACTGGCGCTATTCATAGAATAGAAAATAATTTTAAAAAACCTGTAAAAATTTTAGAAATTCAAACGGGCCCTATATTAAAGGAAACAGATATAGTCAGATACAAAGATATCTACGGCAGAATAAAGTAATTTTTATAATTTATAGTAATGGATAATAATGTTTTCTTTATAGTCTTACTTGCATCTTTAATGCATGCTATTTGGAACGGAATGGTTAAAAACCATCCTGATAAGGTAATTGCAATATCTGGTATTGTTTATGGCCGTATACCATTATCGATAATAGCAATTATACTTTTACCACTTCCATCAATAAATAGTATTCCATACATCATTGGTGGCGTAATTATTCATCAACTATATCAATTATCTTTGCTCAATTCTTATAAAATTGGGGATCTTACAAAAGTATATCCAATTTCAAGAGGAAGCGGTCCTTTAGTGGCTACAATTATCTCTGTATTAATTTTAGGGATTGTACTAGACAAAGTAATAATTTTTTCGATTTGTTTAATTTGTTTTGGTATCATATTTTTAAGTTTATTGGATAAATCAATTCAAAATCAAAAAACAGTTAGATACTCACTTTTGACAGGGCTTTGCATTGGCTTATATTCAATTATCGATGGTTATGGTGCTAGACTAAGTCCATCTGCAATATCATTTATTAGCTGGTCTTTTATTATTAATGCTATTTTATATCCATTGGTAATTAAATTAATAAAGGAGAAAGATATTTTCACTAGGGTTAAAGAAAAGGGAAAAAATATATTTTTTATTGGCGGAACACTTGATTATCTTACCTATGTTATAGTTGTTTGGTCTTTTACAAAAGCACCCATACCAATGGTAGGAGCATTAAGAGAAACAAGCATACTTTTTACTATGTTAATAGGATACTTTTTCTTAAAGGAGAAGATCACACCAATAAAAATCTTCTCAATATTAATGATATTGAGTGGGGTAGTAGCACTAAAATTACTTTAAATATGAAATATTTTACAATTTAACAAATCTGTAACATTTGAATGAGATAATTTTATATGGAACTCTTAACATTTGTTTTATTAATTATAATAGCTATTTTGTTATTTTTTCTTTTAAAAAAAGAAAGAGTCTTAGGTATTAATACTGAAGTTAAAATTGAGGATAAAAAGCTAGATGAAGATGAAAGTAAAAAATATAGAGAAACTATTTATAATCTTTTAAATTACATTCCAGAAGGAATTATAATTCTAAACAAATCTAAGGAAATAATATTTAGTAATAATTCAGCCAGTAAAAGATTTCAAACAAAGTTGAATGAGAATATAAGTGGATTTTTAAGAAATCCCGACTTGTTAAGTTCAATAGAGAAAGCTTTTAATGGAGAAAATTCTAATGACCTTGAAATAGAGATACGAAATCCTTCAGTTCTTAGAATGAATGTAACAATTTATCAAGATAATCATAATTTATTTTTTGATGAACCATCTTGCCTGCTTTTTATGAGAGATTTAACTGAATTTCATAAATTTCAACAATTAAAATCAGACTTTGTTGCAAATGTTTCCCACGAACTTAGAACCCCACTACAATCTATTAAGATGGGACTTGAGACGTTTGAAAATAATGCTGATTTAAAAAAGAACTCTGAAGTTACTAATTTATTACCAGTAATGAGCTCTCAATCTGAAAGAATGGAAAATTTAATAAGAGATTTGTTATCTCTATCGAAAATTGAGCTGCAAGAACACATAAGGCCTACACACGAAATAGATTTAATAGAAGTGCTTAGTTACGTGATTAAGACTTATGAAAACATTGTAAAAAAAAATAACATTAATTTAAATCTGCAAAAAACTGAGAATTTCAAAATTATTGGTGATCGGGATAAATTAATAGAAATTTTTACTAACCTTATTGATAATTCAATTAAATATAGTGAGAAGGGTAAAGAAATTAAAATTGCTACGAAAAAAGAGGGTGATTTAAATATTGTTTCTATATCAGATCAAGGGATAGGAATTCCTAAGGAATTTATTCATAGAATCACTGAAAGATTTTTCACTGTTGATCCTAGTAAAAGTCGGAGTGTTGGTGGAACAGGGTTAGGACTAGCTATTGTTAAACATCTAGTTTCTCAACATAGGGGCGAAATGATTATTAATAGTGAGGAAAATCAAGGAACTACTATAGATTTGAAATTTAATTCAATTTAATTCAACTAAAAAGTTAGCCTTTGTAACAAAACTTTAACCTTCCTTTAATAAAATATTTAAGATTCAGATTTATTTATTGATGCATAACGAATCTAAAAAAGGAGAAATATGAATAGATTAGTAAAAATTTTATTAGGGTTTCTTTTAGTACTTAGTTTTACAACAACAAGTTACGCAAGAGATCAAATAAAAATTGTGGGTTCTTCTACTGTTTACCCATATGCTACAGTTGTAGCTGAAAAGTTTGGCAAAGGTGGAAAATTCAAAACACCAGTAATCGAAAGTACAGGAACTGGTGGAGGAATGAAATTGTTCTGCGCAGGTGTAGGAGCAAATCATCCTGATATAACAAATGCATCAAGAGCAATTAAAACAAAAGAAAAAGCTCTATGTGAGAAAAATGGAGTTGCTGAAATTATTGAAATAGTAATAGGTAATGATGGTATTTCATTTGCACATTCAGTGAATGCTCCAGATGCAGACTTCACAAAAGAACAATTATGGAGAGCTTTAGCATCTAAAGTAGACATTGATGGTAAACTTGTTGAAAATCCGTATAAAAATTGGAGTGATATAGATGCTAGTCTTCCAAATAAAAAGATTGAAATATTAGTTGCACCTCCAACATCAGGTACTAGAGATGCATGGAATTCATTAGTTATGGTTAAAGGATGCACTAAAACAGCTAAATCTCTTTATGATGCTGAAGGTAAAAAAGCTAAAAAGGAATGTGCTAAAATTAGAGAAGATGGATATGCTGTTGAAGCTGGTGAAAATGATACTTTAATTGTACAAAAACTTTCATCTAATCCTGATGCATATGGTTTTTTTGGTTATAGTTACTTAGTTGCCAACAAGGATAAAATCAAAGCATCATCTATTAATGGTGTTCAGCCATCATTAGAAGGTATCCAAGATTATTCTTATCCAATTGCAAGACCATTGTTCTTTTATGTAAAAAAAGCTCACATTGGAGTAATTCCAGGCATTAAAGAGTTTCTTAAAGAATTTACTTCGAAAAAAGCAATGAGTAACAGAGGTTATTTAGCTGAAATAGGACTTGTTCCTCTAGCTTCAGATAAATACAAAGTTACTAGAACGGCTGCAGTAGATCTGAATATAATCAAGTTAAAGTAATTTTCATTTATTCCCAAAAAAAGGCCAGTAATAACTGGCCTTTTTTGTTTATTCAATCTTAGATTTAATTTGTAATATTTCTGTAACATTAGGAATATATCACTCAGGGCGAATGAACATCGTTCTAATATTTTTAATCACTATATTTTCTGTCTCTTTGTTCTTCTATGGAAAATCAAAAACTAAAACCATTTCTATCAAAGATAATATCAAATTAAATGCTCTACCAAAATTTTATGGATACTATCTTGTTTTGTGGTGTTCAATACCAGCATTAGTATTTTTATTGGTCTGGTCATTATTTGAACCAGTAATCATTAAATCTATAATTATTGAAACAGCTGCAAATCAAGGTGCAATTTTTAGTGATAAAAATGAAGCAAATTTAATATATGAAAAAATTAAGGCTATTCATTTAGGTACTTATTTTGGAGATATAGACAGTATATTAAGAGAAAGTGCTCTTGCTTATGCAAAATTTATAAATCTTTTTACAAATTCAAAAGTAGTTTTAATTTTTGGAATAATTATTGCCTCAGTTATTTACTCTTTAAAAAAAATAAAAAATAACAATAAAGCTAGAGACGATGTGGAAGTTATTTTAAAAGGTTTATTGTTTGTATCTTCTTTAATAGCTATTTTAACCACTCTTGGAATAATATTTTCACTACTTTTTGAAAGTATAAAGTTTTTTTCAGTCATTAATATTTTTGATTATCTATTTGGTACAAATTGGAGTCCCCAAAGAGCCTTCGTTAGAGATGCCTCGTCAATAACTGCAGCTGAATTTGAAGAGTTAAAAGATGCTTTTGGCTTTATTCCATTAATTGCAGGAACATCTTTCATAGCTTTTATTGCAATGTTGGTAGCTGTTCCTATTGGTCTATTTTCAGGAATTTACATGGCTGAATATGCTTCAATTAAAGTAAGAAGAATTTCAAAACCAATTATTGAAATTTTAGCAGGAATACCAACTGTAGTTTATGGTTTCTTTGCTGCATTAACTGTTGGACCTTTTTTTAGACAAATAGGTGAAAATTTAGGATTAACTGTTTCATCTGAAAGTGCTTTAGCTGCAGGATTAATTATGGGAATAATGATTATTCCTTATGTTTCATCTTTATCTGACGACGTAATTAATTCTGTACCACAATCATTAAGAGACGGTTCATATGCTGTAGGAGCCACTAAATCAGAAACAATTAAACAAGTCGTGATACCTGCAGCTCTTCCAGGGATAATAGGATCAGTTCTATTAGCAGTGTCAAGAGCGATAGGTGAAACAATGATAGTTGTTATGGCAGCTGGCCTTGCTGCAAATCTTACAATTAACCCTTTAGAGTCTACTACAACAATCACAACTCAAATTGTAATGATACTTGTTGGTGACCAAGAATTTGATAGTCCGAAAACTCAATCTGCTTTTGCTTTAGGACTTACATTATTTATAGCAACATTAATATTGAATTATATCGCTCAAAGAGCAGTCAAAAAATATAGAGAAAAGTATGACTAAAGAAGAAAGATTAAAAAAAAGACACCGAGCAGAAAAAAGATTTAGATTTTACGGTTTAACATCTATCTTTGTTGCTTTGTTATTTGTTGTTATTCTAGTTCAAAATATTTTCTCAAAAGGAAGTTCAGCCTTCAAAAAAACAGTAATAACCACTGAAGTTTTCTTTGATCAAGAATTACTAGAAATTCAAAATGGTGCATCCCAAGAAGAAATAATGGAAGCTGATTTTTACGATATAATGATTGAAAATTTAATAAAGGCTTATCCAGCAAAAGATAGAGATGAGGAAGATGAATTATTAAAACTATTTAGTGGTGATGCTGAAATTGAGATTAAAAAAGCTTTTTTAAATGATAATAACTTAATAGGTAAAACAATTACATTAGATTTAACAGCCTCTGATGACATTGATCAATTACATAAGGGTAATTATCCAAGAGATTTACCCGAAGAAAGAAGAAGAATTTCTGATTTTCAATTAGTTATTTATGATTATTTTGTTGAAAATAAAAAGATAAGTAAAAATTTTAACAATTATTTTTTTAACAATGGTGACTCTAGAGATCCAGAACTAGCAGGTATAGGTGGAGCTTTAGTTGGATCATTTTATAGTATTTTAATTTGTTTGTTATTAGCTTTTCCAGTGGCTGTTCTGGCTTCAATTTACTTAGAGGAGTTCGCTCCAAAAAATAAAATTACAGACTTTATTGAAATAAATATAAACAATTTAGCAGCAGTGCCATCTATTGTTTACGGTTTACTTGCTTTACAAATTTTGCTTGCAACTATCCAATTACCGAGATCAACACCATTAGTTGCTGGAATAACTTTAGCGTTAATGACTTTACCAAGAATTATTATTCCATGTAGAGCTTCATTAAAAGCTGTTCCACCTTCAATAAGAGAGGGCGCTCTAGCAGTTGGTGCATCTAAATTTCAATCTGTTTTTCATCATGTAGTGCCGTTAGCATTACCAGGCACTTTATCAGGAACTATAATCGGATTAGCCCAAGCACTAGGTGAAACAGCACCACTTATATTAATTGGAATGGTAGCATTTGTTGTTGACATACCGTCAAGTCCAGTTGATCCATCATCCTCTTTACCTGTTCAAGTATATTTATGGTCTGAGTCTGCAGAAAGAGGTTTTGTTGAAAAAACCTCAGCAACTATTATGATGCTTTTAAGCTTTTTAATTGTAATGAATTTTATCGCAGTTTACTTAAGACAAAAATTTGAAAAACGATGGAACTAAATGAGCAATATTAAAATTAAATCAAAAAACTTGAATGTTTATTATGGTGATAAACAAGCATTGTTTGATGTGAATTTAGATTTGAATGAAAAAGAGGTAACAGCATTAATTGGTCCATCAGGATGTGGTAAATCAACTTTCATAAGATGCATTAATAGAATGAATGATGTTATTGATATTTGTAAAGTTACTGGAAATATCGAAATGGATGGTATGAATATAAATGATAAAGATCTGGATGTTGTCTCATTACGAGAAAGAGTTGGAATGGTTTTTCAAAAGCCAAATCCATTTCCAAAAAGTATATATGATAATATTTCGTATGGTCCTAAAATTCATGGAAAAGGCGAAACCAAAAGTGAACTAGATCAAATTGTTGAGAACAGTTTAAAAAAATCTGCTTTATGGGAAGAAGTTAAAGATAGACTAGATGAACCAGGCACAAGTTTATCAGGAGGACAGCAACAAAGACTTTGTATAGCGAGAGCTATATCTGTTAATCCTGAGGTGATCTTAATGGATGAACCATGTTCAGCATTAGACCCAATTGCTACTGCAAAAATTGAAGAATTAATTGATGAATTAAAAAAAACTTATACGATTGTAATAGTGACACACTCAATGGCTCAGGCTGTACGTGTTTCACAAAAAACCGGGTTTTTTCACCTAGGAAAGTTAATTGAAGTTGGAAAAACTGAGAAAATTTTTAAAAATCCTGACAATAAAATGACACAAGACTATATTACAGGTAGATTTGGATAAATTATGAGCAATGAACATACAGTAAAGTCATACGAAGAAGAGCTACAATTTCTTAAAGATTCTTTAATAAAAATGGGAAGTTTAACCGAGTCACAATTGAGTGACGCAATGGATGCTGTAATTAAAGTTGATAAGGACTCAATTGATAAAATCATTAAAAGTGATGAAGAAATTAATAAATTTAGATCTAAAATAGATACTCAAATAATGAATTTACTGGTTAAAAGAGCACCTATGGCAATTGATTTAAGAGAGACCATAAGTTCATTAAAAATTTCACAAGATTTAGAAAGAATAGGGGATCTATCAAAAAGTAATGCAAAAAAAGTTAAGCCTTTACCACTAGATTTGCCAGATGAATTATTGGGAAATTTAAAAAGACTAGGAGAACTAGTTATGAAACAACTAAACGATGTTCTTGATAGCTATGTAAACAAAAACTTTGATAAAGCTAAAGAAGTCTGGGAAAAAGATGAACAAGTTGATGACTTAACTTATATTGCAATGGAAAGTGTAATTGACTTTTTATCTAAAGATAAAAAAAACTTAGATTTTTCTACACATTTAATTTTTGCTACAAAAAATTTGGAAAGAGCAGGCGATCATATAACGAATATCGCTGAAACAGTATGTTATTTAGTAAAGGGTGAATATCTAAAAGGTAGTAGGCCAAAGGGTAAAGTAATCCAAGAATAATTTGATGAAAGGAAAAATTTTTATTATTGAAGATGAAGCTTCAATAGTTCAATTAATCAAACATAATTTAGAAAAAGAAGGTTTTGTTGTCTCCTCATCATTAAATGGAAATGAAGGTTTAAAAGAACTAAAAAAATTTGAACCTAATCTACTCTTATTAGATTGGATGCTACCGGATTTATCAGGGATAGATATCTGTAAAAATATTAGAAGAGACAATAATTTTAAGAGCCTTCCTATCATTATGCTTACAGCCAAAGGAGAGGAAGAAGATAAGATAAAAGGTCTTGAAAGTGGTGTAGATGATTATGTCACAAAACCATTCAGTTTTAATGAGCTATCTGCTCGAATAAAAGCTGTTCTTAGAAGATCTGATCCTAAAGTTGTTGCAAATGAATTAATATTTGAAGATTTAAAATTAGATAGAATAGAAAAAAGAGTTTTTAGATCAGATAAAGAAATTCAACTTGGCCCTACAGAATTTAGGTTATTAGAATTTTTCTTAACAAATCCCAAAAGAGTTTATTCTCGGGATCAAATTTTAGAAATAGTTTGGCCTAATAATGTAAATGTAGAGAGCAGAACTATTGACGTTCACATTAGAAGACTAAGACAATCAATCAATATTGAAGGTAAAAAAGAGTTAATTCGAACAGTTAGAGCCGCGGGTTATTCTTTAATTTAAATAATTATTTTATAAATCCCTACTAAGAACAATGGAATTTGTAATCCAAAGTTAGTAAGTATCGCTTTATCTTTGCTAACAAATCCAGCGATAGTCCATCCAACAACTCCTAATCCATGAAAATAAATATTTAAAGGATATATATTTAGGTTTGTTAATAGAATACCAACTAAAACTAGAAATGTGCTTATCCATTTAAGATACTTCTTAATAAACATACGTTTTCCTTTCAGCTTGTTTTATTTAGATTTTAGATAATAACTTATCTACACTTTTTACATAATCCAAAAAACTCAAGATTGTATTTACTGTATTTCATACCATCTTTGTCTTTGAAATTAGTTAAGTATTTAGAAAGACTTGCACTGCTAATTTCTGTTACTTTTTCACAGATCTCACAGATTGAAAATGCAGTGGCTTTTGATACCTGACAACTTGAATTTTGGCAGGCTATAAAGGCATTTCTGCTTTCAATTTTATGAATTTTTCCTATTTCAACCAGCTTATCTAATGCTCTATAAACTTGTAATGGAGCTTTAATACCTTTTTTTTGAACATTAAAAAGTATTGCATAAGCCTTCATTGGCTCAGTTGATTTATCAATTAAATCAAAAATGATTTGCTGATTTTTTGTTAAAAGTTGTTGTTTTTGCATATTATTATTTTACCTTTTGTTCATTAGTTTTTCAATTTAATGCTTTGTTTTATTTTAAACAATGAAATTATAAATAGTATTAAGGCAGCCATTATAATTGATGGACCAGAGGGTGTATTAAAGTTTAATGATGAAAATAATCCTATAAACACAGATAACAAACCACCAATTATAGAAAATATAACCATTCCTTTTGGACTATCCGAGATGTTTCTCGCAAATGCAGCAGGTATAATTAACATTCCTGTAATTAATAGTAATCCAATCATTTTTATAGATATGGCAATGATTGCGGCCATTAATAATGTAAATATTGCTTTTGCTCTATCTGGATTTAATCCTTCAGCCTCAGCTAATTCATAATTTACAGTTGATGCAAATAATGGTTTCCAAATTAATTTTAGTACTAATAATATAAATGCACCACCAATCCATATAATTAATAAATCATTAACGTTCACAGCTAAAATATCACCAAATAGTAGACCCATGATATCAAATCTAATAAAAGACAAAAAACCAATTGCAACAAGTCCAACAGCTAGTGATGAATGTGCTAAAAGTCCTAATAATGCATCTCCTGGTAAATTAGTTTTTTTCTGTAACTGTATTAAAAATAAAGCAATAACAGACGACGATATGAAAACAGATAAAGCTATATTAAATTCAAGAGAAAAAGCAATAGTAACTCCAAGTAGAGCAGAATGTGCCAAGGTATCACCAAAATAAGATAATCTTCTCCACACCACAAAACAACCAAGTGGCCCGGTAACAAAGGCTACACCAATACCTGCGAATAAAGCTCTTATAAAAAAATCATCAAACATAATTAATTTTTTTGTTTAATATCTCCATCATCTGAATGAACGTGATCGTGCTTATGTTCATAAATTGAAAGTGTTTGTGAAGCTTGCTCACCAAATAAAGCTTTATACTCTTTGTCTTTAGCAACATCAATTGGTGAGCCCGAGCAGCAGACGTGTCCATTTAAACAAACAACATGATCTGTTGCACTCATTACAGTATGAAGATCATGTGAAATCAGTAATATTCCACAATTTAATTTTTCTGAGATTTTTTTTATCAGCTGATATAAAGCTATTTCTCCAGTGAAGTCTACACCTTGAACGGGTTCATCTAATACTAATAATTCTGGTTTTCTAGATATTGCTCTTGCAAGTAAAACTCTTTGAAATTCACCACCAGATAAATTTCCTAAATTTTTATCTATAAGATGATCAACTCCAGTTAGGGCTAATGCTTCATTTATATCACCCTTATTTAAATCGTCTGTTAAGACCATAAAATCTGCAACTCTCAATGGTAATGTCCAATCTATTGAAATTTTTTGAGGAACATATCCTATTTTATTAGTAAATTTTTCAACTGTTCCTTCAAATTCTTTATAAATACCCAGTGCAATCTTAGCTGTAGTACTTTTGCCAGATCCGTTTGGACCAATAAGGGTTACAATTTTACCTTTTTCTACTTCTAGTGATACACCTTTTACAAGCCATTTATCATTTTGTTTAATACCTGCATTTTTCAATTTAACTAATATATTTTCTTCTGTTCTCATTTTTTCAACATTAATTTATTGACATTTTTTGTTATTTTATTACATAGTGTTATATTATAACAATTTACTAACAACTACTTAAAATATTAAACATAAAATTATGAAAAATCTAAAAAAAATACCATTAATCTTGTCAATATTAAGCTTATTTACTTTTTTATCACCTGCAAACGCTGAATTAAAAGTCGTTGCTTCCATTAAGCCGATACATTCATTAGCATCTTATTTAATGGATGGCGTAGGTAAACCTGATCTAATAGTTGATGGGTATTCTTCACCGCATGGATTTGCTTTAAAACCATCACACGCAAAAATGCTTCAAGAAGCTGACATTGTATTTTGGGTTGGTGAGGATCTAGAAAATTTTTTAGAAAAACCTCTAAAAACAATAGCTAAAAAAGCTGAAAAAATTGAGTTGTTAGAAATTAAAGGACTAGAGATTTTAAAATTTAGAGAAAGAAATATTTTTGATGAACACGACGATCACGGACATAAAGAAGATGGTCACGATGATCACGCAAAAAAAGAAGATGATCATGACGATCACGGTCATGACGATGAACACAAGAAAGATGAACACGACGATCACGGTCATGACGATGAACACAAAAAAGATGAACACGACGATCACGGTCATGATGATGAACACAAAAAAGATGAACACGACGATCATGGTCATGATGAGCACGGTCACGAAGGTCATGCTCATGGAGAATTTGATCCACATATTTGGTTAGACCCAATAAATGCAAAAGTTATTTTAAAAGAAATGGCTGAACATATGATTGAAAATGATGAAAAAAATGCCTCTGCATATAAAAGCAATCTAAAAAAAGCTTTAAAAGATATTGATAAACTAACGAAAGATGTAAAATCTGATTTAAATAAAGATTTTAAATCAATTGTATTTCACGATGCCTATCAATATTTCGAAAAAAGATTTGGTGTAAACGTATTAGGAGCTTTTACAGTTAATACAGATGTTTTGCCAGGAGCTGAACAATTAGCTGAAATAAGAGAAGTGATTGAACACGATAAAGTTACTTGTGTATTTTCAGAACCTCAATTTAATCCTGATATTATAAACGCAGTTGCCAAAGATACAAATATTAGCACAGGCGTCTTAGATCCTTTGGGTGCAACTCTTAATCCAGGAAAAGATCTATATTTTGATTTGATAAAAAATATGTCAAAATCTTTTAAAGGTTGTTAACTAATTTTTTTTGTTAGATAACCACATTGTTTCAAAGGGCCGAAACAGCAAAGTTCTCTTATCAATTAAATTAATTTTTTTAGTTAATAAAGAATTAAATTTTGCTAAATCTGACTTTATTTTCAATTTTTGATTTTTCGAAGTTATATTCGTAATTGAATAAATGACTTGTTTTTTATTCAAACAAATTCTTTTTATACCAAAAAATTTAGAACCTAAATTCAATGTCATTCTTTTTGCATTTGGATTAAATGCTTTTTGGTTTATTCTTGTTTTTAACAAACTTGTAATTTTATCATAAACAATTTTATGTTTTGTTTTTTTGTTTTTTAATGACTTTTCTAGTCTTAATTTATTCCATCTATATCTATTTAAATCTCTTTTATTATTACTTATTATATATTTATTTACATCATTTGAAGTTCCAAAAATTGAATTAAAGTAAATCCCAGGCACTCCATCAAATGCCATAATTATTGCATGCGCTGATACAAATCTTTCGATGAAGTATTTGCCTTCTCTATCTTCATTACTTTTTTTTAAGGCATCAATAATCGTCGTATTTGCTTCGTAAACTAATTTCCTTTTATTTTGTACTTTTCTATATGAAAATTCACTACCATTCTTCTTAAGTCTTCGTAACAAATTATTAATTTCAATTTTATCTAAAAATCCTTCAGCAGGTCTCATGCCTATACCGTCATGCGAAGCGAGGAAATTAAGATAAGAATTACCTTTTTTTGCTAATGGTAGTTTTTTGCTCCAGTTGTTCAATTTATTACTATTCTCGAATAAAAAACTATAAACTAACAAAGGTGGTAGTGAGAAATTGTATATCCAATTAGCTTCATCATGATTTCCAAAATAACTTATATTTTCTTTTTCAGGTAGGTTTGTTTCAGTAACTATAATTGCTTGTTTATTTATACTATTACATACGGCTCTAATGAGTTTTATGATCATATGTGTTTGTTTAAGATTTATGCATTTGGTTCCATCCTGTTTCCACAAATAAGCTATTGCATCAAGCCTAAAAATAGAAACACCGTGATTTATGAGATTAATTATTATTTTGATAAATCTCATTAATACCTTTGGGTTCTTAAAATTTAAATCGATTTGATCTGGACTAAATGTCCTCCAAAGAAATTCATTTTTATTAAAAATATTAATCTTTTTTAATAGCGGATGTTCCCTAGGCCTCACTACCTTTGAGGCATTGAATCTGCTATTGATTGTAAAAAAATAATTTTTACCTGGAGATTTCATTTTTAAATAATTCTTAAACCAAAGGCCTCTAGAAGATGCATGATTTATAACCACATCAGCCATAATAAGATTTTTTTTAGAAAAATCATTTATATCGCTCCAGCTTCCATATCTTTTATCAATTTTGTAATGATCTTTAACGGCAAAACCACTGTCGCTGCTGGACGGATAAAAGGGTAAAAAATGAACAGTATTAAAATAATTTTTTAAGTATTTATTATAAAAAGATTTGAATGCTTTTAATGTATGTGGCTTATTTGTTTCTAATACGCTATCTGCATAACAAATTATCAAAGCAGTTTTTTCGTCTATTTTTATATTATTTTTTCTTTTTTTAATTTTGTTTGATTTATTAATTAAATCAATTATTTCATTTGAGTATATTTCTATATCATTATAATTATATATTTTATTATAAATTTCCTTAAATTTTAACTTAATATTTTTTTTGGTTTTTGATGATAACATTATTTATATTCTTTGTTATCTTCATCAACAGTCTTCTTAAGTCTTGTTAGAAAATCTGGTATAGCACTTTTAACTCTACTCCAAGAAGGTATGAAGGGAGTATCCATTGGATTTTTAAAAAAAGACTCTCCAGCCTTCATTATATTGAGTGCAAATAGTTCTACAGCCCTTTCTTCAACATCTGAGTCAAATTTTAAACCATTCATTTCAGCATCACTTCTGTAGATATCAATCAGGTCTAATGCTGATCTATAGTATGTAGCTTTTAATGATCTAAAAGTTTCTAAACTGAATGAATTACCTTGTGTTGCTAATTTTCTAATGAGTGTTTTAATAATATCTAATGACATTCTTGATAGTCCCTTTTTTTCGTCACCTATAGAAATTTCCTGATGTTTGTGGTCATATGTATCTGCTATATCAACTTGGCAAATATTATGTGGAGAAAAATTTCTTTGCATTTCAGATAATATTCCAACTTCAATACCCCAATCAGAGGATATTCTTAGTTCTGGTAGTATATTTCTTCTAAAGGAAAACTCACCTGCAAGAGGATATTTAAATGATTTCATAAATTCCAAATAATTACTTTTTCCAATTGTCTTCTCTAAAGCTGTTATGAGTGGGAATACCAATAATCTTGCAACCCTTCCATGCATTTTGCCATTTGCTACTCTTGGATAATAACCTTTGCAGAATTCAAAATTGAATAATGGATTTACTACTGGATAAAATAACTTTGCTAACATTCTTCTATCATAAGTTTTAATATCACAGTCATGGAGCGCGACTGATCTGGCATTATCTCTAGCGATGCACATACCAAGACAATACCATACATTTCTACCTTTGCCTTTTTCGTTAGGTGCTAGATCTTTTTTTTTAAGCTCGTTATGAAGTTTTTTTAATCTTGGACCATCATTCCATAAGATTGTGAAAGGTGTATTTAGTTTCTTAAAAAATTTCCATGATTTTAATGCTTGAGATTTGTTGGCTCTATCTAAACCTATTATTATATGACTTAAATATTTTGTTTTACTTATTTCATTTACAATATTTGGCAAGGCATCACCTTCAAGCTCAGAATAAAGGCTAGGTAAAATTAATTCCATTTTTCTTTCTTTTGAAAAATTTAAAAGGTCTTTTTCAATTTCATTGGTAGTCCTTGTACCAAAGTCATGTAAGTTCGAGATAACGCCGTTTTGAGAAAAATCACCCATATTAAATTTTAGACTTTATAATTAACTTTTGCTAGTGCCAATTTAACAACTTCTGCCCATCCATAAGGAGCTATTTTTTTTGAATATATACATTTTGAAGTCTTGAAATCATTTTTATTAAATTTTTTATTTCTCACTAGGCAAGGAATATCACAATTTTTTAACATTTCTATGTCATTATAATTATCGCCTATTCCAATCGTATTTACTTTAAATTTTAGCTTTTTATTTATCAAAGATAATAATTTTTTCATTGCAATTCCTTTGTTGGTATTATCACCTAAGTTAATTATTCTTCCCCCTTCTTGAAATGAAAGTCCAATTTTCTTAATTATTTTTTGAATTTTTAATTTTTCATTTTTTTTCCCAATGAATTTAATAGGTATTGTATGCTTTCGGTTTAGTGCATCTTTTAATTCTTTAGATTTTAAACCTAGAATTTTTGATTGTTCTTTCAATTTTAACTTATCTACAAAAATACATTTATTAATGTACTCCTTTTTTACTCTTTTTTTAAAAGTTTTAATTATAATAGATCTTGGTCTCCCAATTTTGATTTTTAATGGTAATTTTTTATTAATATATTTAAGATTATAAATAGTTGATCCGTTTTCACTTATAAATGGAAATTTAATGCCAATTTTTTTATTAAAAGATTTTAATTCATCGATAGTTTTGCTTGAATTTGGTATTATAATTATTCCTTTATCTGTTAAATTTTTGCTTATTTTTTTGTTATTCCCAAATCTAAAGGTATTCTTGTTTAGGAACGTCCCATCTAAGTCAGTAAAAATTATGGTAATTTTTTTTTGCTTCATTTATTAAAATATTAATTAAAAAATAATTGATTAACAATAACAAATAATATTTAATAAATATGTGAGCACTATATCAATTTCTTTAGAAGATATTTACAACTTAGCTAAAAAAACTTTTCTCGCTAATGGTTGTGACGAGGAAACCTCAAATATTATGTCTGAATTAATAGTTAATGCCGAAAAAGATGGCTCTTTATCTCATGGTCTTTTTAGAGTGCCTGCATATATAGCCGGTTTAAAAAGTGGTAAAATAAACGGAAAAGGCATACCTGAAATAAAACAAATTTCTAAGTCTGTAATTAAAGTTAATGGTAATAATTGTTTAGCACCTGTTGTTATTAAAAAAAGCATTCCTTCAATAATTACGGCAGCAAAAGAAAATGGTGTTGCTGTTTTAGCAATAAGTAATTCTCACCATATGGCAGCGATGTGGCCTGAAACCGAGAAGATTGCTGAGCAAGGATTAGTTGCTTTTGCATGCACATCTTACAAACCTGCTGTAGCTCCAGCTGGTGCAGTCAAACCATTATTTGGAACAAATCCAATTTCTTTCGCATGGCCACGACCAGGTAAATCTCCGGTAGTTTATGATATGGCAACTGCATCAATGGCAATGGGTGAAGTTCAAGTTGCTAAAAGAGAAGGGCATAAAGTTCCTTTAGGTACAGGTTTAACAAAGGATGGAAAAGAAACAACAGATCCAGGAGAAATTGCAGATGGAGGGGTTCTTTTACCTTTTGGTGGTTATAAAGGATCAGCAATAGCAATGATGGTAGAATTAATGGCAGGAGCTATGGTTGGTGATAATTTTAGTTTTGAGACTGCCATCAAAGATAATAATGATGGCGGACCACCAAGTGGTGGGGAATTTATATTGGCAATTTCACCTGAAAAAACTGCAGGAACTGATTGGGCTAAACATTCAGAAGAATTTTTTAATAAAATGAAATCCATGGATGGAGTTAGACTTCCAGGGGAAAGACGTCATAAAAATAGATTGAATAAGGGGCCTCGGAATATAAATGAAGAGCTAGTAAATAAAATCAAATCATTAAGCTAGTTCAATTTCAATTGGTGTATGATCAGATGGTTTTTGTCTTCCGCGTGGAAATTTATTTATTTGAACATTTTTAACAATATTTATCAAAGAATTTGAAACTAAAAAATGGTCTATTCTCATACCATTATTTTTTTGCCAAGCACCACTTGTATAATCCCAGAATGTATAACCTTCTTTATCAGGATATATATATCTATAGGCATCATGAAAACCCAAATTAATAAGTTCTCTTAATTTCTTTCTAATTTCCAATCTAAACAATGCATCATCCTCATAAGTTTTTGGATTATGAACATCTTCTGAAGAAGGAATAATATTAAAATCACCACCTATAATTATATTTTCATTTTTTTTAGATAATAATTTAATTTTTTTGATTAGGCTATCTAGCCAGTATAATTTATATTCATATTTATCTGTATCAACAGGATTGCCATTTGGAGTATAAATATTTATTAAATTAATAATTTTTTTTTTATATTTTACTTCAGCTTGAATTATTCTTGATTGCTTATTTTTATCCTTAAAAATATCATTTTGAGTATTAATTAATTTTTTTTTTGAAACAATAGCTACTCCATTATAGCTCTTCTGACCAAATACATAATTTTCATAATTTAGCAATTTAAAATCATCATAAGGATAAGTTTCATTAGGTGTTTTGATTTCTTGCATCATCAATATATCGGGTGAAAATTTTTTTATATATTCTTTGATGTTTTCTATTCTGGCTCTTACAGAATTAACATTCCAAGAACTTATTATCATTAAAGAGCGAAAGACACACCGCAACCACAAGAAGATTTGCTCTGAGGATTATTAATTTTAAATGAGTTTCCTATTAATTCTTCTACATAATCGATCTCTGAACCTTTCAATAAATCAGCCGATGTTTTATCTATTAAGATATTCAAGTGTTTAAGATCATCGTCATTTTGCTTTTGATCAAATGAAAAATCATATTGAAATCCTGAACAACCACCGCCTTTAATAGCGATTCTGAAAAAAGATCCTTTATCTTTCTTTGAAAGCAATTGATCTATTTGTTTTATAGCTTTTTCTGTAAATTTAATTTCTTTAATCATTATAGAACACTGTTATTACTAATATAATATTTATTTACCAATTTTAAAGCATGAAAAACTACACAAAATTAGGATTATTTAAAAGCAAAGGTCGTTTACACAAAGAACCATTAAATTTTTATAGATCACCGTTTCAAAGAGACAGAGACAGAATAGTACACTCTGCGTCATTTAGAAGGTTAAAACATAAAACACAAGTATTTGTAAACACTGATGGAGACCATTTCAGAACTAGAATTACCCATTCTCTTGAAGTAGCACAAATTGCAAGATCAATAACAAAATATCTAATGTTAAATGATGATTTAGCCGAAACATTAAGTCTAGCTCATGACTTGGGTCATACGCCATTTGGACATGCAGGAGAAGAAGCACTTAATGAATGTATGATAAATTATGGTGGATTTGATCATAATCTTCAAACTTTAAGAATAGTCATGTTTTTAGAAAATAAGTATTTAAGATTTAAAGGTTTAAATTTAACTTATGAAACTTTGGATGGTTTATTGAAACACAACGGACCAATATATAATTTATCAAAGATAAAAAAACTTATAGGAGAAAACAATCTTAAAGGAAAAATAAATTTCTCTAAATATCCGTCTATAGAATCTCAAATATCAGCAATCTCAGATGATATTGCTTATAATAATCATGATATACAAGATGGAATAAGAGCTAAATTATTTTCACTTGGAGAATTAACAGAAGTAACTTTTTTTAAAGAAATTTTAAAATCATATAGAAAAAATATTAAAAATAAAAATAAAGATATTTTGATATACCAAATTATTAGAGACTCTATTAATTTAATGGTTAAAGATATAATTAAAAATACAATTCAAAATATAAAAAAAAATAAAATCAAAAATACTTTAGACATTTATAAAAGTAAAAATTCAATTGCTTGTTTTTCTGATAAATTTAATAAAATTGATAATGAGATTCGTAGTTTTTTAAGAGTTAAAATGTATAATAATAAAAATGTCTTAAAAAAAAATAATGATGGAAAAAAAGTTATAAAAAAACTGTTTAATTTAATAAATAAAAGACCTTATAAATTTATAAATAAAAAAAATTTTTTAAAGAGTGATAAATATAGAGTTATATCAGATTATATTTCTGGTATGACTGACAGATATGCAATTAATTTATATAACAAAAATAAATGAATATATTTGATTTATACCAAACAAAAATAACAAAGTTAGTAAAATCTGCTAACCAAAATAAATTAATCGAAAATATTGATAATATTGAAAAAACTAATGTAGATCTACCTCCTAAACATTTTGATTGTGATATTTCTACGAACGTAGCAATGATTTTAGCAAAAAATAATAACACATCACCCATTAAAATTAGTGAAATTTTAATTACACTTTTCAAAAAAGATTTTAGTGAAATTCAAGATATATCTTTTGCTAAACCTGGATTTATAAATATTAAGTTTAAATTATCTTTTTGGAATAATTTTTTAAAAGAATTAATTAATGACAAAAATTTTGGAAAAAATAATAATATTATAAACAAAAGTTATTTATTAGAATTTGTTTCAGCTAATCCCACAGGTCCTCTTCATGTCGGACATTGTAGAGGTGCCATTTTAGGTGATGTTTTAGCAAACCTTCTATTATTCAATAACCATACAGTTAACAAGGAATACTATGTAAATGATTATGGTAATCAAATTTTATATTTTACAAAATCTGTATATTATAGAATAAGAGAAAAACTTTATAACGAACCATTTCCTAAAGATAATAAAGATTTATACCCAGGTGATTATTTAATTAATATTGCAAGTAATATAATAAACAAAAACAATAACTTAAATTTCGATAATTTTAATGAAATTTCCACTGAGCTTACAAAATTATCTGTTCAAGAGTCACTTAATTTAATTAAATTAAATTTAAATAACCTAGGAATATCACACGATAAGTTCATAAGTGAAACTGATCTAGTTAATAATCAAGAAGTTGAGAAAGTAATTGAAAAATTAAAAAAAAAGGATTTTGTCTATAATGGGAAAATAAAAGCTCCGGAAAATGAAAAAAATTCAAACTGGGTTGAAAGGGATCAATTATTATTTAAATCGACTTATTTTGGTGATGATAAAGATAGGGCACTTCAAAAAGAGGATAAAAGTTGGACATATTTTGCAAGTGATACAGCATATCATAATAATAAAGTTGAAAGAAAATTTGATGTGTTAATAAATATACTCGGAGCAGATCATGCAGGGTATATTAAAAGAATTACATCTGTCGTAGAAGCCTTATCTGGAGAAAAGAACAAACTCATTTGCAAAGTAAGTCAGCTTGTAAAATTAATTAAAGATAACAAACCATTTAAAATGTCAAAAAGGAAAGGTGATTATATTACTATTGAAGATTTAATCGAAGAAGTTGGAAAAGATGCAACTCGCTTCATAATGCTTAGTAGGAGTAGTGATGTTGAAATAGATTTTGATTTTACAAAGGTTAAAGAAAAATCGAAAGATAATCCTCTTTACTATGTACAGTATTGTTATGCAAGAATTTCATCAGTATTCAGAAATGCTCAACTAAAATTAGAAAATAATATTGTAATTGATAAATTTAATTTTAATTATTCTAAAGATGAGATTAAAATTATTAAAAAGATATCTGAGTGGCCAAAATGTATAGATATAGCAACTAACAGATTAGAACCACATAGAATACCAGTCTATTTGTATGAACTTGCATCTGATTTTCACTCATATTGGAATATGGGCAAAGATGACCAAAGTAAGAGATTTTTAACAAAAGAAAATAAAATTTCCAACGAAAAAAAAGTTTTTCTAAAGGCAATTTCAAATGTTATAAAAACTGGTATGTCGATTATAGGCGTGAGCACACCTGATAAAATGTAATGATAAAAGAAATAAAATATATTTTATTTATAGTAATTGTTTTTACTTTTATATTTTTTACTATTAAACATTATTTTTCTGACGCCAATATCAAAAATTCTTTTAGATCTTTAGAATCTCATTCAATTAAAATAGATGAACAATCTAAAAAGATAAAAACTTTAAAGAATAATACAGACAACATAATTGAGTATGTTGACAAAAATCAAAACCCTAAAGAGGAAAAATTTCACTTTTGGAAATTAATTTATAATAATGAGTCTAAATAGAGCTTTTATTTGCGGTTTGAGTGGCACTAAATTAAAAAATAAAGAAATTAAATTTCTAAAAAAATATAAGCCTTGGGGTATAATCCTATTCTCAAGAAATATTAAAAATATTAATCAAACAAAAAATTTAGTAGCAAACATCAGAGCAATATTTAAAGATAATTTATATCCTATTCTAATTGACGAAGAAGGTGGTCGTGTTTCTAGATTAAGAAATTTTATTGAAAGTTCGAATTTAACGGCAAGTTATTTTGGTAATTTATATAAAAAAAATAAAATGAAGTTCAATCATTATTATAAAATTTACATTGATCAAATCTCATACCTATTAAATATGTTAGGTTTAAACATAAATACCGTACCTGTTTTAGACATAAAAAGATTTAAAACATCTAGCATTATCGGAGATCGTTCTTACTCAAGAAATAGCAAGATAGTGAGTAAAATAGGCGATATTTGTATTTCTTCGTTTCACAAAAATAATATAGCTTGCGTAATTAAACATATTCCTGGCCATGGTATTACAAATGTTGACAGTCATAAAAAATTGCCTGTTATCAATAAATCTACAGATTATTTATTTAAAAATGATTTTTTCCCTTTTAAAAAAACAAAAAGCCTTTTTGCTATGACAGCACATATTATTTTTAAAAAACAAGATCCATCAAATGTAGTCACACATTCAAAAATCATGATTAATCTTATAAGAAAAAAAATAGGATTCAAAAATATATTAATCTCAGATGATATATCAATGAAAGCTTTAAAATATAGTTTAAGCACAAATACAAAAAAAGCTTTTAAAGCAGGTTGTAATTTAGTACTTCATTGCAATGGAAACCTTTCTGAAATGATTATTGTTGGCAAAAACTCACCTTTTGTAGACAATTTTATTTTAAAAAAAACATCACAATTTAGAGAGATTATAAGATATTATTAATAATTATATGAGTGATTCAAATACATTTAATGTAAATTTAAATAATTTTAGTGGACCCTTAGATCTATTATTAGATTTAGCAAAATCACAGAAAGTTAATCTTGAAAAAATATCTATTACTAAACTTGCAGACCAGTTTATAGATTTTATAAAAAATGCTAAGAACATTAATCTTGAACTTGCTTCAGAATATTTATTAATGGCTACCTGGTTAACTTATCTTAAATCAAAATTGCTTTTACCTGAAAGTGAAGAAGATGAATTTAAAGCTCTAGAGGTAGCAGAAAAACTAAAATTACAACTTAAAAAGCTTGAATTAATTAGATTGTTGTCAGATCAAATGTTAAAAAAAAAAAGACTAGGCAAAGATGTTTTTTTGAGAGGAATGAAGGGATCAATAAGATCAATTAATAGCTATAAATACTCGCTTTCGTTATTCGAAATTTTAAAAACTTATTCGACTGTAGTTATGACAAAAGACTTTCAAAAAATTAATATTCCAAAATTACCTGTTTTTACAACTGAAGATGGAATACAGAGAATAAAAGATTTTTTAGATAAACTTTCTAATTGGAAAAATTTAAATGAATTAATTCCAAAAAATTTTGAAAATACCAAAAAATTGAGACGATCTGGAATTGCCGGTATTTTAGCTGGCTCATTAGAAATGGTTAAAGAGGGAAGTGTATTAATAAAACAAAATAATCTATATGATGAAATCTTTATTAAAAAAACAAATGAATAAACTTAAAAAAAATAACATTGTTAATTTCCCAAATAATTTAATTGAAGGTGAAAGAGAGGTTGAAGCAATTTTATTTGCAGCTGCTGAACCTTTAGATATTGATACTATTCAATCTAAAATTAAAAAAAACGTTAATGTTCAAAAAATTTTAGATAGATTACAAATTTTTTACTCTAAAAGAGGTATAAATTTAGTTTGTATTTCAAATAGATGGTCCTTTAGAACTGCTCAAAATTTATCTAGCCTAATGTCACAACAAAAAACAGTAGAGAAAAAACTTTCTAAAGCAGCTATAGAAACACTTTCTATAATTGTATATCATCAGCCAGTAACCAGAGCTGAAATAGAAGATATACGTGGAGTCGCATTTGGTACTAATACTCTAGAAATTCTTATGGAGCTTAATTGGGTAAGACCCCAAGGAAGAAAAGATGTTCCTGGTAAACCTATACAGTATGCAACTACAGAGGAATTTTTAAATCATTTTAATTTACAAAAATTATCTGATTTACCTAATATTGAAGAATTAGGTACTGCTGGATTAATAGATAATACAGCTGTAGACTCAACAATATTCGGTACAGGTAAATTTTATAAGGAAAAACAGGAAGAAAAAAAGGAAAACATCTATTCAGATATAGATGACATGCTAAGTGGTACCCTTAAATCAGATGATAAACATTAGAAAATATGTTACAAAAAATAAAATTTAGAGATATAATTTAATTATGAGTATAGGATTTTGGCAAATTGCAATTGTAGTAATTTTAGTTGTCTTATTATTCGGAAGAGGCAAAATTTCAAGTTTAATGGGCGATGTCGCTAAAGGAATTAAAAGCTTTAAAAAGGGAATGTCCTCAGATTCAACAGATAGTCAAGATTTAAAAAATATTTCTGAAAATCAAGAATCAGATAATCAAGATTCAAATAAAAAAGAATAATTCAAATGCCACAAATTGGCTGGTTTGAAATACTAATTATTGTTGCACTAGCAATCATTGTGATAGGACCAAAAGACTTTCCTTACATGTTAAAAAAAATTGGTTCATGGATAGGTTCAATTAAAAGATCAGTAAGTAGTTTTCAAAACCAAATTTCTGAACTTGGTGAAACTGATTTTTCTGAAGAAAATAAAAAAGAATCAAATAAAAATTCCGAGGATATAAGTAAAAATAAAGATGAGTAATGAAAACAAAGAGACCGGTTTTATAAGTCATTTAGTTGAATTAAGAAAAAGACTTATCTCATCCTTAATTTTTTTGTTTATACTTTTTGTGATTTGTTATTATTTTTCAGATTATATCTATGGTTTTCTAGTTGATCCATTTGCTGAGGCAGTTAAAAATGATAATATCGAAAGAAGATTAATTTTTACAGCACTTCAAGAAACTTTTTTAACATATCTAAAAGTGTCATTTTTTGCAGCATTTTTTATTACTTCACCATTCATTCTTATTCAAATTTGGAAATTCATTGCACCAGGATTATATGATCATGAAAAAAGTGCTATTATGCCTTATTTAGTACTGACACCAATATTATTTTTACTAGGCGGAATGCTGGTTTATTATTTAATTATGCCACTAGCTATAAAGTTTTTTTTATCATTTGAAAGTGCAGGGCTTACTACAACCTTACCTATACAGCTTGAGGCTAAAGTTAATGAATATTTGTCACTAGTAATGAAATTGATTTTTGCATTTGGGCTTAGTTTTCAGCTTCCTATAGTCTTAAGCTTATTAGCTAGAATTGGCCTTATTGATTCAAAATTTTTAAAAGAAAGGCGTAAATATGTAGTTGTTATAATATTTGCAGCAGCTGCATTGTTAACACCACCAGATCCCATAACACAAATTGGATTAGCCATTCCTTTATTAATTTTATATGAATTATCTATATTATCTGTAAAAATTATAGAAAGTAAAATTAAAGAAAATAATGCATAATTTAAAAGATTTAAGAAAAAATTTTGATGTTTTTAAAAAGAAAATTCTTACAAGAAATATTAAAATTGATTTAAATGAAATTTTATTATTAGACGAAAAACATAGAAAGTTAATCCAAGAAAAAGAAACATTAGAAAAAAATAAAAAAGATATTTCAAAGTCTAAGGATAAATCTCAATTTGAAAAGTCAAAAGAACTTAGCTTAAAAATAGAAAAATTATCGATAGACCAAGCCCTAATTAAAAGAAAATTAGATAATATTATGTCGCTTATACCCAATGTTCCACTTGATGAGGTTCCAATTGGTGATGATGAAAAATTCAATAAGGAGATAGAAAAAAAAGGAAATATAAAAACTTTTGATTTTAAGCCCAAACCTCACCACGAGTTAGGCGATAACTTAAAAATGATGGATTTCGATTTAGCTAGCATAACAACAGGATCAAGATTTGTTTTTTTAAGAGATAAAATAGCTTTACTTGAAAGAGCTCTTATCAATTTTATGATTGATATTCACACAATCAATAATGGCTACAGAGAAATATCACCCCCATTATTTGCATCTGAAGACACTATGTTTGGAACTGGACAATTACCTAAATTTGAAAATGATCAATTTGAGATTAAATTAGATGATAAAAATGATAGAAAATTTCTTATACCAACTGCAGAAGTAATTTTAACTAATATCGTAAGAGAAAAAATTCTAAACCACCAAGATTTACCCATGAGATTAGTTGCTGCAACACCTTGTTTTAGAAAAGAAGCTGGAAGCTATGGTAAAGACACTAAGGGTATGATTAGACAGCATCAATTTTACAAAGTAGAACTTGTAAGTATTGTTGAGAACCATAAATGCTCGGATGAACTTGAAAGAATGACGGATTGTGCAACTATGATTCTTGATAAATTAAAATTACCTTATAGAAAAGTAATTCTATGTACTGGTGATATGGGATTTAGTGCTGAAAAAACTTATGATATTGAAGTGTGGCTACCTTCAGAGAACAAATATAGAGAAATATCGTCATGCTCATCTTGTGGAAGCTTTCAAGCAAGAAGAATGAAAAGTAGATATAAAGATAAAAATAATGAAACTTTTTTCACAGGTACTTTAAATGGCAGTGGTTTAGCAATTGGTAGAACGCTTATAGCTATACTTGAAAATTATCAGACAAATAATGGTGATATACTTGTTCCAGAAATTTTAAAACCATATATGAACAATTTACAGAAAATTAGCGCCAATTAAAGAGTTGTCTTAACATTTTAGATAGTATAAATAATCGATCAACATAGAGATCTATATGGATGCAGGAATCGGACAATTTATACCTTTAATACTAATTTTTGTTATATTTTACTTTTTTTTAATCAGACCACAGCAAAAGAAAGTAAAGGAGCATAAATTAATGGTAGAAAGTCTTAAAAGAGGTGACAAAGTTATTACATCAGGCGGAATAATTGGAACAATTGAGAGAGTTATCGATAATGAGAAAGTTGAAGTTCAAATTTCAGATGATGTAAAAGTTGAGATAATTAGATCAACTGGAATTCAAAGCTTAGTCAGTAATATTGAACAAAAAAAATAACATTGTATTGAAGTGTTATACTTTTCAAAACTAAGAATTATCTCAGTAATCTTTTTTACATTAATTTTTTCTTACTTTGCATTTTCAAATTTTATAAAATTTGATGATAACTTTTTTAAGCAAAAAATTAATTTAGGATTAGATCTTAAAGGAGGCTCATACTTACTTTTAGAAATTGACAATACACCTGTAATAGAACAAAAATTACAAAATAAAGTTTATGAATTAAAAAAATTTTTTAATGAAAAAGCTCTAGTTGTATCTAATTTTATTGTAGAAGATCAAAATATAAAATTTAATTCATATGAAGACTTTGAAAAAGTAAATGATATTCTTAATGACAAAGAAAGCTTAATTAATCCATATTATCAAAATTTTAAGGAACATGAATTTGTTGTTAAAAGTGAAAATGGTAAGTTCATACTTAATTTATCTAAATATGGTTTTGTTTTATTAAAACAAAACTCTTTAGACAATGCTATTGAAATCGTTAGAAGACGTGTTGACGAAATTGGAACCAATGAACCCAATATTTTGAAAAGAGGCAGTGATAGAATTCTGGTTGAATTACCTGGTTTAGATGATCCAGGACGTATCAAATCACTACTTGGCAAAACCGCAAATCTTACTTTTCAATTTATCACCGACAGTAAAGAGGAATCTTTTGGAACAGAAAAACTTTCTTTTGAAGATGGATCAGAAATTGCAGTAGTAAGTAAAAGAATTATAGTTAATGGAGATAACTTAGTTGATGCAGGTGTAAGAGTAGACGATACTACAAGTGAAACTGTTGTCACATTTAGTTTAGATAGAGTAGGATCTAAAAAATTTGGTAAAGCTACATCAACTGGAATAGGAAAAAGATTAGCTATTGTTTTAGATAGCAAAATTTTAAGTGCACCAGTTATCAGAGAAGCTATTGTTGGTGGTGCAGGACAGATATCTGGAGACTTTACATTCCAAACTGCTACTGATTTAGCATTACTATTAAGGTCAGGAGCACTACCAGCTCCACTAAATATTATTGAGGAGAGAACTGTTGGACCAGATCTTGGCAAAGACTCTATTGAAGCAGGTATTATTTCATTAATAATTGGTTTTTCATTAGTAGTAACTTTCATGCTGTATAAATATAGAGTATTTGGAATAATTGCTAATATCACATTAATAATAAACCTTTTTTTATTAATAGGCATTCTAACCATTTTTGAAGCAACACTAACTTTACCAGGTATAGCAGGGATAATACTTACTGTTGGTATGGCAGTTGATGCTAATGTATTAATTTTTGAGAGGATTAAAGAGGAAATTAAAAAAGAAAAGAACAGTATTATAGCCTTTGATAATGGCTATACAAAATCAAGGACAACTATTTTAGACGCAAATATAACAACTTTAATAGCTGCAGTAATTTTGTTCTTTATGGGTTCAGGACCCATAAAAGGCTTCTCTGTTACTTTAGGAATAGGTATAATTACTACTTTGTTTAGTGTTTATTTTATAGCTAGAATGATAACATCTATTTATTTAATCAAAAATAAAAATAAAGAAAATATTATTTGATATGCAAATAATTTCATTTAACAGATATTATAAATCATTTTCTATCCTTTCAATAATTTTGATTATCCTATCAATTTGTTTATTAATTTTTAAAGGTTTAAATTTTGGAGTTGATTTTAAAGGTGGTACTTTAATTGAATTACGTACTTCAAAAAATAACTCAAATATTAAATTAATAAGAGACGCATTTAATCAAATGAATTTAGGCAATGTTAACGTTAAGCAATTCGGTAATGAAACAGATTTTATAGTTAAATTTGATAAAAAAAATTCAAATGATAGTAATTTTATTAAAAATATTAAAAATAAATTATCAAGTTCGATTGGTAATGATTTTAACTTTAGAAGAGTAGAAAATGTAGGTCCAAAAGTAAGTAGCGAATTACTTAAGTCTGGGATAATAGCTATTGCCTTATCATTAGCAGCAATGCTTTTTTATATATGGGTGAGATTTGAATGGCAATTCAGTATTGGAGCAATACTTGCTCTATTTCATGATGTGATAATTACTCTTGGATTATTTTCATTATTCAATTTAGAAATTAATTTATCTATCGTTGCAGCTGTTTTAACCATCGTTGGATATTCTATGAATGATACCGTTGTAATTTATGATAGAGTAAGAGAAAATCTTAAAAAACACGCTAATATTAAAATATTTGATCTTACTAATATTTCAATTAATGAGACTTTATCAAGAACCGTCATTACATCGGCAACTACACTATTAGCATTAATATCTATTTATGTGTTTGGTGGAGAAATTTTAAAAGGTTTTTCATTTGCAATGATTTTAGGTGTTATCTTTGGAACGTATTCATCAATTTATATTGCTAATCCTTTATTAGTAACATTAAAAGTTTCACAAAAGACTATTATTAAAGAAGATAATTAATATAAATTTTGTGCTGCAACCATGGTTAGCAGCATTGGTAATGATAAAAGTGTATTTGTTCTTGAAAACAACATAGCTGTTTTTGCAGATTTAGCTTTTTTTTCAGGATCACATTCAACTATTCCTAAAGCCCTTTTTTGATTTGGCCATATAACAAACCATACATTAAATGCCATAATTAGCCCTAACCACATACCTATACCAATAGCAGTATTCCTTCCACCGCCTGATCCAATACCCAAGGTCATAGATTCATGCAAATACCCATTTAAGTATGCAAGTATCAATCCAGTTACAATTGTAGCAAAAGCACCCCATCTAAAATAAAAAAGAGCTGCTGGAGCAATTACTTTCCCAATTGCTGGTTTTTGCTCATCAGGAATTTTTGACATATTGGGTATTTGAACAAAATTAAAATACCATAAAAGACCTATCCACATTATTGCAACCACAACATGTATATACCTCAATAACCAACTCCAAAAAATTCTGTCAATATCAAAACCACCATTTGCATAGAATAGGCCCAAAAACAAAATAACTGTAATTGCAAGCGATAAATGAACGGTTTTAGATAAAGATTGTAAGAAATTAGCCATAAATAATTTTATACTAAATTAATGAGTTATGCAATTTTTTTAATTTTTGAGTCTAACAGATTTTTCAAATATTTTCCGGTATAACTTTCTTTAACATTGCATATTTCCTCAGGTTTTCCTTCGGCAATTATTTTTCCACCTTTCACACCACCCTCTGGCCCCATATCAATAATGTAATCTGCTGTTTTAATAACATCTAGGTTATGTTCTATAACAATAACAGTGTTTCCAGTAGCTACAAAAGTATGCAATATTTCCAGTAATTTTTTTATGTCATGCTGATGAAGTCCTGTAGTAGGTTCATCAAGTATATATACAGTTCTTCCGGTTGACCTTTTGGATAACTCTTTAGCTAATTTTATTCTCTGTGCCTCGCCACCTGAAAGCGTTGTAGCTTGTTGACCTATTTTTATATAGCCCAAACCTACTTTTTTTAAAGTTAACAGTTTTGTTCGTATATTAGATATATTTTCGAAGTATTCACATCCCTCATCAACTGTCATATTTAAAACATCTGCTATACTTTTATCTTTAAACTTAATCTCCAACGTTTCTCTATTATATCTGCTTCCTTTACATTCATCACAAGTAATGTAGACATCAGGCAAAAAGTGCATTTCATAAGTAATAACACCATCTCCTTCACAGGCTTCACACCTTCCACCCCTTACATTAAAAGAGAATCTCCCTGGTTTGTAACCTCTACTTTTTGACTCAGGTAAATTTGTAAACCAATCTCTTATTGGACCAAATGCACCTGTATATGTTGCAGGGTTTGATCTTGGCGTTCGACCTATTGGCGATTGGTCAATATCGATAACCTTATCGATTAACTCTATACCCTTAAAACCTTTAAAGGGTTTTGGTATTTTTCTAGATTTATTATTATTTAAAGTAAGATTTAAAGCATTATACAAAGTTTGAAGGATTAGTGTTGATTTTCCACTGCCTGAAACACCAGTTACGCAAGAAAAACTACCCAATGGAATTTTTAAATTTACATTATTGAGATTATTGCCCGTAGCACCTTGTATTTCTAAAAACCGTCCATTCTTTGCTAGCCTTCTTTTTTTTGGAATTGGTATAAAACTTTTATTGGATAAATATCTTCCTGTTATACTTTCATTGCATTTTAATATTTCACTATAGGTACCTTGCGCAACTATTTCGCCACCTTTATTACCCGCTTCTGGACCAAGATCAATTATATGATCTGCATTTTCCATAGTTTCTGTATCATGTTCAACAACAATTACTGTGTTCCCTAAGTCTCTTAATCTTTTTAAGGCGTTAATAAGTTTGACATTATCTTTTTGATGAAGACCAATTGATGGTTCATCTAAAACATAAAGAACACCTGTTAATCCTGAGCCTATTTGTGATGCCAATCGAATTCTTTGAGCCTCACCACCAGAAAGTGTTCCTGACTCTCTCGATAAAGTTAAATAATCCAAACCAACATTTAATAAAAAATCTAATCTTTCATTTATTTCTTTTAGTATGTGTTGAGCAATTTTTAGTCTTCTGCTATCTAAATTTTTTTGCAATGAATTAAACCAATCTTTTGCATCCAAAATAGATTTTTCTGTAACTTCACTAATATTCAAGTCATTAATTTTAACACACAAAGCTTCTTCCTTAAGTCTAAAACCATTACAACTCTCACATTTAGTATCTGATTGATATTGTGCTATTTCCTCTCTTTTCCAGTCACTATCGGTCTCTAAATATCGCCTTTCAAGATTATTTATTACACCTTCAAAGGTTTTTTTATGTGAATATTTTTCATAACCATCATCATATGAAAATTTAATTTCATCATCATCTGAGCCAAATAAAATTATATCTTTAATTTTTTTTGGCAACCTAAACCATTTATCTTCTAAAGAAAAATTATAATGTTTTGCTAATGATGATAAAGTTTGTGCATAGTACATTGTCGTTGATTTAGACCATGGCTCAATAGCACCATCAGCTATACTTTTTTTTTCATTTGGTATCACAAGCTTAGGATCTACATTTAATTTTACTCCAATGCCTTCACACTCCGCACAAGCTCCATAAGGACTATTAAAAGAAAATAACCTGGGCTCAATTTCTTCAATTGTAAAACCACTTTCGGGGCATGCAAATTTTGTTGAAAATATTATTCTTTCAGTCTTTCTAAATTTCTTGGGCAAAGTTTCATTTTCATACTCAACAAAAACTAATCCATTAGCAAGATTAACTGCCGTCTCAACACTTTCTGCAAGTCTATTTCCTAGCAATGAATTAATTATAATTCTATCTACCAATACATATATATCATGTTTAACCTTTTTATTTAATTCAGGTATCTTGTCAATTTCGTAAAGCTCATTATCTACCTTTATTTTTCTAAAACCTCTTTTTTTAAAACTTAATATATCTTTTTTATATTCACCCTTTCGACCACGAACTACAGGTGCATATAAAAAAATTGTTGACTTTTTTGGTAATTCTTTAATTTTATCAACAATTTGACTTATAGTTTGAGAAGTAATTGGTTTACCGGTGAATGGAGAGTATGGTGTTCCAGCTCTAGCATATAATACTCTCATATAATCATAAATTTCTGTGACAGTTGCAACTGTTGACCTTGGATTTTTTGATGTATTTTTTTGTTCAATGGATATAGCTGGACTCAATCCCTCTATTAAGTCAACATTTGGTTTTTTCATTTTATCTAAAAATTGTCTTGCATAAGCTGATAGACTTTCTACATATCTTCTTTGACCCTCTGCATAAATTGTATCAAATGCTAAAGAAGATTTTCCAGAACCAGAAAGACCAGTAATTACAACAAATTCATCTTTGGGAATTTCTAAAGATATATTCTTTAAATTGTGTTCTTTTGCGCCTTTAATAACTATCTTTTTGAGCATAATTTTTGTTGCTTTAAATTAATAAAATTAATATTCAAGTTAAATTGTGTTATAGTTAATTTAAATCTATTCATTATATTTTAAAATATTATGGCAGGAAGCTTAAATAAAGTATTATTAATTGGTCGATTGGGCGCAGACCCTGAAATTAAACAAATGGTTAACGGCAAAAGTGTCGCCAGATTGAGTTTAGCTACTAGCCAATCCTGGAAAGATAAAAATACAGGCGAAAAAAAGGAAAAAACTGAATGGCATAGAATAGTAGTTTTTAATGAAGGACTAGTTAATGTAGTTCAACAATATTTAAAAAAAGGTGCTCAAGTATATGTTGAGGGTCAATTATCTACTAGAAAATGGAAAGACGAAAAAAGTGGACAAGATAAATATTCTACAGAAATCTTAATACAGGGATACAACTCTTCTTTAACTATGCTTGGTGGAGGCAATCAAAATTCTACATCTTCACAAGTTAATAAAAATAACAATGATGAAGGTTCACAAATTGAGCATAGTGATCTCGATGACGATATTCCATTTTAAGTAACATGTTAAAATCTGAAATTTCAAAAGAAGCAAATATAAAACCAATTTCTATGTATGATGAGATGAGTTCATCTTACTTATCTTATGCTATGAGTGTAATTGTAAGTAGAGCTTTGCCAGACGTAAGAGATGGTCTTAAGCCAGTTCATAGAAGAATTTTATACGCAATGTATAAAGGAGGTTTTGATTGGTCCAAACAGTTTAGAAAATCTGCAAGAGTAGTAGGGGATGTTATTGGTAAGTATCATCCACACGGTGATCAAGCAGTATATGACGCTTTAGTAAGAATGGTGCAAGATTTTTCAATGAGTTTACCATTAATAGATGGTCAAGGTAATTTTGGTTCTATTGATGGTGATCCTCCAGCTGCAATGAGATATACTGAGACAAGATTAGCAAAAATCTCTCAGTATTTAATTGATGATATAGAAAAAAATACAGTTTCTTTTAAAAGCAATTATGATGAAACAGAAAATGAACCAGAAGTATTACCTTCACAATATCCTAATCTACTAGTGAATGGTGCAGGTGGAATAGCTGTTGGTATGGCTACAAGTATACCTCCTCACAATTTGGGCGAGGTTATAAATGGAACACTTGCTCTAATTAATAATAAGGATATTAAAATAAATGAATTAATGAAATACATACCAGGTCCTGATTTTCCTACTGGAGGTATAATTATAGGAAAAGAAATAATAAAACAAGGATACAAGTCAGGCAGGGGCTCCTTTAAGATTAGAGGTGAAGTAGCAGTTGAAAATTTAAAAAATGGTAAAGATCGTCTCGTTATAACATCAATTCCATATCAAATAAATAAATCCAATTTAAATGAGAGAATTGCTGAGCTTGTTCGTGATAAAAAAATAGAGGGAATAAGTGATATTAGAGATGAGTCAAATAGAGAGGGTATAAGAGTTGCAATAGATTTAAGAAGAAACGTTGAACCAGAAACTGTTAAAAGACAACTTTTTAAATATACTTCAATAGAAAGTTCATTTGGATTTAATACATTAGCAATTGTAGATAAAAAACCTAAAACTTGTAATTTGAAAGAATTCCTTGAAAGTTTTTTAAAATTTAGAGAGGATGTTGTAATTAAAAAAACTAAATATGATTTAAACAAATGTGAAGAAAGAGCACACATTCTTCTCGGACTTTCAATAAGTGTTGAAAATTTAGATAAAATAATTAAAATTATAAGATCTTCAAAAAATCCAGATGATGCAAAAAAAATATTACTTAATAATAAATGGAAATTTACTAAATCTGCAAAATTGATAAACCTTATAGAAAATAAATATAATCAAAAATTATATTCTTTCTCTGAGGCGCAAGTAAACTCAATTTTGGATTTAAAACTTCAAAAGTTAACAGCTTTAGGAATAAGCGATATAGAAAGTGAAATTAAAAAATTATCTGAAATGATAAATCAATTTAAAAAAATAATTAATTCGAAAAAGGAACTTTTGAAAGTAATTAGTAATGAATTAAACTTTATTAAAGAAAAATTTTCTGTTCCTAGAAGAACTAAGATTATAGATGCTGTTTTAAATTATGATATTGAAGAGACTATCCAAAAAGAAGCAGTTATAATTACAGTTACTCTTCAAGGTTATATAAAGAGGGGCGCATTAAGTGGCGTAAAACAACAAAAACGTGGTGGCAAAGGTAAAACCGGTATTAAAACAAGAGATGAAGATTCAGTAGTTCAGACTTTATCTGTTGATACCCACACATCTGTCCTTTTTTTTTCAACTGAAGGTTTGGTTTATAAAGTAAAAGCATGGAAAATTCCTGAAGGAACACTTTCATCAAAAGGTAAGTCATTATTTAACATCTTACCTTTAAAAAATCATCAATCTATAAGTTCAATTATGCCTTTTCCCGATAATGAAACTAATCTTAAAAATACAAGTATTATTTTTGCAACTAGCAAAGGCAAGATTAGAAAAAATAGTTTAGATGATTTTACTTCAATCAATGTATCAGGAAAAATAGCCATGAAACTTGATAATGATGACAAAATAATTGGTGTTAAAATATGTAGAGAGGACCAAGATATAATTTTAAGTACAAAATTAGGTAAATGTATAAGATTTGAGTCCAAAAAATTAAGAGTTTTTAAAGGCAGGTCTTCAAAAGGGATTAGAGGAATATCGTTAAGCGATAAAGATACAATTATGTCATTATCAATAATTGACCACAATCAAAACAAAAAAAATGGTAAAATAACCAAAGATGATAAAATAGAAACTAAAGCGAAAGAAAAATATATATTATCCATAACGGAAAATGGTTATGGAAAAAGAACAAGTCATAATGATTATAGAGTAACCAATAGAGGTGGCAAGGGTATTATTGGAATTGTAAATTCCTCTAGAAATGGCAATGTTGCTTCATCTTTTCCAGTTTTTGAAGGAGATGAAATTTTAATCTCAACTAACAAAGGTAGAGTAATCAGAACTTCAGTTAAAGAGATTAGAATTGCTGGTAGGAATACACAAGGTGTTAGAATAATTAAATTAACAGGTGATGAAAGAGTTGTTTCTGCTATCAAGATAGATGATAATTTGATATAATGAAAAAGATAGCAATATATCCTGGAACCTTTGACCCAATAACATATGGACATATTGACGTTATTAAAAAGTCTCTTAAAATTGTTGACAGTATAATAGTGGCAGTTTCTGAAGTTGGACAAAAAAATTATCTTTTTTCAATTAATGATAGAATTCAAATTGTCGAAAAAGCGCTCTATTCAGATTTAAAGTTTAAAAAAAACCAAATTAAAGTAATTAAATTTCAATCTTTGACAACATCACTTTGTAAAAAATATAGATCAAATATTATTTTGAGAGGTTTAAGAGCAGTTTCCGACTTTGAGTATGAATTTCAGTTAGCAGGAATGAATAGAAAATTGAATAATAAAATTGAAACAATTTTTTTGATGTCTGATGTCGATAATCAAATTATTTCGTCAAGGTTTGTTAAAGAAATAGCTCAATTAGGTGGTAATCTTAATAAATTTACTACTAAAAATACTATTAAAGCTTTAAAAAAAAAATATGAAAATTCTATTTAAATTATTTATCATTTTTTTTTTTATTTTTACAAATAATACTAACTCAAAGGAGAATATAATGATTTTAAAACTTAAAGATGGTGAAGTTAAAATTGAGCTTTACCAAAATGAAGCACCTAAGCACGTAGAAAGAATTAAAAAACTAGCCGATGAAGGAAATTATGATGATGTAGTATTTCATCGAGTTATAGATGGATTTATGGCACAAACAGGTGATGTTAAATTTGGCGATTCTTCAAGTAAAGACTTTGATCTAAGGAGAGCAGGAATGGGTGGATCAAATTTTCCAGATTTAAAAGCTGAATTTAATGAATTACCTCACCTTAGAGGTACATTGTCAATGGCTAGATCGGCAGACCCTAATAGTGCTAATAGTCAATTCTTTATATGTTTCGAGCCTGCACCATTTCTCGATAGACAATATACTGTATTTGGAAAAGTTATTGAAGGAATGGAATATGTTGATAAAATTAAAAGAGGAGATTCAAATAACAACGGTGCAGTAACAGATCCTGATAAAATTATTAGTTTTAGATCTAAATAAAAGCATGCAATGGCATTAAAAAAATTTAGTTTTAATGTTTTAAAAAAAGATAATTACGCAAGGTTAGGAAAAATAAATACTCATAAAGGAATTGTAGATACACCTGCATTTATGCCTGTAGGTACTCAAGCTACTGTTAAAGGTTCTTTTTTACGTGACATTGAGGAAACTGGCAGCCAAATTATTCTTTGTAACACTTATCATCTAATGGTTAGACCTGGAGTTTATCGTATAAAGAAGGCGGGTGGTTTACATAAATTCATGAACAGCAAATTACCAATACTAACTGACTCTGGTGGATTTCAAATTATGTCATTGTCAAAATTGAATAAAATTGATCGAAAAAAAGGTGCTATTTTTAATTCTCATATTGATGGTAAAAAATTTATATTAAGTCCAGAGGAAAGTATTAAAATTCAAAAAAAATTAGATTCTGATATAATTATGGTTTTGGATGAGTGCCCAAAAAAAACTTTAGATTATAATTTGATTTATAATTCTGTTAACCTATCAACTTACTGGGCTGAAAGATCAAAAAAAGCTTTTGGAAAAAATAAACATAAGGGTTTGTTTGGAATTGTTCAAGGTGGGTTATTTAACGATCTAAGATTAAAATCTTTAGAAGAATTAAAAAAAATTGGTTTCGATGGATATGCAGTAGGAGGACTGGCCGTTGGTGAAAGTCAAAATGAAATGTTTAAAGTTTTAGATGGATTGAAGGATCATTTGCCCATAAAAAAACCTAGATACTTAATGGGTGTTGGCACACCTTCAGACATTTTGGGAGCAGTTAAAAGAGGTATTGACATGTTTGATTGCGTAATGCCAACTAGATCAGGTCGAACAGGATTAGCTTTTACATGGAATGGTAGAGTAAATATTAGAAATGCAAAATATAAAAACGATAATAAACCACTTGATAATTCTGTCGAGAAATTTGATTTAAAAAAATATTCAAAAAACTATTTAAATCATTTGTTCAATACTAATGAAATGTTAGGATCAATGCTTTTGACACTAAATAACATAAACTTTTATCAAGAACTAATGTATGAAATTAGAAGAAATATAAAAAAGGGTTCTTTTCTCAAATTTTACAAAAAATATGCAAATAAGTTATAAATTTTCACATTGATAATAGAAAAAAAATCACTATAACAATTTAGCATTGTGGGCCCTTAGCTCAGTTGGTAGAGCAATTCCCTTTTAAGGAATGGGTCGTTGGTTCGAGTCCAACAGGGCTCACCAATAAATTTCCATTTAATGGCAGTAATTAACCATTCTTTTAACTATTAATTATTATTCAGAAAAAGTGTACGGTGAGTGTAGAGTTTTACTTTTCAAAAATATGTGGTATAAGTGATTAAGATATTTGATTTTACTTGTTTAGACAATGATAGTATCTACACATCATAAACAATAATCATATATCCATAAACTAACCGTCGAAGCAGATGCTTTGATTAACTATGGAGATATAATGATATACTTAAATAGAGATAGACAAACCAAAGAGCTTAAAGCTACAAGCGGTTTTAAGTCTACCGTTCCAAACCAAAAGTGGAGAATCTACGAACTTAATGACAAGATTAAACCATTCAGATTAAGTAGAAGTAAATTTTCTGATTACTTAACTTGCAAAAGATGTTTTTATTTAGATCAAGTGAAAGGTCTTAAAAATTTAGATACACTTCCTTTTACACTTAATAATGCAGTGGATGCTTTGGTTAAAAAGGAATTTGACTTCCACAGAAAAAAACAAACACCCCATCCATTAATGAAAAAATATAAAATAAATGCAGTTCCTTTTAAACACAAAGATATTGAAAAATGGCAAGATGCATTGAGTAGAGGTGTCGACTATATTAACGTTGATTTAAATCTTAAATTGGCTGGTGGTATAGATGATGTTTGGATTAATAAAGATACAAAAAAATTAATTATTGCAGATTATAAAGCACAATCTAAATCATCTGAAAAAAAGATTGATGGATATTTGGAAGATGTTTATCACGAAGGCTATAAACTCCAGTTAGATTTTTATAGATATCTGTTTGAAAAAAATGGTTTTGAAGTACAAACAACAGGATATTTTGTTGTTTATAATGCTACATTGGAAAGAGATAACTTTAAAAACAAACTTGAGTTTACTTCAGACCTTGTGCCTTATGAAACAGATTCATCTCATATAGAAGAAAAAATAATTGAAATGAAAAAGTTAATGGATGGAAAAAAAATCCCACCATCGACACCTCATTGTCAAAATTGCAATTACATTATTGCTGGAGGCAAGTTGATCAATGAAAAATAAATATGAAGAAATCATTAAAGAAAGACTTGATAATAGAAGAGAGTGGGCAATATTTTATAGATGGCTATTAACTCACAGAGAGCTACATCAAAAAGCTAAAAGAGCCTACTATAAAGAGAGACCACTTCAAAATCTTATTGTTAAATTGTATTTTTTACCTTTAAATTTTATCAGATTCTTTTCTCATCTTTTTGATAGATGTAGATATGATATGATCGAAAAGGAAATTGAAGTGCTAAACGATGAATTGGACGATAAAAATAACTAGGGTGGGGTGATGAGGAATTACTCATCAAGCAATTCCTTCAGCACGGACTTACACAACAAAAAACTGTACACTTTCTAAACACTTGAAAAAAAGTCTGAAAATCCAAAAACTAAACACTTTTTTTAAACCTTAAAAAATTAAGGTGTACAGTGAGTGTACAGTTTTATATTTGAAATTTTACGCATTTATTCAATTCTAAACCCTCCATACGAACGTTAAATGAAGTTTTTTTTGTTTTAAACTGGAAATTATGCTGTCGTGTAACTTTCTTTTAAGGAATGGGTCGTTGGTTCGAGTCCAACAGGGCTCACCATATTTAACAAATCTAAACAATTGGTGGATATTTTAAAATAATCTCATTTGTCCATTTAGTTATGTTTTTGATTCTTTGGGTTGATGATGGGTGAGTACTCATAAATAAAGGTGGTTCATTACCTTTCTTAGCATCTCTCATTCTTTCCCAAAGACTTATAGTTTCTCTGATATCATAACCAGATAATGAGGAAAAAATTAAACCTAAATAGTCAGCTTCACTTTCTTGTTTTCTGTTGAAAGGATTCATTATACCAATTTGCGATAATAAACCTACTGCATTCATACCTGTCGTTCTATTTACTTTTGATAACTTACCACCAGTAGCAATATCTAAAATTTGAGTTCCTACATTTAACAAAGTTCCTCTACTAGCTCTCTCAACTGAATGTTTAGCTACAGCGTGGGCAATTTCATGACCCATAACTGCAGCTAATCCATTTGTATTTTTGGTTATTTCTAACATTCCTGTATAAACTGCTATTTTACCACCTGGCATACACCATGCATTTTTAACTTTCGGATTATCTATTAATATATACTCCCACTCAAAGTTTGCTGTAGGATCTAAAATATTTTCTCTGTCAAAATATGAGCTTATTGAATTTTCAATCTTTTGACCTATTTCAATTATTTCTTTTAGTTTAGATATATCCTTACTTAATTTTGCTTTTTTTTTAACCTCTTCATATACTTTCGCTGCTTGTGCATTAAGTTTAGCCTCAGGTATTAACGTTAATTGCTTTCTGTCTGTTATTGGCGCAGTTGAACAAGACATAAAACCCGCAGAAACACATCCACAGCCAATCAAATTTATGAAATTTCTTCTATTCACTTTTCTATTTATTTATAATATTAAACTTATCATGGCTAGGGTAAAAAAAACCACATCTTTAATAAGCAGATTAAGAAACTATTTTATTACAGGTATCGTTGTTTTAGTACCAATAGGTATAACACTATATTTAACAAAATTTTTTATCTCAATTTCATCTAGAATTGTTCCAAAAGAGATAAATCCTAACAGTTATTTACCAATAGCCGTTCCAGGATTAGAAATACTTTTATCAGTAATATTTATTACACTAATAGGAAGTTTATCTTTATCATTTATAGGAAAAAAAATTTTACAATTATTTAATGATCTTCTTAAAAGAATACCAATTTTAAGAACTATTTACTCTGCAATAGGACAAATGACAGAAACACTTGCACCAAAAAAAGGTTCAAAAAAAAGTGTTGTATTAGTTGAATATCCTAGAAAAGGAAGTTGGGCAGTTGGTTTTGCAACTAAGGATAATAAAGGTGAAATTTCAAAAAAAACTAATACAAATTTAGTGAATGTATTTGTTCCAACTACACCCAATCCAACAAGTGGTTTTTTATTAATGTTTCCTAAAAATGATATAATCTACCTAGATATGACTTTTGAGGAAGCATCTAAATTTATTGTATCTGCAGGTACATCTAAAACTAAATAAACTTTATACTAAATCATTTAAAATATCTGCTCTATCAAACATTTTAAGTAATGGTAGATATTTATCTAAATTTTCATTTTTTGCCTCAATCCGTTTAATTTCTTTTTCAGCAACTAAGAATAAATTTTCATTTAAAACAGGATCAGCTATTCTAAATGTTTGTAATCCGCTTTGTTTGAACCCTAATAAATCTCCATATCCTCTTAACTTCATATCTTCTTCAGATATTTTGAAACCATCATTTGTACTTTTTAAAATATTTATCCTCTTTTTTGCATTTTCACTTAGCGATGATTTAAACAATAATATACAGTAAGAATCTTTAGTGCCTCTTCCGACTCTGCCTCTTAGTTGATGAAGCTGAGATAAACCAAATTTATTTGAGTTTTCAATAATTATTAAATTTGCATTTGGAAAGTCTATACCTACCTCAATTACTGTTGTTGAAACCAGTATATCAATCTCTTTATTAAGAAATTTATTTAAAATTTTTTCTTTATCATCAGCATTTAAGGAACCATGAAGTAATCCAACCCTTTTTTTAAATATTTTTTCTAAATGTTCAAATCTTTTAATAGCAGATTGATTATTGATTTTTTTTGACTCCTCAATCAATGGACATACCCAAAAAACTTGATTTTTATTTTTTATTTCTTTTTGTACAAATTTAATTACATCCATGATTTTGCTCTCTAATTTACTATAGGTTTTTACAGGTTTTCTATGCATTGGTTTTTCTCTAATAATTGATACATCCATGTCTCCATAGATTGTCATAATCATAGTTCGTGGTATTGGTGTTGCAGACATAACAAGTATATCGCAATTTTTACCTCCTTTATCAGATAACTTTTTTCTTTGTTTAACTCCAAACTTCTGTTGTTCATCGATAACAATTAATCCTAGATTTTTAAAAACTATTTTTTCTTGAAAAAGCGAGTGAGTTCCAATCAGTATATCGACTTTATCGTTATATAAATTTTTAATAATATCTTTTTTTTCTTCTCTATTAGTTTTGCTAGTCAATAATTTAACATCTACATCAGTGTTAAAAATTTTTTTTGCCAAATTAAAGTGCTGTTTTGCTAAAATTTCTGTAGGTGCCATTAATCCTACCTGGTAACCACTTTTTATCACATTCATACTAGATATTAACGAAACTATAGTTTTGCCACTCCCAACATCACCTTGAAGAAGTCTGAACATTTTTTCGTTTGATCTTAAATCTTTATTTATTTCTTTAATAGAATTTAACTGATCATCTGTAAGTTCATAAGAAATTTTTTTTTTAATTTCATTAAATGACTTATCATCAAAAATTTTTTTATTTTTTTTTATTTTTTTAACAGATTTTCTTATTTTTGAATTAATCAAAAAATTTGAAATAATTTCATCGAAAATAAGTCTAGAAAGGAACTTTCCTTTTTTTTTAAAATTTTCTGGCTTATGTAACTCTATGATTGCATTTTTCCATGAAATATTATTAAATTTTTTTAATAATTCTTCATTCAACCATTCATCTAAATCGGGAATATTTTCAAGTACTTGCTTTAGGATTTTTCGATATTTAATTTCACTCAATCCATCAGTAAGACTATAATTATTAAATACTTTGGCTATTGAATTTTGATCCTGAGATGTATGAGTAGGATTTATAATTTGATACTTTTTTTTAAAATATCCAATTTTGCCGCTTATAGTTACTTCAGAGTTAAGTGGTAGAATTTTTTTAATATATCCTTCATAACTATTAAAAAAAACACACTCTATAATACCTGTACCATCTTCACATAAAACTTTATTTGGAAGATTTCTTATTCTTGGAAAATTATATTTTTTTACATATACAGTTAATGTTTGTGTTTTGCCAATTTGAAGTTCGTTTATTTTTTTTAAATTACTCCTATCTGTAGAATTTCTAGGTAAACTGTAAAGAAGATCAAAAATTGTATTTATATTCTTTTTTTTATATAGTTTTTCGGTTTTTGTGCCTATACCCTTTATACTATTGATATCTGATAATAAGTAATTAAAACTACTCATATTATATTTATATAACTATGTCTCAAAATAAAGAAGATCTTAAAAATAAGATTATTTATAGGGCGTCTTATAGGGGCACAAAGGAAATGGATATACTAATGATAGATTTTATCAAATCTATTATTGATAAATTTGACAAAGATAAACTTCAAGTATTAGATGAATTTGTAAATATGGATGATGAAATATTAAAATCCATTAGGAATAAGGAAGCTTTTTTAAATATTAAAGATAAAATTTTTTTAGAAATTGTGGATAGATTTCAGAAACACCCTTTATAGTTATGGCGGAGAGACTGGGATTCGAACCCAGGAAAGAGTTGCCCCTTTGCCGGTTTTCAAGACCGGTGCTTTCAACCGCTCAGCCATCTCTCCAAGATCATGTTTTTATAAGTATAAAATTTATTTTCAACAAAATAATTTAAATATGTTTTTTTCAATATCAAAATAGTTTATTTGAACAATTAATGACAAATAACAAAGATTTTAATAAAGGTTTAATACTTGCCGCCGTCGGGTCTTTCTGGTGGGGTTATATAGGTGTTATTTATTTTAAATATATTGCTTTTGCAGGCCATGTAGAAGTAGTAATACATCGCTGTTTGTGGACAACTGTAACTCTTATTCTAACATCAATAATTTTTTCAAAATTTAATAGCATAAAAAAAATATTAAATAACAAAAAAAATTTATCATTATTATTTTTGTCAGGTCTTCTAATATTTATTAATTGGAGTGTTTGGATTTATGCAGTTAGTATAGATAAAATTATAGATGCTAGTTTTGGTTATTTTATAATGCCTATAATTAGTGTTTTTTTAGGTAATATCTTTTTTAAAGAAAAGTTATCTTTAAGAGGTAAAATTTCAGTTTTTATAGTTATTATTTCAATTTTATTTATAATTTTTTCAGATTTTAAATCAATTCCATGGGTTGGCTTAATTGTTGCCATTAGTTGGAGCTTTTATAATTTGGTTAGAAAAAAAGTTAATGTTGAAACTGATACCGGATTACTAATTGAAAGTTTATTTATTCTACCTGCTGTATTAATAGGATTTTATTTTGTTATCCAAAATAATGTGAATGATTTTGATATATCGAATCCAAAATTAATGTTTATTTTAATGTTAGCTGGACCAATGACAGTGATTCCTTTATTTTTATATGTTAAAGGTGTAGAAAATTGCGGTCTTGGTCCCACAGGTATGATTTTCTACATAACACCAACTTTGCAATTTTTATTGGGATATTTTATGTATAATGAACCATTTTCTTCCTCTAAGTTCATTAGTTTTATTTTGATATGGATTGCTGTATTTATCTATATTAAAGATTTGTATGAAAGTAATTAAAATTCTTTTAATAATATTAATAGTATTTAATTCTAATTTGAAAGCAGATGAAAATTTTGATTTATGGTTAAAAAATTTTTCTGAAAGAGCTTTAAGCAAAGGTATATCGAAAAAAACTGTTAACGAGGTTTTGAATAAAGCAAAATTTTTACCCAATGTAATTAAATATGACAGATATCAACCTGAATTTTACGAAGATACAAAAACCTATATAAATAAACGTGTTACAAAAAAAAAAATTAAAAATGGAGTAAATCTATATTTACAAAATAAAAATAAAATTAATGAAATCGAAGAAAAATTTTCAGTTGAAAAAGAATTGTTATTAGCATTAATGGGTATCGAAACAAATTATGGAAATTATCTTGGAAAAATGGATATAATTTCATCATTAGCTACTTTAAGTTATGATAAAAGAAGAAGCACATTCTTTAGCAATGAATTGATTATATTACTTCAATTAATTGATAATGGTTTAGTTAATTACAAAGTTCTTTATGGATCTTGGGCAGGCGCTTTTGGTAATTTTCAATTTATGCCTTCAACGATTGAAAGTTATGCAATAGATTATGACAATAATAACATTATTGATTTAAAATCTATAAATGACTCTTTTGCATCTGCTGGAAATTATATTAATAAGATTGGTTGGAAAAAAAAAAAACCTTGTTTTAAGAAAATTGAATTAAATGATAAAATACCAAATAAATTTTTGAATACGTCAGCACAAAAATTAAAGTATAAAAAAAAAGTTAAATTTTTTAAAAAATACATTAAAAATTTTGAAAAAATTAAAATTTATTCTAACTTAAATTCAGCTATAATAACTCCTGATAAAGATATTGTTAATAATGCAGAAATCTTGTCACCTGCTTATATTGTTTTCGATAACTATGAATTGATTCTAAAATGGAATCGATCTCTTAGATTTGCTTTGGCTGTTTGTACTTTAAAAGAGGATTTTGATAATGTGCTTTAGAAATTTATTTTTTTTATTATTTTTGTTTTCATGTTCATCAAACAATTTGAATGTAGATAAATATAATAAAAAAACTGATTTTATTTATTCTAACGTTGGTTTTGCTTTGATCTATGATGATAAACTTAAAAAGCAAAAGATTATTAGTAAGAAAATGGATAATAGAACATTAGAAATATTTCAAAAAAATCTTAAAAAAAATAAAACAGTAAAAATTACTAATCTGATTAATAATAAGTCAATTATTGCAGTCGTTGGTTCAAATAGTAAATATCCTTATTTTTACAACTCAGTTATTTCAAAAAGAATAGCTAAAGAACTCAATGTTGATCCAGATGAACCATATATTCAAATATTAGAGATAAATGATAACAACATTTTCATTGCTAAAAAATCTAAAATGTTTGACGAAGAAAAGGTAGTAGCTGATAAAGCTCCAGTCGTTGAGATAACAATTAAAAATATTGCTTCTGGTCAAACAAGTTCTAAAGTTGATAAAGTTAATAAACCTTTTAATTATATTATAAAAATTGCCGATTTTTATTATATTGACTCGGCAAAAAATTTAGTCAACAGAGTTACTTCAGAAATTAACTATAAAAATGCTAAAATTAAAAAATTATCAGACACTAAATATAGAGTTTTTATGGGACCTTTCACAAACATTATATCATTAAAAGAAGCTTTTAATGATATAATCAAATTGAATTTTGAGAATATTGAAATAATCAAATTATGAAAAAAAAAATAACTATTTTAGCTTCTATTTATTTCCTTTTTTTAGTTAATTCATTTGCGGCATTCGATATAAAAGCAAAAACTGCTATACTTAAAGACTATTTATCTGGAAAAATACTTTTTGAGAAAGAACCAGATATGTCTATTTATCCTGCATCAATGACAAAAATTATGACATCGATTGTAGCATTTGATTTAATAAAAAAAGGAGATTTAAGTTTAGATGACAAGTTTATAATATCTGAAAATGCCTGGAGATTATCAACATCAGGATATTCTTCTATGTTTATAATGGTTGGTGACGAAGTATCTGTCGAGAACCTTTTAAGAGGAATAATTGTTGCTTCTGGAAATGATGCGTGTATAGCCCTAGCCGAGGGAATTGCAGGCTCAGAAGAAGAATTTTCAATTATTATGACATCAAAGGCAAAGGAAATAGGAATGAAAAATACAAATTTTAGCAATTCCTCTGGAATTAATGATCCTGATAATTATTCAACTGTAAATGATATTTTAATAATGTCCGATTATTTAATACGCGAATTTCCAGAATATTATGATTATTTTAAAGAACTAAAATTTACTTGGGACAGAACAGGTGGAGACCCAATAACACAAGGTAATAGAAATCCGTTATTGTATAAAAATATTGGTGCTGATGGTATTAAAACAGGATATTTAGCTGTTGAAAAGTATTCACTAGCATCAAGTATTAATAGAAACGGAAGAAGACTAATTGCAGTTGGAAGTGGATTTAAAACAAAAAAATCTAGATCGAAAGAATCGTTAAAACTTTTAACATATGGTTTAACTAATTTTGATACAGTTCAAATTGCTAAAAAAAATAAAAATTTTTCAGAATTAGATGTTTGGTTAGGTAAGTCTGATAAAGTTCAAGTACATCTTAAAGATGATATTTATAAAACAATCCCAAAGGCAAAAAAAAGAAACCTAAAATCAATAATTAACTATCAAGGTCCAATTGAAGCACCAATCCAAAAAGATCAAGTAGTTGCAAAATTAAAAATATTTTATGAAAATGAATTGCTAAGTGAACACGATCTTTATTCATCTCAAATAATCAAAAAAGTTAATATAATTTCAAGAATTTTAAGGTCTATAAATTATTTAGTTTGGGGTGATGTCTAAATACCCTATTATAGTATTTGAAGGAATAGAAGGTTCAGGTAAAACTACTCACATAAATAATGTTTGTAAATTCTTAAAAAAAAAAAATAAAAAATTCATTAAAATAAGGGAACCAGGAGGGTCAAAAAATTCAGAGAAAATAAGAAAACTTATACTGAATAATAAATCAAAATTTAGTGAAAAAACAGACTTATTATTAATGCTAAGTGCAAGAAGTGAAAATGTAGATAAAATATTAAGTAAACACCTAAATAAAAAAATAATTTTAATCGATAGGTTTACTGATTCTACAATAGCATACCAACACTACGGCATGAAGATTAATTTACGAATTATTAAGATTATTAATAAATTTTTATTAAATAAAATTAAACCAGACTTAACATTTTTAAATATCGTAAATAAAAAAAATCTTATAATAAGACTAAAAAAAAGAAAAAATAAAAATAGATATGACAATTTTAGTTATGAATTTTATAATAAAGTACAAAAAGGTTTTTTAAAAATTTCCAAAGGAAGTAAATATACGATTATAGATTCTAATGACCCATTAGCGTATAATAAAAAGAAAGTATTAAATAAAATAAGTAAAACTATTAAACTATGAAACCCGAAAATCAAATTAATTTATTTGGACATAATGAGATTTTGTCAAAATTTATTAAACTTTATGACAGTAAAAAACTACCATCAAAAATACTTTTATCAGGTAATGAGGGAATAGGAAAATGTACACTAGCGTATCATCTGATTAATTATATTTTTTCACAAAATGATATTGAAGCATATAATACTAATAAAAATATTATTAATAGTAATTCAAATAATTTTAAATTAATTCAAAATAATATTCATCCAAATTTTTATAAAATTAATTTAAATGATACAAAAAATTCAATTGATATAGCTCAAATCAGAGAAATGATTAAATTTATTCAAAAAACTAGTTTTAATGACCAAGAGAAAATTATTTTAATTGATCAGATTGAATATTTAAATCAAAACTCAGCAAATTCAATTCTTAAAATATTAGAGGACTCTAACGAAAAAGTTTTATTTATCTTGATACACGCCCAAGAAAAAAAAATTATTGAAACTATAAAATCTAGATGTATAAATTTTAAAATTTTTCTAGATCAAAATTTTATTTCTCATATAGTCAATAACTATTTTAAAAAGAATATTTTTGACCTTATTAACAATAACTTTAAAAGTTTCTATTTTTCACCAAAAACATACATTAATTTTTTAGAAATTTGTAATGAAATAAAATTTGATTATGAAAATTCTAATATCGACCTTTTTATAAAAAACTTAATTGAAAATAAATTATATCTAAAAAAAAATTTAATATATATTGATATCAAGCAATTTATAGAATTATATTTTCGAAAAAAAATTGTTAATCATTCGAGTCAAATAAATTTAAATCATTTTTCATATTTTAATAAAAAATATTATGAATTTAAAAAATATAATTTAGATTTAGAAAGTTTTTTTATTGAATTTAATACTAAAGTCTTCAATGAGTAAAAATTATTATATTACTACACCTATTTACTATCCTTCAGGTAAGCCTCATATGGGTCATGCATATTCAAGTATAATTGCTGATTTTTTTGCTAGATTTAAAAGGATCCAAGGTAAAAATGTTTTTTTTTTAACTGGTACCGATGAACACGGTCAAAAAATTCAAAGAGCAGCTGAAAACAATAAATTAGATCCTCTTTCATTCTGTAATAAAATAAGTAAAACTTTTTTAGATTTGTCAAAAAAATTAAATCTATCTAATGATGATTTTATTAGAACTACTGAAAAAAGACACAGTGACTCAGTTACTCATTTATGGAATATACTAGAAAAGAATAATCAAATTTATCTATCTAAATATTCCGGCTGGTATTCTGTATCTGATGAAGCTTTCTATAATGATGATGAAGTCGAAACTATTAATAACCAAAAGATTAGTAAAATTTCAGGTTCTTCAGTTGAATGGGTTGAGGAGGAATCGTACTTTTTTAGACTTTCTCAATGGCAAAAACCACTTTTAAAATTTTATTCAGAAAATAAAAACTTTATCTTACCTGAGTCTAGACGAAACGAAGTGATAAGTTTTGTTGAGAGTGGTCTCAAAGATCTATCTGTAAGCAGAAAATCTTTCACTTGGGGCATAAAAGTTCCCTCTAATAAAGACCATGTTATTTATGTTTGGCTAGATGCTTTGACAAATTATCTAAGTGCGCTTAATTATCCTAACGTTGATAGTGCAAATTATAAATCTTTCTGGCCAGCCTCATTGCATTTAATTGGTAAAGACATATTAAGATTTCATGCAGTTTATTGGCCAGCATTTCTATTAGCAGCAAATATTCGACCACCTTTAAGAATTTATGGACATGGGTGGATACTTTCAGGTGAAAAAAAAATGTCAAAATCTAAGGGCAACATACTTGATCCACTTGAAATAATTAACAAATATGGTCTTGATCCACTAAGATACTATCTAATTAAAGAGGTTTCGTTTGGAAACGATGGCAGTATATCATTAGAAAAATTAGAAAATTGTATAAATAGTGATCTTGCAAATAATTATGGCAATTTATGTCAAAGAGTAATCTCTTTTAATGAAAAGAACTTTAATTTAAAAATTCCTGAAAGTCATGACTTTACTGAAGATGATATTTATATTTTAGACAATTATGTAAAAGAATTTCCTAATTTGATTGAGTCTGTAGATAATCAAAATATAAATAATTATCTTAACTTTATCCAAAATCAACTTTTTATAAGCAATAAGTATTTTAATGACCAAGAACCTTGGAAGAAAAAAAATGATAAAAAGCGATTAAATACAATAATTTATGTTTCTTTGGAATTAATTAGAAAAATTTCAATAATGTTATATCCTGTAATTCCAGAAAGCACTTTAAAGGTTTTAAAAATATACAATATAAATGAAAAAAATATTCAATTTGAAAGCCTAAAAGAGCATAATTTTCTTGAGCCAAACCAAAATTTATCAAAACTCTCAATATTATTTAAAAAAATAGAAACCCATGATTGATACTCACTGTCATTTAGATCAACCTCCACTTATTGATGATTTAAGATCTGTAATAAAAAGATCAAAAGATGTTGGAATTAAAAAATTATTAACAATATCGACAACAATTGACTCTTTTAAAAAAATTGAAGATATAATTAAATTAGATCCAATAATTTTTGGCACTTTCGGTATACATCCTCATGAAACAGATAAAGAATTATTAACAAAAGAAGATATTGTTATTAAATTTAAAAATAATAATAAAGTGATTGCAGTCGGAGAATCTGGATTAGATTTCTATTACAATAATAGCAACAAAAAAAATCAATTAAAAAGTTTTGCGAATCATATTGAAGCATCTTTAGACCTTAATATGCCAATAATAGTTCATTCAAGAAATGCTGAAAACGAAACATATGAAGTTTTATCTAGATATAAGAATTGTAACTTAAAAATTTTAATGCATTGTTTTACTGGTTCATCAAATTTTGTAAAAAAATTGTCAAATTTTAATACATATTTTTCAGCTAGTGGTATAATTACTTTTAAAAATAGTTTTGATTTACAAAGTACTTTTAAAATAATCCCTGAGGATAGACTATTGATAGAAACCGATAGTCCTTTTTTGGCACCAGTTCCAAATAGGGGAAAAAAAAATGAACCTAGCTATCTTTTATTTACTTTAAAAAAACTAGCTGACTTAAGAAATATAAGTGAAAATAAGTTAATCAATATTACAACTAACAATTTCAATAGACTATTTGAAAAATGAAAATAAAATTTGTTATTTTAGGTTGTGGTAGTTCGTTAGGCATTCCAAGAATAGATGGTTATTTCGGCAAATGTGATCCTAAAAATAAAAAAAATTATAGATCAAGATGTTCAGTTTTAATTAATACTAAAAATACAAATATATTGATTGATACATCACCAGATATCAAAAACCAATTACTAAAATATAAAGTTCAAAAAATTGATAAAGTTTTTTATACTCATCCACATGGTGATCAAACTCATGGAATTAACGAACTAAGAGTATTCTATTTAAAATCTAAAAAAAAAATTCCTGTATATGCTAATGCTCACACACGAAAGTATTTAAATAAATCTTTTCAATACTGCTTTAAAAATACAAAGAGTTATCCAGCTACTTTAAATTTAAAAAAATTAAATAGATTACATTATTTAAAAGATAACAATAACAATACTATTAAGCTAAGATCTATACGTGTTAAACATGGTCTTATAGATAGTACCTGCTACGTTATAAATGATAGATGTGCCTACGCTCCAGATGTAAATAAAATATTTTCAAAAGACTTAAAGTATTTGAAAAATCTTGATTATTTGGTAATTGATTGTTTAAGATATAAAACCCATCCATCTCACTTTAACCTAGAAGATGTTTTAAACTTAGTTAAAGAAATTAAACCAAAAAAAACAATTTTAACTAACTTAAATAATGAAATCGATTATCTTCAAATAAAAAAAAAATTACCTAAAAGTATCATTCCAGCTTATGATGGTTTATCATTCAACTTTTAACAAATTTTTGATATTATTTACTACTTTATTTGAAGTTGGTTTGGTAAAAGATGAATATGTATCTTCAATCTTTCCTTTTTTATTTATTAATATTTTATGAAAATTCCATTTAGGTATTGTCGATTTGCCATAGTTTTTTTCAGCCCATTTATATATCTCGTGAGCATTATCTCCTTTCACTTCATAAATTGAAGTCATTGGAAAATTTATATTAAAATTAACCTCACAAAATTCCTTAATTTCATTTTCATTATCTTTTTCTTGATTGAAAGAGTTAGATGGTATACCCAATACAATTAGTCCGTCTGATTTATATCTATCCCATAATTTTTGTAAATCACCATATTGTTTGGTAAAACCACAATAGCTTGCTGTATTTACAACAAGAATGACTTTATTTTTATATTTTTTTAAATCAATAACTTCACCAGATATATTATTAATTTTTAAATCAAAAAAAATCTTATCATAGTTAGAAGACATAACATTTTTTGAAAAGAACATTATTAATGCAACTGTAGTAAATATAATTTTTTTCATTGGATGATATTATTTATTAGGTGTAAGTAATATCAAAAAGTATCCAAATAAAGTGGATAACAATGACCCAGTTAAGACACCAATTTTCACTCCATCCATGTATTGCATACTGTCAGCAAAGGCTAAATTTCCAACAAAAAGACTCATAGTGAAGCCAATACCTGTTAACACCCCCACACCATAAAAGTTATACCAACTTGTATTACTTGGCATCTGAGCAACTTTTAACTTTATTGAAATATATGAGAAGATGAATACTCCCAATTGTTTTCCAACAAACAATCCTAGAACAATTCCTAACGGAACTTTATTTAATAAGGATGATATTGTTAAACCTTCTAAAGATACACCGGCATTAGCAAAAGCAAATAATGGCATTATTAGAAACGCGACATAAGGACTAATCGCGTGCTCTATTTTTATAAGAAGTGAAAAGTCTTTCTCTTTTTTTCTATGAGGAATTGTCATTGCTAACAATACACCAGCTATTGTTGCGTGTATGCCAGAGTTATGTGTAAAATCCCATAAAAAAACTCCTACAATTAAATATGGTAAAAATTTTTTAATATTGAATTTATTTACTAATAATAAAATAATAAACGCAATTAACATTAAAGATAAATATTTAATACTTAAATCTCCCGAGTAAAAAATAGCAATTATAACTATTGCACCTAGATCATCTATAATTGCCAGAGCAGTCAAAAAAACTTTTAATGACAGAGGTACTCTCTTTCCAAGTAAAGAAAGCACTCCTAAAGAAAATGCTATATCTGTTGCCGAAGGTATAGCCCAACCATTAAGTGTTTCAGGATCTCCGAAGTTTATATAAACATAAATTAACGCAGGAACTACCATGCCACCCACAGCAGCAATTATTGGCAATAATGCTTGTTTAATATTTGATAGTTCACCTTGTAAAAATTCTCTTTTAATCTCTAAAGTAACAAAGAAAAAAAATATTGCCATTAGCGCATCATTTATCCAATGTAATATACTAAGTTTTAATCCAAAATTATTTACTCCAATAAATAAGTATTTATTCAACGTATTGAAATAAAGGTCTGAATATGAAGAGTTACTTACTAAAAGAGCAACAATTGCACTTATTAATAAAATTATTCCACTTGCTGCTTCAAGTTTAAAAAACCATTTAAAAGGTGACGATATATATCCAATCATTATCTAATCAAGTCTTTAATAAATAATTTAAGATCAGTCAATGACTCATAAAGGTTATTTAAAATTTCTGAAAGGTTAGGAATTATTGGAGTAAGCTGATTTTTGAAAGTATCAAGTATTACAATCAATCCAATTATAGATATAATTATAACCACAAATATTTTAAAAAAATTGTATTTTGTTTTATTAAGGTTTATATCATCAACATTTTTTGATATATTCTTTGTCTCAATTGTTTGAACAGTTTTATTAAATAAATTTTTATTTTCTTCATCTCTATCAATTCTAGGAGCTTGAGATAGATTTTTTAATTTATTTTCAATTTTTTTTTTGAAAAACCATTTATACTCACATTTACTACACTTAAGCATTCTTCCCTTTTCAGGAATAAGCTCGTCTTTAACATCAAAAGTTTTTGAGCAATTTTCACATGTAATGATCATATCTACTTATATAGCAGATTCTTAAAAAATTCGTTGATTTTTGCTACCCTTTATCCTTTGAAATTGTAACTATCTACTGTATTAGTAATGCAATCGGGGCGTAGCGCAGCCTGGTAGCGCATCTGGTTTGGGACCAGAGGGTCGTAGGTTCAAATCCTACCGCCCCGACCATTTTATGAAAAAAGCTAAAATTTATAAACCGTCAAAAACTGCTATGCAATCTGGAACTAAAAAATTTGATAAGTGGATTATAGAGTTCATTACAGATCAACCTGGAATAAATCCATTAATGGGGTGGGAGTCCTCAACAGACACATACACTGAATTAAATTTAGAGTTTTCCTCAAAAGAATTGGCTGTAGAGTATGCAAAAAAAAATGATATTGATTTTGAACTAATCGAACCTAAGCAAAGAAAAATTATAAAAAAATCATATTCGGATAATTTTATTAAATAATGTTTAAATTTTTTACAGATAAAAGATGGCATCTATGGAGCATAGGAGGCACGATACTTATTTTAGTTGCAACATGGTATCAGGTGCAACTTGATGTTAAAATTAACGAATGGTTTGGTGAATTTTATGACACTTTACAAAAAGCACTAGCTGAACCAGGAGCAGTTTCAGAAAAAGAATTTATTTCTTATCTATTTACATTTGCAAAAATTGCTGCTGTATATATTTTGGTTGTTATATTCAGTGATTATTTTACAAGTCATTGGACATTTAGATGGAGAACCGCAATGGCTAATTTTTATCATGATAAATGGAATTATGCATCATCTATAGAAGGAGCCTCACAAAGAGTACAAGAAGATACACTTAAATTTGCAAGAATTATGGAGGGACTTGGAGCCGAACTTTTGAGAAGTATAATGACTCTAATCGCATTTACCCCAATATTATGGGGACTTTCTAAAAGTATCACAGTGCTGCCTTGGATTGGTGAAGTTAATCATGCATTAGTTTGGGTTGCAATTATATCAGCATTAGGAGGAACTTTTATTCTTGCGTCTGTTGGCATTAAACTTCCAGGTATTGAATATGATATACAAAAAGAGGAGGCTGCATATCGAAAAGAATTAGTCCTTGGGGAGGATTTTAAAGATAGCGCTCAACCAGTAAAAATTGATAATTTGTATGGAGGTGTAAGGAGGATTCATTATAAAATGTATTTTCATTATTTATACTTTAATGCTGTTAAGTGGAGTTATTTACAAGGTATGGTAATTGTTCCATACTTAGCATTAGCACCAACCATAGTGACTGGAGCAATTACATTAGGTTTTGTTCAACAAATTATCAGAGCTTTTGGAAGAGTTGAAACTTCACTTCAGTATTTAGTTAGAAGTTGGCCTATTATAGTAGAATTAATTTCAGTTTGGAAAAGACTAAATGAATTCGAAAATAAACTAAAAGATAACTTAGAAAAAAAAACAATAGATAAAATTTAGTGGCATTAGATAAAAAATTAATTCAAAATATAATTAGAGTTACTTCGAAAGCTGCAATATCTTCATATAAATTTATTGGAAAAAAAGACAAACAAAGTGCAGATAAAGCTGCAACAGATTCAATGAGAACTGAAATTAATAAATTAAAAATAAATGGAGAAGTTGTTATTGGAGAAGGAGAACTTGACAAAGCTCCTATGTTATATATTGGCGAAAAATTAGGTATTGGAGGTGATCTAAAATTAGATATTGCAGTAGATCCACTTGAAGGAACAAATTTTGTTGCAAAAAATTTACCAGGAGCCCTATCTGTTTTATCCGTTGCTGAAAAAGGCAATTTATTTAACGCTCCAGAAACTTATATGGATAAACTTGCGACTTCTAAAAAAATTCCTTCGGATGCTACAGATTTAGACTTTTCTATAGAAAAAAATATTAAAAATATTGCTGATTCTTTAAATAAAGATTTAATAAATATTACAGTTTGTTTATTAAATAGGCCGAGACATAAAAAAATTATAGATAAATTAACTGAAATGAAAGTTAAAATGAAGTTACTAACAGATGGTGATGTGGCAGGCGCTTTATTGGTTACAAATAATAAATATAATGTAGATGTATTTCTGGGAATTGGAGGTGGTCCTGAAGGTGTCCTAGCAGCATCAGCAATTGACGCATTCGGTTGTAAATTTCAAGGAAGATTTCTTTTTAAAACAGATAAGGATATTGATAGAGCAAAAAAAATGGGTATTGAGGATTTAAATAAAAAATATGAATTGAAAGAAATTATAAAAGGTGACTCTATTTTTTGTGCAACTGGTATAACCTCTGGTGATTTGGTCAATGGTATTAAAGTCCTTAAAAATAAATATATAACTGAAACTTTTGTTACTCATAAAAGCTCTAATATGACTGAAATAGTCATCAGTGAGGACACTATAAAAACTTGCTAATTATTATTTTTTACAATAAAAAGTTCAAATTTGGTCCCTTCGTCTATCGGTTAGGACACATGGTTTTCATCCATGAAAGAGGGGTTCGATTCCCCTAGGGACCGCCATAAAAGTTAATAAATGCAATATTTTGTTTACATGCTTTTAGCTGTTAGTTCCACCAAAAAAAAGACATATGTTGGTTATACAAAAAATATAGAAAATAGACTTAAAAAACATAACTCTAGTAAAGGCGCGAAGTCAACAAGAGGGCATAAATGGAAGGTAATATATTTAAAAAAATTTTTATCAAAGTCTCAAGCTTTGAGATATGAATATAAATTAAAAAAAAATAAAAAAAAAAGATTGTTAATATTTAACAAGATTAAAAAAAATGACAAAAATAGCAACAATTTTACCCTATAAAGAAAATTATAGTAGAAAAAAAGCAGCAGCAGCATCTTTGTGGGTATATGAATTTCGCAAGTATTCAAAATTTAAAAAAAATAATTATATATTTGGATCAACTAATTCTACTGATTATTTATCTGGCAAATATATAAATATAAATTTAAATTTAAAATCTAAATTTATCAGTACTACAAACCAATATTGTGAAAAATTGGCTAAAAAAATAAATGCTAAAAAATTCGATATTGTTGAGATACATAATAGACCACTTGTATTTAATATTTTACATAAAAAAATAAATTCAAAATTTATTTTATACTTTCACAATGACCCTCTCTCTATGAAAGGTTCTAAATCAATCGATGAACGATTAAGACTTTTAAAATTAGTTGATAAGATAATTTTTGTTAGTCAATGGGTTCAAAAAAGATTTTTTACTAACGTAGATCAAAAACTTTTAAATCAAACAGAAGTAGTATATCCCAGTATTGACAGGTCAAATAAACTTCTAAATAAAAAAAACCAAATTGTTTTTGTTGGAAAATTAAATCCATCTAAAGGTTATGATATATATAGAGATGCAATAATTAAAATTCTAAATGATTTTGACAAGTGGAAAGCCTACTCAATTGGCGATGAAAATAGAAATAAGCCATTTATAGATCATCCAAATCATCATGAGCTAGGCTATCTTTCTCATAAAGAGGTATTAAATTTTTTAAGAAAAACGGAAATTGCAGTTGTACCATCAAGATGGGAAGAACCATTTGGCAGAACAGCATTAGAGGCTTCATCAAGAGGATGTGCTACAATAATTTCTAATAGGGGAGGATTACCAGAAACTTCAGATCATTGTGTAACTCTAAAAAAATTAGATTCTAGTAATTTATACAATGAGATTAAAAAATTAATCAAAAATAAACATTTAAGAAAAAAACTTCAGCTTAAAGGATTTTTAAATGTTAAACATATAACAAAAGACAATTCGCTATTAATTGACGATATTCGGAATAGTTTATCTTCTGAATTTAAATTAAATTTTAATAAAAATAAATTACGAATTGTAAATATATACAATGTAGGGCAAAAACTTGATCATAGGCTTTATAATATTTCCTTAGGAAAAAAGTTTACCAATGGTTTTATAAGAAATGGCCATGACGTCTTAGAAATAAGTGATAGAGATTATATTAAACAAAACCGGCAATTTGGATTTTCAAGTGCTAACAGTAGATTTCAATCTTATATAATAAATACGTTTAAAAATTACAATCCTGATTTTTTATTTTTTGGACATACAAATAACCTAAATTTAAATACCATAGAAGAAATAAAAAATTTAAATAAAAATATAGTAATTTCACAATGGAATGAAGATCCAATAATGAAAAATCTTAAAGACTCTAATGATAATATAAAAAAAATAGCCTATTATGGTTTAAGTGTTGATCATAATTTTATAACAACTCATCCATCAGTATATCTTAAACAAAATAATAAAATTAATAATCTTCATTTCTTTTTTGTCCCAGTAGATAAAAATATAGAATGTTATGATGTATTTAATTTAAGACCTCGAAAAGATTTATTTTACGCGATGAGCCACGGTGTTAATAGAGCGATACTAAAAAAAGGAAAAAACGATAGTCGAATTCATTTCTTAAATTCTCTAATTAAAAAAATTAATGGAATTAATTATGATTTTTACGGATTTGAAAATAAAGAGCCAGTATGGGGTGATGATTTTTATAAAGCATTAATTAATTCGAAAATGGGTTTAAATTTGAGTAGAGGTGCTCCAACAAAATATTATTCTAGTAATAGAATTGCATCTTTAATGGGCAATGGTTTGTTAACTTTTATTGATCAAAAGACTTCAATGAACGATATTTTTTCTAAATCTGAAATAATTTTTTACAACAGTCTTGACGATCTATCAGATAAAATTTTATTTTATAAAAAAAAAGAAAGATTAAGAGCTAAAATTGCAAAAAATGGCAAGACAAAATATTTTAAATTATTTAATGAAACTAAAATATCTAAATATTTTTTAGACAAATCATTTGGTAAAAATGTCAAATTATTTTAATGCGTATATCTATTCTAGTCCCAACTTTTAATAATTTAAACTACCTAAAACTTTTATGTAAATCTCTTGAAGATAACTCTAATTATGAACACCAAATAATATTTCATATAAACGATGGATCTGATGGAACTTTAGATTATATTAAAAGTAAAAACTACTCATTCACATACTCTAAAAATAATATTGGTCTATGTTCATCAATGAGTGAATTATCTAAGATTATTAAATGTGATTATGTGTTGTATTCACACGATGATATGTATTTTTGTAAGAATTGGGATCTCATACTTGAAAAAGAAATTAGTAAAATAAATAGTAAATTATTTTATTTATCAGGAACAAACATTTCATACAAAGATGGTATAATTGATTATGATTGTGGTATGTCACCAGAGAAGTTTGATATACAGAAATTTGATAAATTTTGTATTGACAATAAATCTTTTGATTTACAAGGTTCACATTGGGCACCACATATAGTTCACAGAGACTTATGGAATAAGGTTAATGGTTTCAGTATAGAATTTGACCCAGGCGACGGATCTGACCCTGATTTCTGCATGAAATTGTGGAATGAAAATGTTAGAATTTTCAAATGTATTTCTAACTTTAAGGTTTATCATTTTGGTTCAGTTACAACACGAAAAAAAAATATTCAAATAAACAATGGAACAAAAAAATTTTTATTAAAATATGGTTTTAACCCTAGATTTTTTAGGAAGTATTACCTAAGGGGTGATGGTAAAAAATCTTATTTAGGACCTGTTATACAGCCGAAAATTTCTGTAAATTTACTCATCGATAAGATTATAAATAAATTAAAATACTATTATTTTAAGATCTTTTGAATTAATTTAAAAACTATCAGAAATTATGAGTATTTATATCAAATTATTTGAAGTTTTATTTCCAGTCTTTTTTGTTATAGGAATTGGTTATTATTTAGGAAAAAAAAATCCAAAAATTGATACAACTTTTATAACAAGTTTTGCTGCAAATATAGGAACTCCAGCTATGGTTATTTATGCTGTTACTTCAACTGGTATTACATTTGATATTTTTAAGAACTATTTTTGGTATTATTTGATAGCTATTGTAGCCTTTGCTATTGTAGGTGTTCCAACGCTTTATTTAATTAAAACTAAGGATATCATTAGAGAATTGCCTCCATTAATTTTCCCCAATACGGGAAATATGGGTGTTCCAATTTGTTTATTTGCATATGGAACAGAAGGGCTTGGCGTATCAGCATCAATCACATCTTTAATTATACTTTTTCATTTTACGTTAGGTGTTTTTTTAGCAGATAGAAAGTTTAATTTTAATGTCATCATAAAAAATCCACCATTTTATGCAATTTTATTTTCAGCATTTATTCTTTATAATGAGCTTACACTTCCAACAGTTGTAATAAATACAACTGAATGGTTAATGTATGCTACTATTTTTTTAATATTAATGTCTTTAGGAATAGCGTTAACTAGACTTAAAGTATTTTCTTTTAAAAAAGCAATCATCTCATCATTAACAAGAATGGTTATTGGTCCCTTTATAGGACTTTTATTAATATATTATTTTAATTTATCAGGTTTTGCAGCAGGAGTTTTATTAATTCAATGTTCTATGCCAAGTGCTGTTCTAAATTATTTAGTAGGGAGTATATACTCACCTAAAAAAATTGTTGATAGTGTTGCAAGTACTATTGTCGTTTCTACAATTATGTCTTTTGTTACTATTCCAATAGTTGTTTATTTTGCTTTAAGATTCTTTTCTTGATGAAAGCTATTGTTTTAAATCTTTCTGCATGGGTAATTTTACCTTTCATGGACACAATTGCGAAATATTTATCTAGTGAAATTTCATTTTTTCAAATAACCTGGGCAAGATATTTTTTTACAGTTTTTTGGACACTACCCTTTATATTTTTTTTTTTTAGAAAGAATTTAACTTGGACAGAAAATCCTAAATTACAAATTTTAAGAGGACTAACTCTTTTTTCTGCAAATATTTGTTTTTTTTATTCAATATCAATTATATCTATGGCAAAAGCTTTAACACTTGCTTTTGTTGCTCCTCTAGTAACTACAGCATTATCTCCAATTTTATTAGGAGAAAAAGTTGGAATAAAAAAATGGACAGCAGTTATAGTTGGATTTATTGGAAGCTTAATTGTTATAAGACCTGGTTTCATAGAATTTAATTTAGCTACAATAGCTGCTTTAGGCACAGGTTGTCTTTATGGTGTTTATTTAATAATTACCAGGAAACTTCACTCAACAGACAATCCATTATTAACACTTTTACTAACTGGTATAGTAGGGGGCACTGTATCAACATTATTTGTTCCACTAGTTTGGGTTAATCCAACAAATATACAATGGTTATGGCTTGCTATAATGGGTATTTTTGCCTGCTTAGGGCATATTCTTTTAATTTATTCATTAAGTTATGCTGATGCATCTAAATTAGCGCCTTTTGGATACTTTGAGATTATTACAAACATTATTTTAGGTTACTATATCTTTAAGGACTTCCCAGATTTATGGACTTTCTTAGGATTATTCATCATTATTTCTTCAGGTATTTACATCTTCAGAGGTGAATTTAAAAATAATTAGTTTTTTTATAGTAAATATTTGTTATCTTTATCTTAATATTTTACATTAAGTTAATATTTTAAACTATTGTAATTATTACCTATTTTATAATACTTAAACTAAATTATAATTAATAAATATTATATTATAATTATAATAAATTTACATTTAAAGGATGATAAATATCAATAAAGATCAAAAAAATATATATAAATCAACGTTTTTTGATGCTCGCACAATAAAATAGTCAGATTCTACTATATAAAATAATATTTCTTATAGAATTAACCATATAAATTTATGTAAAAATAGAGGTTTTTAGGTGTTCAGAAAAGTTTAGATATGCTTAGATTCTAGAGCAATGCATATATAGAATATACCATTTAATCGGTCATAGAAGGGGTTAATTTTGCAATATACTCATTTACAGTACAACTGAAGGGAGAAATATAAATTTGAATACAAAATATCTATATATATTAAAAAAAACGTTGGTATTAAAGGATTCTAAATGGAAAAACCTTCTTTTTTTAATAGTTTTTTCTTGGTTTTAAGGCCTCCAGGAGCTGAAAAACCACCTAAACTACCATCAGATCTGATAACCCTATGGCAGGGCACTTTAGGTGCATAGGGGTTCTTCGCACATGCATTAGCAACAGCACGTGCAGATCTAGGCATTTTTATCCCTTTAGCTACTTCTTTATAGGTTTTTACTTTACCTTTTGGTATTTTCATAAGGTATTTCCATACTTTTATTTGAAATTTTGTACCTTTAAGAATCATGTAAATGAAAAAAAACCCTGTTTCCTTGCACTTTTTACGGTGCAAAGAACAGTAGTTTTGACACGTCGTTGTAGGCGCTACCGCCGTGTCCCTCGCTCTGCATGTTTAGCGCTGCTTTGCAGAGCTTTCTGCCCTCTGGGCTTGAACCTCTCGGCTTTTCCCCAATTGGCCAGTTAAGAGTTGCCTCTTAATTCTTTTCAACAATATCAGACGTTAAAGGTTGTATATATCACTTTATTGTTGAATCTAAATGTTTTTTAACAAATGTGAATTACGGTGATAAATTGACTTAAAACATTAACAGGTACAGCAACACAAATATACTAAAGAAAAAAATACCGAATATAATCATTAATATTCGATTTTTTGTTTGGTCTTTTAATTTTGGCCAATGGTTCATTATTATGAATGTTCCAATTACAACTAATAATCCTATAATAATATATTTTGGCATTATTTATATTTACATTATTTGTTTGACATTCAAAATGAGTTATATTATTACTATTGATAATTAATTGTTATCAATACTAATTATATGAATGAACTGACAACTGACTTAAAATCACTTCATGAGGCAACATTAAATAATCTCAAGAATTCAAAAGCAAATAATACTTTAAGGGCCTATAAATCGGACTTTAGACATTTTGCAGCTTTCTGTGCCAAACATAGCTTTAATTCTATACCCTCAGAAGAAAAAATCGTATCTTTGTATCTAACGCATCTGTCAAAAAATTCAAAAATCAGCACATTAAGAAGAAGATTGGTATCAATTAGCATGGTTCATAAGCTAAAAGGTCATTACTTAGATACTAAACACCCAATTATAGTGGAAAATTTAATGGGAATTAAAAGAATAAAAGGTAGCATTCAAAAAGGAAAAAAACCATTATTAATCAGTCATTTAAAATCGATTATTAATGTAATAGATCAACAAAAAATAGAAGAAATAAAAAAAATAAGAGACAAATCAATTATACTCATTGGCTTTGGAGGTGGTTTTAGACGAACTGAGCTAATGTCAATAGATTTAGAAGACTTAGAATTTGTTTCTGAGGGGCTAAAAATAACTTTAAAAAGATCAAAAACAGATCAATTCGGCGAGGGAATGATAAAAGGTATACCCTACTTTACTAATGAAAATTATTGTCCTGTATTAAATATAAGGAAATGGATAAAAATTTCTAAAATAAAATCTGGACCAATATTTAGAAGGTTTACAAAAGGATCTCATTTAACAGACAAGAGATTAACAGATCAATCTGTAGTCCTATTAATTAAGAAATACTTAAATTTAGCGGGTATTGAGAATAATAATTTTGCTGGTCATAGTTTACGATCAGGATTTGCAACTGTTGCGGCAGAATCTGGCGCTGATGAAAGAAGTATAATGGCAACGACAGGACATAAAAATGCACAAATGGTAAGAAGATATATCCGAGAAGCAAATATATTTAAAAATAATGCATTAAGTAAAGTTAAACTATAATTTTCTAATAAATAAAAATTAAATAGAAACCCAATTTTCTGGCCAAAAATCATGATTTTTTGAATTATTTATATTCATTGGTCTAAAAACTATAGAATTATTTGAAACATTTAACCAAGCTGGCCACCAATGAAATGATGTTGGACCAACTATAAAGTTTTTACATTTAGTCAATAGATAAAAGTCTGTCAAAGACTTATGAATATTATTTTCAACAAATATGAATTTATTTTCTGGAAAATATTCTCTTAGATTTGTAAAATCATTGCTCCATAATAGAAATATTGGATTTTTTATTTTTAATTCAATTTGATCAATAGCTCGTTTGACGTACGAAATAGTATCTTTAGTAAATTCATTTGATTTATTTATTGAGGTTTGATCATTTTTGTTAACAATTCTTTCAGAAAACCTATTAGTTCGTATACATATTGAAATTACATTATTATTATTTTTCTTAATTATATCATAATACTCATTATTTTGAAACTTATGGTCGTTTTTAAGTAGAAATTCTTTTTTTAGATCATTCTTATAATTTTTAAAATATTTTTCACTTTCAAAGTTACCCTCTACATAGACTTTGTTTGATAAATTTGATAAGTCAAACTCAGAATATTTGGTATTTTTTTCCTTATTTCTATTCTCAATTATAAATCTTTTATTTCTAGTATATTTATCAATTTTTTTTAAAAAAAGTCTTTTGATATTTAATAAGTTATTATTAAATTTATCTTTATTATCTGCTGATTTTGCTGTTATATTAAAATTATTTAATTCAAATTTTCTTAAATCCTTTTTTTTAAAGTAAGCGCTTTCGGGATCAATAAATAAATCATAATTAATTTTTTTTGATAATGCATAGCCATTTGCATACATAAAAAGCTGATTACCTATACCTTCGGCAATTCTTACAATTAATTTTTTATTGTCCATATACTCCGAGCTATAGGAGTCTAATTAAAGTTGGTTTTTTTAATATGTATTTGTTGCTTCTAAACAATTTCATACAATTTTGAGCGTTATTCTCACTAGATTTATGCGTTATAATCACAATTGAGGCAGTTTTATTTTTATGATCCGGAATTTGAACAAGTCTCTCAACTGAAATATTGTAATTAGCTAATTGTTTTGTGATTAGTGACAACACACCTGGCTTGTCCTTTACTTCAAATCTGAAGTACAATGAGTTTAAATATTTTCTTATGTCATAAGGTTTAGGTTTTTTTCTCTCCTTATCGCTGATACCAAAAGGATATTTTATATTACCCCTCAATATTGATAGAAGATCTGACATTAAAGCTGACGAAGTTGGGCCAGGTCCAGCGCCCTCACCTTGTAAAATACTTTCACCAATTGGTTGACCATTAAGAATCACAGCATTCATAACTCCATTTACATTTCCTATATAACTATTTTTTTTTACTAAACACGGATGAACTCTTTCAAATAACTGATTCTCAATTAATTCAGTAATACCTAAAAGTTTAATTCTAAAATTTAATTGACTAGCTATTTCAATATCCTTGTATTCAATATTTTCTATACCATCCATTAAGCACTTGGCATGTGATATTTTTTTATTGAATGCTAATGATGATAATATTCTTACCTTCGCAAATGCATCATAACCATTTAAGTCAAGTTTAGGGTTACCTTGTTCAGCATAACCTAAATATTGAGCTTTTTTAAGAACATTTTTAAAATTGTCCTTTGTATTTTCCATTTCAGACAATATGTAATTGCAAGTACCATTAAGTATCCCATATACTTTATTAATTGTATTAGTTGCTAAACCTTCTTTGATAGTTCTTATAACTGGTATACCGCCTGCTACAGAAGCTTCAAATTCTAGGTTAATTTTATTTTTTTCTGCCAATTTTGACAATTTATTTCCATGTTTGGATATAAGTGCTTTATTAGGTGTTATTACATGAATTTTTTTTTTTATACACATCTCTACTATCTTTTTTGAAATACCATCTGGAGTACCAATTACCTCAAATAGAATATCAATCTTTTTTTTTCTGATGATTTCAATTGGATTCTTAAAAAAAATTTTTTTATTAATATTAAATTTTCTTTTCTTTTTTGGATTTTTGGCAGAAATTGCTATAATTTTTATATTTTTTCCTGTCTTAATTTTTATTTCTTTCCTTTTTTTATTTATTTCATTGTATAGAAAATTACCTATCTGGCCCAAACCAACTATTGCAATATTGACTGTTTTATTCATAATTATTCATTTATATCTGGAAAATCATTTTTATCACTATATTTAATTACTTGTGATTCAAATTTATTAAATGACATATTTTTATCTAAATCTGTATTTGGAACATCAGTAAATAATACAATTTTATTTCGCACAATTAATTTTTTTTTTGATAAATTCCTATTTTTAGTAACAATTTTTTCCTCAAATCTTTTAGGAATGTTTAAATTCTTCTTATCTTTTTTAATATCATTTTTTATTTTTAATTTAATGTTTTTTTTATTTTCAGTTTTAACACGAGTTAATTTCTCATTTGATGAACATGGTAATAAAAATTCATTTATACATTTTTTTTTAGATTCGTTATTTATTGAGCTTGCATTTGATAATGTGATCCAAAAAAAAAATAGAAGGAAAAAAAAATATTTCATTGTAAGCCCCTATTTTCAGGTAAATTAAATCTGATGTTCATATTTTGCACTGCTTGACCAGAACCACCTTTAATTAAATTATCTATAGCTGATAATATTACAAATCTATTTTTAAACTTAGTTTTACATATCGATATATCACAAAAATTAGTGTTAATAACATCATTCGTACTTATATAAGTGTTAGGTTTTTTTATACGCACAAATTTTTTATTTTTAAACGTTTTGATAATTTCATTATTAATATCATGTAAATTGTATTTATTTTTAGTTTCAATATAAATTGTACTAAGAATTCCTTTAAACATAGGGCTTAAATGTGGAGTAAATGTAAGATAAAGTTTTTTATTATTAATTATTTTTTTAATTTCCTGTTCAATTTCAGAATTATGTCTATGAAAACCGACTCCATATGCCTTTATAGATTGATATAAATTTTTATTTTTATACTTTTTGTGAACACTTCTACCAGCTCCGGAATAGCCAGATTTGGAGTCTATAACTATATTTTTTAAATTAATCATTTTTTTTTTAATTATAGGTATTAATGGCAATAATATAGATGTTGGATAGCATCCTGGACAAGATATGATTTTATATTTTTTAATTTTATCATTAGCAAATTCAGGCAATGAATAAATACTTTTATTTATATTTTGTGGAGCTCTATGTTTTTGTTTGTACCATTTAAAATAATAATTAGAACTATCTAATCTAAAATCAGCAGCTATATCAATTAATACATTGTCTTTGATCATAATTTTTGAAATATCTTGAGCCTGACCATTTGGCAAAGCAGTAAATATTACATCAACATCCTTTAGTAGATTTTTTTTAAACTTTACTATTTTTGGTAATTTTTTAGAATTAAAGGATTTGTCGAAGTGAGAAATACTTTTTCCTACAGAACTATTTCCACATAAATATTTGATTTCTACATTCTTATGCTTCGATAGAATTTTAACAAGTTCGATACCAATGTAACCTGTTGATCCCGCAATTAATACATTAAGCTTGGTCATTTTTTATTATAACAGTTAATAAAGAAAAAAAAATTATCTTTTAGAAAACTGAAAACTTCTTCTGGCTTTTCTATGACCGTATTTTTTTCTTTCTACAGCTCTAGAGTCTCTAGTTGTCAGTTTTTCTTTTTTAAGAGTTGATTTAAGATTCGAATCAAAAAGCAATAACGCTTTTGATATACCGTGAACTACAGCTCCTATCTGACCAGTTAACCCACCGCCTTTCACATTACATTTAACATCATAATCTGTAGGTTGATTTATTATTTCAAAAGTTCTTAGTAATTTCATTTTGTGTGTATCTCTGGTGAAGTAATTGTCGTATTTTTTTCCATTTATTAAAATTTTTCCACTTCCTTTTTTTAGCCAGACTTTCGCAATAGATGTCTTTCTTCGGCCAGTAGCATATTTGCTATCTTTAAAACTTATTTTTGAATTATCATTATTTTCAACTACTTCATTCATAAATTAATTTCTAATATGATTTTTACTATTTAATTTGTTTATATCAATAACTTTTGGACTTTGCGATGAGTGAGGATGATCTTTACCAATGTAAATTTTTAATTTTGAGAGTTGTTTTTTTGCTAAAGCACCTCCAGGTAACATTCTTCTTACAGCTAATTTTAAAACATCACCAGGTTTTTTTTCTGATATCTTTTCAGGTGTAGTTTCTTTAATGCCACCTGGGTGACCAGTATGTTTATAATATTTTTTATTTGTAAATTTTTTTCCTGTAAACTTAATTTTTTCAATATTTTTAACTACTACAAAATCACCATTATCCATATGAGGCGTGTAATTTGTTTTATTTTTTCCTCTAATAATTTTAGATATAATTGTAGCTAATCTTCCTACAACAGCATCTGCTGCGTCAATTTCATACCAGTTACTATTAATCTCATCTTTTTTAACAAATTTTGTCATGAATGCCGGATTAATACTTAGAAATGTAATTAATGTCAATTTTTAACTATAATTAATGATATAAAATTAGTTTTTACGAGGCTTTTCTTACTTGATAAACATTGGCTTTTCATAATACAATAAAATCTTAAAATACATGAAAGGAAGATAATATGTCAAAAAATCCAGAAACAATCGCATTGCATGGTGGTGAATATAGAAGTGACCCTTCTACTACAGCTGTAGCAGTGCCAATATATAGAACAACATCATATCAATTCAATAACACTGATCATGCAGCTAATTTATTTGGTCTTAAAGAGTTTGGAAACATTTATACACGAATTATGAATCCAACAAATGATGTATTAGAAAAAAGAGTTGCTGCACTTGAGGGAGGACTAGCATGTGTTACAGTTGGTTCAGGACAAGCTGCATCAACATTTGCCATACTAAACTGCTGCCAATCAGGTGATAACTTTGTTAGTTCGACAGATTTATATGGTGGAACTGTAAATTTATTTACACATACATTAAAAAAGCTAGGTATTGAAGTTAGATATGCTGATCCATCAGATCCAAAAAACTTTGAAAAAGCTATTGATGATAGAACCAGATGTTTTTATGCAGAGACGCTGCCTAACCCATATTTAAGAGTATTCCCAATGAAAGAAGTGTCTGATATTGGTAGAAAGCATAACATACCTTTAATAATGGACAACACTGCTGCACCTGTTATATGCAAACCACTTGAACATGGTGTTGCTATAGTAGTTCATTCATTGACTAAATTTATTGGTGGTCATGGAACTGTTATAGGTGGATGTCTTGTAGATGGTGGAAATTTTGATTGGACTGCAGATCCAAAAAGACAACCAATGTTTAATGAACCAGATATGAGCTATGGTGGAGCAAAATGGGGTGAAGTAGTTCCACAACTTACTGGAGCAAATGTTGCTTTTGCAGTAAGAGCTAGAGTTTGTTTATTAAGAGATTTAGGAGCACCATTGGCACCAGACAATGCATGGGGAATTATACAGGGTCTTGAAACTGCTCCACTTAGAATGAAACAACACTGTTCTAATGCACAAAAAGTTGTTGATTTTTTAACCAAACATAAAAGTGTTGACAGAGTTATATACCCTACTCTTCATAAAGGAGCAGTTGGAGAAAGAGCAAAAAAATACTTTAAAGGTGGAAATGGTGCTCTAGTGGGTATTGAAGTAAAAGGCGGAGTAGAAGCTGGTAAAAAGTTTATAGAAGCATTAAAAATGTTTTACCATGTTGCAAATATAGGTGATGCAAGAAGTTTAGCTATACATCCTGCAACAACTACGCATAGTCAACTTACAGAAGAAGAGTTGCTTGCAGCTGGTGTTACTCCTGGTTATGTTAGATTGTCTATAGGTATAGAACATCCTGATGATATTATTGCTGATCTAGATCAAGCATTAGGAGCATCTGGAAAACCAAATCTTAAGGCTGTGAGTTAATATTTGTATTTATATAATAAAAATAAATACATGAGCTGACTAAAAAAATTGAACTTATTTGGTGCATAGATGCTATATATATTTGTGCACCAAATATAATTGTAAAAATACCTAATACAACCTGTATAATTATAAATAATCCCAAAAAATTTATAGAATTATAAAGATCATACATTTTATTTTTGTAAATTTTATAAAAAACTAGAATATAATAAAAACAAATAAAATATGCTAAGTTTCTGTGAATAAATTGAACTAGAGATGGATCGCTAAAAGCAGATATTTTAAAAAGATTGTATATATTATTGTCATTAGGAAAATATGAATTACCCATTAATGGCCAGGAATTATAAATTTTACCTGCATCCATACCTGAAACAAACGCCCCGATCGATATCTGAATAAATATTAAAAATAAAAATATTATTGGAAAAAATATGTGGATTTTGCTTTCAACATTGTGATTTACTTTAATTTTTAGAAAATTATGAAAAATAAGAGATAGAATTAAAAAAGCCAAAACTAAATGGATTGAAAGTCTGAAATGACTCACATCTACTCTGTCAACCAAACCACTACTAACCATATACCATCCAATAAATCCCTGAAAACAAATCAGAAAGAAAATAAAATATAAATTTAATAATTTTGAAATTTTAACTTTAAAAGAAAAGTAAATTAATGGAAATAAATAAAAAATTCCAATTAGCCTGCCAAGGAATCTGTGTCCCCATTCCCACCAAAAAATAATCTTAAATTCACTCATCGACATATCATAATTTTGAATTGTAAATTCAGGAATTTTTTTATAAAGATTAAAATATATAATCCAATCACTTTCATTTAGTGGTGGAATAGAACCCGAAAATAATTCCCATTGTGTTATAGATAGACCCGAGTCGGTTAACCTTGTTAAACCCCCAACCACTATCATTATAGAAATTATAATAAACATCAAAATTAACCATATAGATATTTGATTATTTATTTTTGTATTTTCTGTATACATATAAGCATAAATATAATAATTTTTTAATAATCCAATTATATAAATGTCGCCATTAAATAGAAAAAAATTAGGCAAAATAAGATCAGATCTAGATAGACTTGATAATTCACTTATTAAAATTATTAAAAAAAGGACTAAACTAGTTGAAAAAGTTTTAGCACTTAAAGATAAAAAAAATCAAATTGTAGATAAAAAAAGAATCAAAAAAATATTAAAAAATATAAGAATAAAATCAATTAAAAATAATATTGATCCAAAAATTACAAATAAAATATGGAATAATATGATTTTAGCATACATTGATTACGAAAAAAGAAATTTTAAAAAAAAAAAATAGTTTATTTACTATGAGGTGGAAGTTTTTTTTCAATAAAGACTTCATGCTTCCTTGAAGCAGGATTGTATTTTTTAGCTTTAAGTTTTATTTTAGCCTTTTCCCCACCTGCTGGTTTCTTTACATAATAAAAAAATGGGCTATCAGGTTTGTTTTCAGGAACCAATCTAACTTTAATGTGGGTTTTTTTTGCCATTTATTATTCTTTTAATTTATTTATTAAGTTTGAAATATTTTTAATTTTTATTTTTAAATTATTTTTTGTGTTTATATGATCTTTATTAAGTTCGTCAAGTTTTGATTTTTCCTCATTCAGGTGCTTTTTTGCACCTAGTAGAGTCATACCTTTATCTTTTAAGAGGTATTTTATACGTTTAAGAATTTTTATATCCGAACTATTATATAATCTTCTTCTGCCTGAAAAAATTTTTGGTTTGATTTGTTTAAAATTCTTTTCCCAAAATCTTAAAGTATGAGTATTAATTTTTCCTGTTTTTTGATCAATTAAATTTAGTATCTTAGCAACTTCGCTTATAGAATAATATTTTTCATCATTTTGAATCATTAGCTATATTAACAAATTTTTTAAAATCTTTCGATGGCTTAAATAATACTACTTTTCTCTCCTTAACTATATTTTCTACTTTAGTTTTAGGATTTCTTCCAATACGACTTTTCTTTTCTCTTAAAACAAATGTTCCAAAATTTGTTATTTTTAATTTCTTATCTTTTTTGATTCCATCAATAATCAAATTAATTATATCATAAAGAATTTCATCTATGACTTTCTTGGGGAAACCAACTTGCATATAAATACTTTTAACAATATCATTTTTGGTTAAATTTTTTCTCATCAGAGATTATTTTTAATTTTATTAATAAGCCCACCTTTAATAATCTTTTCACACACCGAAAGAGAGTTTGAAAAACCTATATAATCCGTTGCTCCATGACTTTTTATAACTGGCGAATCTAATCCTAATAAAATTGCACCGTTGTATAATCTAGGATCCAGTCTATTTTTAAATTTTTTTAAATTACTTATATTAATTAAACTTGAAATTTTACCTAAAAAATTATTACTCATCGCTTTTTTTAATTCATTTGTTATAAAATTAGCCGTACCCTCTGCAGTTTTTAAAGCTACATTTCCTGTAAAACCATCAGCTACAATAACATTTACATCGCCGTTCATAAGCTCGTTCCCTTCAATAAAACCTTTAAACTCAAAGTCTTTACTATTTATTTGGTTCATTTTTTGATAAGTGCTTTTAATTATTTCATTACCTTTAATTTCTTCCGAACCTATATTCAACAAAGCTACTTTGGCAATTTCCTCAGGATATAACGATTTAAATAATGATGATCCCATAATTGCAAAATCAATTAAATTTTTTTCATTACACTCAATATTCGCACCTAAATCTAGTACAACACTCATTCCTTTTTTATTAGGCCATATCGCAGAAAGTGCTGGCTTGTCAATATTTTCAATCATTTTTAAATTAAGTTTTGCAATAACAAGGAGAGCTCCTGTGTTACCTGCTGAAATTACAATATCAGCTTTTTTATCTTTAACACTTTGAATTGATAACCACATACTGGTGTCTTTTCCTCTTTTTGCTGCTCCAAGTGGTGTATCTTTGCCTTCAACAACATTATCTGTATGAAAAACATTGAATGACTCTTTAGGAATATTTTTAGGTAATAATTGTTCTATTTTATTTTTATTGCCGAAAATTAAATACTTTACATTAGAGCTTTTTTTGAAATGATCTAAAATTCCATCTATAACTTTTTTGGGTGATCCATCACCACCCATTGCATCAACAGCAATAGTTACTTTGTTGTTCATTATTTTATTATAAAGTATTTATTCTTCTGGATCTAATATTTGTCTACCTTTATACATGCCAGTTTTAGGATCCAGGTGGTGTGACAGTCTATATTCTCCACTTTTTTTATCTTCAATAATATTTTTAGGTGATATTTTTATATGTGATCTTCTCTTGCCAGCTCTTGATCTTGTAGTTTTTCTTTTTGGAACAGCCATAATTTTAAAATTTTATGCTTATTACACCTTTTGAGAAATAATTTAAAGTCTTATTTTTTACTAGCATAACGAATTGATCAAAATATTGGATTAAATTGTCACTAGAAGTATTTATATCTAAAATATTATTTATTATATTAGACTTTTCAGATACTGTTAAATCATCCCAATTATGAATTCTACCCAATATGTCATAAAATTTATTGAGATAATCTTTCATTTTTTTATTTACCGTTACATCACCGTGCCCAGTTTCACGGATATCAGACTCCAAAGATTTGAAAAAAACATCATGTGTTTTTTGCAATATATCAATTTTATATAAATTTTTTTTATATTTCATCAAGAAAGCAAAATGCAATAATAAAATTGTTAACCTATCAGAAAAGCTATCCTGTAAGGTAAAGTTTTCATATAATTGATTATTTCTAGAAATTTTAACAAAATTGTTATAAAGATTTGTATTATATATTGTCATGAAAAAAATTTTAATATTAACTATATTAGTTATCACTTCAAATTGTTCTTTTAAAGATGTAAAAAAAACTCATGGTATAAAAAATTTAAATAAAAAAAGTAGTAAACTTGTTTTAAATGCAACAAATAGTAACGATATATTAAATATTTTAGGTCCGCCATCAACAAAAAGCGAGTTAGACCCAAACACATGGATATATATTGAGAGAAAAGTTAGCAATTCATCTGTATTTACTATTGGAAAAGAGAAACTTGCCTCAAACAATCTTCTGGTACTTAAAGTTAATGATAGAGGTATTCTCTATGAAATGGAACTTTATGATCTTACAAAAATGAACAATGTCAAAATTTCTCAATTAGAAACTGAAAATACATTTGCAAGCAGTGATTTTTTAAGCAAAATACTTATTAGTGTTAGACAAAAAATTAATGACCCCATTAGAAATAGGCTAAAAAAGAATAGGTAAATTTAACCAGCTATAACTGCTAATAATAAAAGCGCTACTATATTAGTAATTTTAATCATTGGATTAACAGCAGGACCCGCTGTATCTTTATAAGGATCACCTACTGTATCACCTGTTACAGCAGCTTTATGTGCTTCTGAACCTTTTCCACCAAAGTTTCCATCTTCAATATATTTTTTTGCATTATCCCAAGCACCACCGCCAGCAGTCATAGATATAGCAACGAATAAACCGGTAATAATGACACCTAGCAACATTGCACCAACTGCAGATAATGCAGCAACTTGACCTCCAATAGGTAAAATAAACAAATATAAAACAATTGGTGATAGAACAGGTAAAAGTGATGGTATAACCATCTCCTTAATTGCTGCTTTTGTTAGTAAATCTACTAATTTTCCATAATCAGGTTTTGATTTACGTTTCATTATACCTGGAATTTTTTTAAATTGTCTTCTAACCTCTATAACAACAGCCCCACCTGCTCTACCAACTGCCTGCATACCCATAGATCCAAATAAATAAGGAAGCATACCTCCAACAAGCAATCCAACTACAACAAATGGATTTGATAAATCAAATGTTACAACTATATTTTCTAATTTTGAACCACTAATTTTAGAAAAATGTTTTATATCCTCAGTATAAGCAGCAAATAAAACTAAAGCACCCAAACCCGCAGAACCAATTGCATAACCTTTTGTTACTGCTTTTGTTGTATTGCCCACAGCATCTAATGCATCTGTTGTTTTTCTAACATTTTTAGGTAAATTTGACATCTCAGCAATTCCACCAGCATTATCAGTTACGGGTCCATAAGCATCGAGAGCAACTACCATTCCCGCTAGGGCCAACATAGTTGTTACAGCAATTGCTATACCAAAAAGACCGGCAATGTAATTAGTTAAAAGTATACCACCAACAATAATTAGAGCGGGGATTGCAGTAGCTTCCATAGAAACAGCTAGTCCTTGTATCACATTTGTGCCATGTCCTGTTGTAGATGATGAAGCAACGCTTTTAACGGGACGATAATTAGTCCCAGTATAATATTCAGTAACCCATATAAGAAGTCCAGTTATAACTAAACCAATTACGCCACAATAATACAAACTCATGCCAGTAAATGATTTTTCTGAAATATTATAAATTTTTTCTAGACCTAATACGTAGTCTGTTATTGGGTATAAAATTATTAGTGATGTTATAGCAGTTACAATAAAGCCTTTATAAAGTGCGTGCATTATATTTTTTGAATTACCCAGTTTAACAAAGAAAGTGCCAATTATAGACGTTAAAATACATGCGCCACCAATCGACAAGGGGTAAATCATCATATTGAGATTTCCATGAAAAAAAATTGAAGATAAGACCATCGTTGCAACTATTGTGACAGCATATGTTTCAAATAAATCAGCAGCCATTCCAGCACAATCGCCAACATTATCTCCCACATTATCAGCTATAACAGCGGGATTTCTAGGATCATCCTCAGGTATACCAGCTTCAACTTTTCCAACTAAATCAGCACCTACATCAGCACCTTTAGTAAAAATTCCTCCACCCAATCTTGCAAAAATAGAAATTAATGAAGCACCGAATCCTAATGCAACTAATGCATTTACAATTTCCCTTTCATCGATACCAAAAGATAAAAGTAAATAATAATAAACCGCTATTGATAATAGCGCTAAACCAGCAACTAACATACCAGTTACAGCCCCAGATCTAAATGCAATCGAAAGACCTTGTGATAGTCCTTTTCTTGCGGCTTCAGCAGTTCTTACATTTGCTTGAACTGAAACGAGCATACCAACGTAGCCAGCTATTCCAGACAACGATGCACCTATTAAATAACCAATTCCTACTAAAACACTAAAAGCAAAACTAATTATAACCAAAACAACCACACCCACTATGGCAATTGTTTTGTATTGTCTGTTTAAATATGCTTTTGCTCCAATCTGAATAGCGGAAGCAATTTCTTGCATTTTGCTATTACCTGCACTTGCACTCAAAATATTCTTTCCTGTAAAAAAACCGTAAACAATAGATAATAATCCTGCCAATATAATAATCTGAAGTATACTTAATGCTGAAGCGTCCATATTTTCCTTTAATTGTATTTTAATTAGTAATTAATAAAAATCGGACATTACAAAAAAAGAGACAAAAGGCAATATTTAACTTATTAAAACTTATGAGAATATCCTTGAAATTTACTAAGATTTAGGGGTTTATTAGAAAGTTTAATAGAATTATTTTTAAAACTATTATTTATATTACCGATTATTGTTATTTTTTGATTCATACGTTTTCCTAAGGATTTAATCATTGATCTATTTTTTTTAGAGGAAGTAAAAAGAATCTGATAATCATCACCATTAAATATAAATTTTTGTTTTAGCTCTTTAGATTTTTTTAGGTAAAGTTTTAAAGCATTTGATATAGGGATTTTATTTATATCGATTTCAAAAGACAAATTTTGTTTATTAATAAGTTTGCTCATATCAGAAATTAAACCATCAGAAACATCTATGGAGGAGTTTGCAAATTTGTGTATTTCTTTGGAAATTTTGTGTGGTAAATCCGGACAATAATATTTTTTTATAAAGTATTTTTTTAGTTTAGAGTTAATTTTTTTTTTTTTGTTTATTATATTTAGACCTAGAAAACTATCACCAATATTTCCAGTAATATAAATATCGTCATATAATTTCGATTTATTTCTTTCAACAATTCTTTTTGCAAATCCTACAGTTGTAACAGAAAAAGAAATTTTATTAAAATTAGTTGTATCACCACCAGATAGTTTTAAATTATATTTTTTTTGTTCTTGTCTTAATGAATTACTCATAATCATTAAGTTTTTTTTTGTAAATTTTTTTTTGCATCCACATGCGGAAATAAAATAATATTTAGGCTCAACACCTTTAGCGATTAAATCTGATATTGAAGATCTAATAATTTTTTTTATGACTAAATTTGGATATTTAAAATTAGGAAAATGAATTCCCTCATTGTATGTATCTATTGATACAACTAAACCTTTTTTTCTATCAAAAAAAACATCTTCATTTAACTCTTTTGCACCATTATTATTTTTTGAAATTTTTTGAAAATACTTTTTTATTAATTCAAATTCATCCATTTGAATTTCTTATTCTTTTAGATATTTTATCCAACAATGCATTTAGATATTTTGTTTGACTATTCTCTATAAAAAAATTTGATGCTTTTAAATATTCATTTATTATAATTTTACTGGATATTTTGGGTTTATACAAAAGTTCAAAGATAGCACTTTTTATGATCACTTGAAAAACTTTATCCAACTTACCTATATCTAAATCTAAATTCAAATGCATTGAGATCTCTTCTCGAATAACTTCGTCTCTTTCAATTGTTCCATTAACAACATCTTTAATAAATTTCTTAAACCTATGCTTTGGAAAAGTTAAATTTACATCATTATTAAAAAATCTTCCATAAAGTTTTTGAATTACTATAACTCTTGGATTGTTTTTTGGACTATAATACAAATTCATATTATTGATTTAATACTGAATAGATGGCATGTGCAGCTTCTTTCCCTTTTTTTCCACGAGCTTTTGCCTGTTTCATGTTTAAACAAGTTATTATTCCATTACCAATAGGTTTTTTATTGATTATGGATAAATTCATAATAGCATTAGTAGTCGAGTACGAAATAAAATCAAAATGAGGAGTATCGCCTTTAATAACACATCCTAAAGAGATAAATGCATCATATTTTTTGATATTTTTTGAAATTGTAACAGGTATTTCAAACACACCAGGAACTTTGATTAAATTTATGCTTAAAGATGATTTTTTTTCCAAATATAATTTAGCAGAATTAATTAAATTGGCAGCAATATTCTTATAATAATCAGAAACAACGATTAAGATTTTTTTTCTCATTTTATAATTTCCTGTTTGATAATTTTAATTCCATATCCTTCTAAGCCTATAACTTTTTTTCTAGATCTTGTTACTAATATCATATTTTTGATGTTTAATGATTTAATTATTTGTGCACCAATTCCATAATTTCTAATAAGCTTATCTTGTCCTTTCTTATAAAAGTTTTTACTTTTATATTGTTTTAATGTCTGAGTAACTGACTTAAGATTTGGATCTCTTATAAAAATTAAAACACAGTTATTATATTTTTTAAAATAAGTAATTGTCTTTTCAAAAGCATTTGGCAATTTATGATTTATTAAATAATTTTGAACAACATTTGAAGAAATTACCCTAAGTCTAGGAATTGTTCCTTTTTTTAAATTTCCTTTTACTAAAGCAAAATTTTCTGATCCATCGATTAAATTTTCATAAATCTTAATTTTAAACTTTTGATTCTGAACCATTATTGAAGAAGTTTTTTTAAGCTTAATTAACTTCTCTCTTTTTAGTCTATAGGAGATTAAATCCTCTATTTTAGCAATTTTAAGTTTGTGTTTTTTTGCAAAATTAAATAAGGTTTTACCAGTAGCCATTTTTCCATCGTCAGCCATTATTTCACATATAACAGCAGAGTTATTTTTTTTTGCTAGTTTAGATATATCAACTGATGCTTCTGTGTGTCCTGCTCTAACAAGTACGCCACCATCTCTAGCTATAACAGGAAAGACATGACCAGGAGACACGATATCATTTCTACTTGCATTTTTTTTTGACGCTACTTTAATTGTTCTTGATCTGTCATATGCAGATATTCCAGTAGTAACTCCTTTTTTTGCTTCGATAGAATAAGTAAAAGCAGTTTTGCTTCTTGATTGGTTTATTGGTGATGCTAAAGTTAAATCAAGTTTTTTTGATTGCGCATTATCCATGGCTAAGCAAATCAAACCTCTGGCATACTTTGCCATAAAATTTATATTTTTGGGATTTACCGCTGATGTTGAAATTACTAAATCGCCTTCATTCTCCATTTCTTCATGCTTGCTCTCATCATCAACAAGTATAAACATGCCATTTTTTTTTACTGTGTTAATAATGTCTTGTATAGAACTAAAATTTTTTTTTTTCATTAAGATGTTTTTTTACATATTTTGATAAAATATCAATCTCAACATTGACCAGATCACCTTTTTTCAATTTTGATAAATTTGTTAGTTTTAAAGTATGTGGAATTACCCATATTTCAAAGCCAATTTTAGTTATTTTTGAAATAGTTAATGAGACACCATTTATTAAAATTGAAGCTTTTTGAACTAGATCTTTAATAAAACTTTTATTAATTCTGAATTTAAATATCAAAGATTTATTTTCTATTGTAATCTTAGAAAGTTTTGCTGTGGTATCTACATGCCCTTGACATATATGACCGGAAATGTCTTGACCAAATTTAAGAGGCAATTCTAAATTGATTTGATCACCAAATTTTAAGTGTTTAAATTTTGATTTTTTAATAGTTTCATTTGATAAATAAAATTCAGATAATTTATTACTAACTGATATTAGAGTTAAACAAACTCCATCACAAGCAACTGACATACCAAGATTTTTTTTAGTTAAATTTAAATTTGAACTTATAAATATATTTAATCCTTTATTACTCTTAAAAATTTTTTTTATTTTACCTGTTTTGTATATAATTCCATTAAACATAATATTAATAATATCTAGTTAATTTATCATTCTCTAAATAGGTATCTACATTTTCTTTAAATTTAAAATATTTTGAAAGTTTTGGTTTTAGTTTTGACATACTAAGTTTTCCATTTTTATTTAATTTTTTTTTACTTTTAAATAAATAAAATTCATTCATTAGTTTTGATTTAATAAAATTACCTGTTAATTTAATTCCTCCTTCAATTAATAAAGAGCTAATTCCTAAACTATAAATTTTTTTAACTATTGATAATAAATTAAAATTACCCTCTTTATTAAGTTTCATTTTAATTAATTTGACTCCTTTTTTATTAAATTTTTTTTTTTTATTACTCGTTGATTTATTATAAAAAATATAAGTTTTATGATTTTTTGCTGTATCTATTAAATATAGGTTCTGCTTTAAATTAAGATTTTTGTCAATTATAAATCTTTTCGGACTAAAATTTTCTAATCCATCAATCCTACAATTCAGTTTAGGATTATCAGAGTTTGCCGTTTTATAGCTTATTAGCACGCCGTCATTTTTATATCTTAGTAAATGAGATACTTTTAATGAATATTTGTTAGTTATATATTTTTTTTTAGATTTTATATAATTGTCATTAGATGTAGCAATTTTTCCAACTATATAAGGGATTTTTTTTGATTTTGTAATAAAGTATGATTTGTATAATTTTTTTGCATCCTTTAATAAAAAATTTTTTATGACTTTAACATTTTTTTTTTTAAAAATATTGAATGATTTGTTTGATGTTCTAGGATCTACATCATCTATTGCATAATAAACTTTTTTAATACCAGACTTAATTATCAGATTAGTACAAGGTGGGGTTTTTCCATAATGGTTACAGGGCTCAAGTGAAACGTATAAAGTTGAATTTTTTAAGTTATGTTTACAATTTTTTATAGCATTTGTTTCTGAGTGAGGTCTGCCACCAAGACTTGTAATTCCAACTGAAATTATTTCATCATTCTTGACAATAACACTCCCTACAGATGGATTTGATCCTGTTAAGCCAGAATTTTGTCTTGCTAAATTTAAGGCAAGCCGCATAAATTTTTTATTTTTATTCTTTGATTTATCTCTTTTTGAAGACATCGATTTTGTCCACAAATTGTACGAAATCTTTTTCTTCTCGAAAATTTCTATAAACTGATGCAAACCTTACATAAGCTACAGGGTCTAGCTCTTTTAAGCCATCCATAACCATTGTCCCTATTGTGCTTGAAGATATTTCACTTTGTCCAATTTCCTCTAATGATCTAGATATTTTTGTTATAAATTTTTCCACTGTATCAGTGTCTATAGGTCTTTTTTTTAATGCTATGTAAATTGATTTTGATAATTTATCTCTATCAAAAGGTGATTTTCTTCCATTTTTTTTGACTACAAATAGTTCTCTAATTTGAACTCTTTCAAATGTAGTAAATCTCTCTCCACATGTAGTGCAAAGTCTTCTTCTTCTAATTGCAGTGCCATCTTCTGTTGGTCTTGAATCGACAACTGACGTTTCCCCTTTTTTACACGGACAAATCATAATAAAAAGTTTTATCTCAAATGTTTGTATATAGGAAATTTACTACACAAATCTATAACTTCATTACGTACTTCTTCTTCAATTTTACTATTATCAGACGGGTTCTTTTCAAGACCCTTAATAGTTTTTGTAATTAGTTCTCCAATTTTTTCAAATTCTTTTAAACCGAAACCTCTTGTTGTAGCAGCTTGCGATCCTAATCTTATACCTGATGTAATCATAGGACTTTCCTTATCAAATGGAATACCATTTTTGTTACATGTAATATTCGCTCTTGATAAGCTGTCTGATGCAATGTTACCTTTAACTCCAAATGGTCTTAAATCAACTAACATCAAGTGGGTATCTGTACCACCTGAATATATTTTAAATCCATTATTTTTTAATGTTTCAGATAAAATTTTAGCATTTGCCAATACTGACTTAATATAATCTTGGAATTCAGGTTTTAGAGCCTCTAAAAATCCAACTGCTTTAGCCGCTATTATGTGCATTAAAGGCCCACCTTGATACCCTGGAAAGACTGCAGAATTAAATTTTTTTGATAAATCTTCTCTATTAGTTAAAATTATTCCACCTCTCGCGCTTCTAAATACTTTGTGAGTTGTAGAAGTTACTACATCAGCAAACTTAACTGGATTTGGATAACCTTTTCCAGCTACTAATCCCGAAAAATGTGCCATATCAACCATAAAGTAAGCTCCAATTTTGTCAGCAATATTTCTGAATTTTTCAAAATTAATAACTCTTGAATATGCACTGCCCCCTGCAATAATTAATTTAGGTTTATGCTCAACAGCTAATTTTTCAATTACATCATAATTTAGTAGTTCTGTTTCTTTATCAACTTCATATGCAATTGCATTAAACCATTTTCCTGAAACGGCAGCTTTTGAGCCATGAGTTAAGTGACCGCCTGAATTTAAACTTAAACCCATTATGGTGTCACCTGGTTTTAGCAATGCAAGAAATACGGCTCCATTAGCTTGGGCGCCTGAGTGAGGCTGTGCATTTGCAAATTTACAGTCAAATAATTTTTTAAGTCTTTCGATCGCTAGACTTTCAGCCACATCAACATGTTCGCAGCCATTATAATATCTTTTACCAGGATAACCTTCAGCATATTTATTTGTAAGAACAGAACCTTGTGCCTCTAACACAGATTGTGAAACAATATTTTCTGATGCAATTAATTCTATATGGTTTTGCTGTCTAACTAATTCATCATTAATCGCTTTATAGATATCAGGATCAGTTTCTGACAATTTTTTTTCAAAAAAATCTTTATACTCAGAGTTTATATATTTACCTTCGCTAGACATAATTATTATATTTTCTTAATTCTTCTAAGATGTCTTCCTCCTTCAAATTTTGTACTCAAAAAAATACGCACATAATTAAGTGCATTTTTTTTAGAAATTAATCTAGATCCCAATGTAATAATATTTGCATCATTATGCAATCTAGATAATTTAGCAGATTTTGCACTAAAACACTGTACTGCTCTTATATTTTTGTGTTTGTTTGCAACGATATTCATGCCTGTTCCTGATCCGCAAATCAAAATACCAAAGTTGTTTTTTGATTTTTTAACGATTTTGGCAAGTTTATGAGCATATAGTGGGTAATCAACTGATTTTGTATCAAAAGGTCCAAGGTCAAAAATTTTATTTTTTTTGAAAATATTATTTTTTATATAATCTTTGAGTCTATATCCAGCGTGATCTGAAGAAATATATATCTTTTTCAAATTAATTAAATTTATAGTCTAAAACACATGCAACTAAATGCACTCTATTCTCTTCACCACCATTAAAAGCGTTGTGATATTTGAGATTATTTGTAATCCATACTGATCCATCTGCAGGCATGTGATGAGCTGCTTTATCAATTACCATTATAGCTCCTGGATTTGTATAAATTGGTATATGTAACCTTGGTTCTGGATCTCTGTGCCAACTTAAGGTGGATCTAGGTTCTTTTAAAAGAAGTCTTACTCTACCTAATTTATAATATTTTGTTAGTTCATCGTAAACTTCTTTAAAATATGTATGTTCATAATCTTTAACAAATTCTGTATATCTACTTTCATCAATTTTTACATCCCTTGAAACTTCTACTCCAGTAGAATCAGGTTTTGTCCAGTAAACACCTCTTACCTTACTTCCTCTAATTGAGTCTGGATCTCCAGGTATTTGATTTAAAGATAATGCAGCAAAGTGAGGTATACCTAAACTAGTATCAAAGCCCTTAATTTTTAAAACTTCGTTACATGCATTGCGAAGCTTATTGATATCAAAATTTAAGGTCTGTTTATGAAAGTCATTGGCCAGATCAATTGATTTGGTTTTATTTATGGCTGTAACGTTATTCATGTGTTTAAATAAATACTTTATTTATTACTATAATACATATAACTATTGTCGCATATATAATAATTTTTGATAATGATTATCACTGGAAAATACCCAAATTTAAGGTTGAGAAGAAATAGGAAAACTGAGTGGTTAAGACGTCTTATTAGTGAAAACAATCTTTCAGTAAATGATTTTATATTACCAATTTTCATAATAGAGGGAAAAAACAAAAAAATACCAATTAAAAGTATGCCTGGAATTTACAGATACTCAATTGATAGATTAAAACAAGTAGTTGATAAAGCTATTACATTAAAAATACCAATGGTAGCAATTTTTCCATATGTAAATAAGAAATTAAAAAATAATTCAGGATCTGAAGCGCTAAATAAAAATAATTTAGTATGTAAAGCAACAACATTAATCAAAAATAAATATAAAAACAATATAGGAGTTATGTGTGATGTAGCATTAGATCCATATACAATACATGGTCATGACGGAATATTAGAAAACGGGAATGTTTTAAATGATAAAACTGTTGATATATTAGTTGAACAATCAATTATACAAGCTCAAGCTGGATGTGATGTAATAGCTCCATCAGATATGATGGATGGTAGAATTGGATCTATTAGAAAAGCTTTAGATAAAAATAATTTTAAAAATGTTCAGCTATTATCATATGCTGTAAAATATGCTTCAAATTTCTATGGACCATTTAGAGATGCTGTTGGATCAAAAAATTTACTGAAAAGTGACAAAAAAACATACCAAATGGATTATAGAAATTCAGATGAGGCACTTAGAGAAGTGGCTCTTGATATAAAAGAAGGAGCAGACATTATTATGATAAAGCCTGGACTTCCATATATAGATATACTTAAAGAAGTTAGAAATAAATTTAAAATGCCTACTTTTGTATACCAAGTGTCTGGCGAATATAGTTTATTAAAAAATGGAATCCAAAAAAAAATTCTAGCAGAAAACTCAATTATTGAAACATTAATATCATTTAAAAGGTCTGGAGCAACAGCAATAATTTCATATTTTGCAGAAGACGTATGCAATAAGATAAAAAAGAATTTACTCTAAAATTTTATATTTTTTAACCAGTAAGCAAACATAAAAATTGTAATAATTTCATATCTTGGAAGTTTTTTAAAATATTTTTTGTCAAATAATTTATAAATATTATTTTTGTTAAAAAAAATTACGTCATCCTGAATAATATTAATAAGCTCTTTTTTTATAAAATTTTCTATAAACCAATTTTCAGGTAAAAACCAACCTTGTTTTTTTCTTTTTTTAATATTTTTTGGAAGTAAACTTAAATTTCGTAATTGTTTTTTTGTATTAAAATAGTCAATTTTTTTATCAACATCTATAGATGAATAGTTATCTAGTAATAATTTTGTTTGAAAAGGTACTCTACCCTCAATTGAATGCGCCATCGTAGTTCTATCTAATTTATAGTTATGATCACTAACCATCCATACATCTAAATCAAATTCATTCGAAATAGAATTTTTTGATTCAAGTGAGCTTTCATAAAGATGAGAATTTAAAGTTAATATTTCATCAGCAATTTCATTTTTAAATATTAGTTTTATAAAATCATTACTAAGTTTTTTAAAAAAAAAGTGAGGTATTTCATTTTTATTAATATTATTATAAATGGCAATTTTTTTAGAAATTGGAGATAAAAATTTGAAATCATCTGCAATTTTCATGTTTTTATACTTGTCATAACCACCAAAAAGTTCGTCAGCACCATCTCCAGTCAGAATTACTTTGCATCCATTCTCTTTAGCTAATTTAGATTGTATAAATGAATTAAATATATTTAAATTCGCTAATGGTTCATCAAAGTAATGCAAACTTTTATTAAATGTATCAATTCCATCACTATTAAAAACCACTAAATTTTTTTTTAAATTTATATTGTAATTTTTTGATAGAAATTCGGAATAATATATATCTAGGTTTTTTTTATTATATTCAGGATCATCATAATAGTTTGTAAAAGCATCTACATTAATCTTTTTTTGTGCAATTATTGATACAATACTTGAATCTATTCCACCTGATAAAAATGTTCCAATTTTTACATCGCTTAAGAGATTATAGTGAACTGATTTAATCAAATCTTTCTCTAGTTCGTTAATATCAATTTTAATATTCGAATTTATTTTCCTTTGATAAAATTTTTTTTCTATAAATGATCTATTAGTTAAATTATACTCTAGATAAGTGCCAGGTAGTACTTTAAATACATTTTTAAATATATTTTTTTTTATATTACTAAATCCAAATCTTAGATAAAAATTAAGTGCAGTAAAATCAATTTCTTTAGTTGTTGATACATCATATAAAAACCAAGCCTCAGAACTGAAACAAAAATTATTAGAGTCTTTTAGGTAATAAAGAGTTTTAACACCTGTTCTATCTCTCGATAAATAGATTTTTTTATTTTTTAAATTTAAAAAAGCAAAAGCAAATATACCTTCAATCTCGTCAAGTTTTGAAACAGAAAATTTTTTTAATAATTCAAATAGTATTTCAGTATCTGTAGTTGTTTCTAAATTAATTTGATTTATATATTTATTTTTCAATTCATCTTTATTGTATATTTCTCCATTAAATATAAGAATATAGTTTTCATCATAAAATATTTTATTTGATACTGGTGAAAGATCTTGAATAGAAAGTCTATTAAAACCAAAATTTAATTTATAATTATCAATATCATATGTTTTATTTGATGAAAAATCAGGACCTCTATGACGCATTTTTTTTAAATGTTTATCAAAAAGGATATCTATCTTTTTAGATGTTTTTTTTTCTGAACAATATCCAATAATAGCGCACATAATATTATGGATATTTTATACTATTGATAAAATCAATTCTAGAATTAGGATAATTCATATTATTAGGTATCAATATTGATTTACTTAAAAAATCACCTACTAAATTTAGGCCATCTACAAGATCATCTTTATTTTTTACATAATCGTTTGAATTAACTAAAAAATTGGGAATTATCTTGTTTTGATTATTTTTTTGGTAAAACTTTTCTACTCCATTAGAAATTTTTTTTATGATATAATCTTCTATATTTAATTCATAACCAAAGCTTTTTAAAACATCTAATTCCCAAATGATAAATTTTTGCAACCAATTGTCTGAAGCGAGTAAATCATAAAAATAATTGATTAAATTGTAAATATTGACATTAGTTTGGTTATCAGCACTTAAAATTTTAATTAAATTTATTGAATAAACTATGCAGGATAATTTTTGCTTATTATCTAGAAAATTTGGAGTTGTAATTTTGTCTATTTCAACTTTAAAGGATCCAATTTTATTATCAGATTTGGCACTATAATTAATGTGAAATTTATTTCCTATAAGCAGGTAATTTTTAATTTTTTTTGAAGATGCGCCAAAAATTAAACCAGAAACCTTACCATAAGATTTTGTAAAAAATTCAACTATAATATTATTTTCACTATACTTTATTTTTGATAATAAATATCCACTATCTTGCCAAATCATATATCTTGTATTTTTTTTATTAATTCATTAGCCGCTGATTGTTGAGCATCCTTTTTAGAGTTACCGATTGATATAGATGACATATTGTCTTTCAATTTAACTGATACTTTAAAAACTGGTTTATGTTTTGGACCTAAGCTCGAAATTAATTTATATACAGGTAAAGATTTAAATTTTTTTAAAGAATATTCCTGTAATTTAGTTTTTGGATCAATAACTAATGTTTTAGAATTTGTTAGATGCTCGCTCCACACATTTAGTATAAATTTTTGAACAACCTCAAAACCTCCATCAAGATAAATAGCCCCTATTAATGCTTCACAACAATCAGAAACAATTTTCTTTTCGATAAAATTAGATTTATTTTTCACATTTCCTAACAAGATATACTTATTTAAACTTAATTTTTTACCAATTTCATAACATTTATTTTTATTAACTAATGATGCTAGAGTTTTGTCTAAAAAACCCTCTTCTTTATGAGGATATAATTCAAGTAATTTTTTAGATATAATTAAGCCTAGAACCCTGTCACCCAAAAATTCTAATTTTTCATAATTATTATTTGAATCAAAGCTTTTATGAGATAGAGTTTTTTTTAGTAATGCTATATTTTTAAATTTGATTTTAATTTCTCTTTGTAATTTATCTAAATTTTTACTCATCTAATTTTTTTAAAAAATCTTTTAATTCTTAAATTTTTATTCCACTTCCACATCTCAAAGATACTTCCAATTCTTGGATCTGACGAGAAGAATAAAAATTGAGCTTTTCCGACAAGATTATTTTTATGTACGTATCCAACTTCAGATAAAAATCTGCTATCTTTAGAGCAGTCTCTATTATCACCTAAAAAGAAAAAATGATCTTGAGGGACTGTAAATTTATCTGTATCTTGTAAAGTATAATCTTTAAAATAAGTAGTTTTAAATTTCTTTCCATTTTCGAGTTTTTCCTCAAAAGTAATTGTTTTTATTTTATTATTTCCACAATAACTAATATCATTTTTATTTATTACATTTTTAAAAACTTCCTCTCCATTTAAGTATAAATTTCCACTAATGAACTGAATAGTGTCACCTGGTCTACCTATGAGTCTTTTAATATAATCTGTTCGGTTATCTGACGGGGTTTTAAATACAACAACATCACCTCTTGAAGGTTGGTTATAAAACAGTCTTCCGGAAAATATTGGTGGGCTAAAGGGGAACGAATGTTTGCTATAACCATAGCTATATTTTGTCACAAACAATCTATCACCAACTAGCAATGTAGGCTCCATTGAAGATGAGGGAATGTAAAATGGTTGTATAAATATTGATCTAATAAAAACTGCAATTATTAAAGCAAATATGAGTGTTTTTAAATTTTCTACAAAAAATTTTTTCATAATTAGTATCCTGAAATAATAACGAATGATATAGAATGTTTATCTTCATCGGACATAGACAAATAACATCTAAATTTTGTAATTTTTAATCTTTGCAAAATGATTTTTTTTAATTTTCTACTTATATCTATAGAAGGTTTTCCATCTTTATTGTTAATTATATTAATATCTTTAAAATTTATATCATTTACAAATCCTGTTCCCAGAGCTTTAACAAATGCCTCTTTTGCTGCGAATCTTTTAGCAAAGTATCCTACTTTGTTACTTTTTTTATGCCTAGATGTTTTAATTTCACTCAATGTAAATATACGTTTAATGAAATTTTTATTTTTTATTGATTTTTTTATTCTATCATTGCTAACTATATCTACGCCATTTCCTAGTACTTTCATATTCACTTAAAATTTCTTTTAATTTTTTTGATAACATTTTTAAGTCCATAAAATATGGACTCACCTATTATAAAATGCCCTATATTAAACTCTTTAATTTCATTAATCTTTGATAAGATTTTGGTAGTATTATAATCCATACCATGACCAGCGTGTACTTCTAAACCTATTTTATCAGCGTATTTTGAAGATTTTTTAATTTTAATTAATTCATTTTTAAATTCCCTTTTTTTTTTTATTAAATTTGACAATCTCCCAGTATGAAGTTCTATACAATTAACATTTAAATCTTTAGAAATTTTAACATCATTAATGGTTGGATTAATAAATAGACTAGTTCTAATACTATTTTTATTTAAAATTTTAACAATTTTTGATATTTGCTTAAAATTTCTTTTAAGATTTAATCCACCTTCCGTAGTAATTTCTTTTCTTTTTTCAGGAACTATACAAACAAAATTGGGCTTATTTCTTAACGCAATTCGAAGTATTGATAAGTTTGCTGCCATTTCAAGGTTCAGTGGTATTTTTTTATTTTTAGAAATCTTTTTTAAATCATAATCTCTTATGTGCCTTCTGTCTTCTCTAAGGTGAATTGTAATTGAGTCAGCACCAGATTTCATAGCTTTAATTGCTGCTAAATAAGGATCTGGGTGTATTTCACCTCTTGCATTTCTTATAGTCGCTACATGATCAATATTAACACCCAATCTAATCATTTTACTTCATATATCTACTACCAGGCATTGTTATAGGTATATCTTTTAATGAATTTGGTAGATTATTTTTTTTATATGTAGGAATATTTATCTTAATTTGGGATATTACTTTTTTACCTTTAAGCCTATTTGATTTTTTATTTAATCTGTTTATTAAAGATGCAAAACCAATAGTTTTAGCTTTTGATTTTTTAATTAAGCTCATACATTCAAGACTTGATTTACCAGTTGTAATAACATCTTCGATAATAAGGACATTAGAATTTTTTTTTATAGCAAAACCTCTTCTTAAATGAAATTTTCCATTCACTCTTTCAGCAAATATAGTTTCTTTTTTTAGTAATCTTCCAATTTCATAACCAATTACTATTCCGCCCATAGCTGGAGATAAAATTAAATCAATTTTTTTAAAGCTCTTCTTAATTTTTTTACTAAGAGACAAACAAATAGATTTTGAAAAATGTGGATAACTTAGTAATTTAGCACATTGAATATAATTTGGTGAATGTAAACCAGATGATAAGACAAAATGACCTTCTAATAAAGCATTAGTTTTTCTTAAAATTTCCAAGGATTTTTTTAAAGAAAGCATATTTTGTATTTTTATGTCTAATTATTTTAAAACTATATTCTTTTTGTTTTAGCTGACTAATTAAATTTGTAAAGTTTTTCAAATCATTAATTAGAAGATTAAAATGAAAATTTATTGCAATTTTTGTCTTTTCCACCATTTCAACAGATGTAATGTTCACTTTATTATTACCAATTAGTGATGTTACTTCACCAAGAACACCAGGTTTATCTGTTAAAGATATCCAGAGTGTAGTATTATATTCCTTGTTTTTTGCTGTTCCATTAGTCTCCTTGTTTTGCCAGTATCGTCTGATTGCAGCTCTAGCTTTTCCTGTTTTGGCTGTTGATACCCAATGTAATGAAGGAGACACTTTTTTTGATGTAATTATTTTTATTACATCTCCATTGATTAATATAGTCTGCATGTCGGACTCTTTGCCATTAATTAAGCAACCAACAGCTTTATCTCCAATTTTTGTATGAACAGCATAAGCAAAATCTATAGGTGTTGCGTCTTTAGGTAATTTAATTACTGAACCTTTGGGAGTGAAACAAAATACGTTTTCTTGAAACATTTGTAATTTTGTGAATTCATAGGAGTCCTCTGGGTTTTCATTTTTATCAATAATTTCAACCAAATCAGCTAACCAATCATATTCTTTCCAGGTGAGCGAATTAAATTTTTCAGAAGATTTATATTTCCAATGAGATGCTATACCTCTTTGTGCATACTCATGCATTTGCATTGTTCTAAGCTGAATTTCAATTGGTCTTTTGTTAGGACCTATTACTGCTGTATGTAAAGATTGATAACTATTGATTTTTGGTGATGAAATATAATCTTTAAATCTACCAGGTATACAATTCCAATTAGTATGAAATACACCTAAAGCTTTATAACATTCATCTACATCTTTTAAAATAATTCGAAATCCAATTATGTCAGTCATTTGCTCCAATGATGTTCTTTTAACTTGAACTTTTTTCCACAAAGAAAAAGGTGTTTTTTCTCTACCAAAAATTTTGCATTCTATTTTTTTATCTAATAAAAGATTTTTTAGTTCTTGAGATACAGAATTAAAACTTATTTCATTAGTTTCTTTAATATTTTTAAGCCTATCTTTAATTAGTTTTCTAGCATCGGGATTTAAAACTTCAAAACATAAATCTTCAAGTTCATCTTTTATTCTATTCATTCCCATTCTATCGGCAAGTGGAGCATAAATTTCCATAGTTTCTTTTGCTTTTCTTATTTGTTTATCTTTGTCAGTAACAAATTGAATAGTACGCATATTATGAAGTCTATCTGCAAGCTTTACCAATAATACCCTTATGTCTCTTGATGTAGCTAATATTAATTTTCTAAAATTTTCTGCTTTTGAATTTGAAACAGCTTGATTCTCGAACTCTGATATTTTCGTTACACCATCAACTAAATCTGCAACCTCCTTACCAAACTCATCCTGAATAGTTTTATATGTTGCAAAAGTATCTTCTATAGTATCGTGTAACAATCCGGTTGCTATAGTAGCACTATCAAGCTTCAACTCTGTTAAAATATTTGCCACAGCAATAGGATGAATTATATATGGTGATCCTTCATCTCGCTTTTGTTTTTCATGAGCCTTAACAGCAAATGAATAGGCCTTACTTAAAGTTTCAGGTTTAAGAAACTTATTATATGTTTTTACTTTATTTATTAAATCTTCAGATTTTAACATTCTTGCTTATACCATTAATTTAAATAAGTTTAATAGTTGTTAGGTCTTTATCTATTAAATTAGTTATCAATATATCAATTTTTTTGGCTGAAATAGGATGTTTCCAATTTTTCTCTATCTCAAATAAAGGTAATAAAACAAATAATCTATTAAACATACGAGGATGCGGTATTAACAATTTTTCACCTTTAACGTATAAATTAATTCTTTTTTGATTAAAGTCTAAAATATCAATATCACATTCACGTGGATAATTTTTTGGATTTTTAAGCCTCCCTAAATTTTTTTCAATTTTTTTTAATTTAATAAATAATGATGTAGGATTTAAATTTGTGATTATTTTAATAACAATATTAATATATTTGGGAAATGTTTTTTTTGGCCAAGACAATGTTTCGTAGTTGCTTGATATCTTTTCAATTCTAGTATTTTTGTCAGAGATCAAATATAACGCTTTATTTATATTATTAATTTTATTTCCTAAATTTGAACCAAGCCCTAAGTAAACTTCATTAACTTGATTTTCTAAAATATCTTGCTTTTTCACGGTTCCAATCCCTAGTTTTTTTTGTATTTCTTTTATCAAAATTTTTTTTTCCTTTAGCAATCGCTATTTCGATTTTTGCTTTACCTTTCTTAAAGTACATTTTTGTTGGTACCAGCGTAAAACCATCTTCATTTACCTTTCCAATTAATTTATTAATTTCTTTCCTATTGAAAAGTAATTTCCTTTCAGAATAAGGATTATGGTTTGAATAACTAGCTTGTTTATAGATTGGTATATGGGAATTAATTAAATAAATCTCACCATTCTTTTCTATTGCATATGAGTCTGCAATATTCACTTTTCCTAACCTTATGGATTTAATTTCAGATCCTTTTAATACAATGCCAGCCTCTAATAAATCATTAAAGAAAAAATTAAAACTAGCTTTACGATTCAAACATATTATTTTTAAACCACTTTTGGCTTTATTGTTCATTAATTAAATTAATTTTGCTGATGATAGTGCTTGTTTAACCAGATCTTGAGTATCTTTTTTAATTTTAACTAAAGGAAGTCTAATATCATCATCACACAATCCCAATAACTTGGACGCATATTTTACAGGTGCAGGATTGCTTTCTAAAAATAAAGATTTGTGCACAGGTTGAAGTATTTTATCAATTTCTTCTGCATCTCTAATTTTGCTTTTATCTTTTGACAACGATAATTCTTGCATTTGTGAACACATTTTAGGTGCAATATTTCCCGTTACAGAAATAATTCCATTTCCACCTCTTTTATTAAATTCAAAAGCAAGTCCATCTTCACCAGTTAGATTAATAAAATCATTACCGAGTTTTTTTATTGTTTGATCTAATCGATTTAAATCACCTGTTGCATCTTTTACTCCAACAATATTTTTAAGTTCAAATAATCTTGCCATAGTATCAACTGACATGTCGATTACACATCTACTTGGAATATTATAAATAATTATAGGTAGGCTTGTGTTGTCATTTATTGATTTATAGTGTTGGTATAAACCCTCTTGTGTAGGTTTGTTATAATAAGGAGTTACTATTAATGCGCCATTGGCTCCAGCCTTTTCAGCATGTTTAGTTAATGCAACAGCTTCTTCTGTTGAATTAGAACCTGTACCAGCGATAACAGGTAGTTTCCCGTTTGCTTCTTTTATACATAATTCTATAACTTTTTCATGCTCTTTATGATTTAAGGTTGGAGACTCACCTGTTGTACCCGCTGGAACAAGACCATGAGTTCCATTTTTAATATGAAAGTTTATTATTTTTATATAGTTTTCCTCATCTAACTCATTATTTTTAAATGGAGTAATTAAAGCTACATTTGATCCTTTAAACATAAATACTTATAACATAAATTGAAGATTAATTTTTAAATATATGAAATATAAATCAATTAAACTTATAGTTTTAAATATAGTTATTTTACTAATTTTTCAATTATCTTTTGCAGATAATTTAATTTTACCCAAAAAAAAACCTCTAATTTCAAATAAAGTATTAAAAGAAAGCAAAATTAAAAACATTCTTGTTCCTAAAAAAAAACCAGGTAAATCAAAAAAAATAGTTGAAAAAACTAACGAAGACGAGAAAAAAAATGTTTCGAAAATTAATGGAATTATTATTCCTAAAAATAAACCTTTAATTGTTCGAAAACAATCTACACGAATAACAAAAAAATCTAATCTATATAGCGATAGAGACTTTGAATATGCAAAACAAGCTGTTCAATTTATGGAAAAATCTAATTGGCGAGATGCTATAAAAGTATCTAAAAAAGCAAGGGCAAAATCTATATATAACTTTATTCAGTGGAAACATTTGCTAACAACAGGAAATCAAGCAAGTTTTTATGACTATAAAGCATTTATAGAAAATAATTCTAATTATCCTAGAATTAACAGAATTAAATACTTAGCAGAACACAAAATTTCTTTAAAATCTCAATCTTCTAAAAATATTATTAATTGGTTCAATAGAAACGAACCACTAAGTGGATTTGGTAAAATGATTTTAGGTGAGAGTCTTATTTCAATTGGTGAAAAATCAAAAGGTATAAATTTAATTAAAGAGGGATTTATAACTGCAGATTTATCTAGATCCAATCTAAAATTTTATAGAAAAAAATTTAAAAAATATTTGTCTAATGATGATTATATAAAACGTGCTGATTATTTGTCATGGGAAAACAAATATTGGGATTTAAAAAGAATGTTAAGATATTTGCCTAAAGATTATCAACTTTTATACACAGCAAGACAACTATTAATGAGTAAATCATACGGTGTAGATACAGCAATTAGTAAAGTTCCTAAAAATCTAAAAAATGATTCAGGATTAAATTACGATAGACTTAAGTGGAGAAGAAAAAGAGGAAGAGTAGATAGTTGCTTAGAAATTCTTTTTAAAATACCTAATACAAAAGAATATATGGTGAGACCAGATAAATGGTGGAAAGAGAGAGCAATTATTGCAAGATCTTTAATATATAAAAAAAGATTTGCAGATGCATATAAAATATCTAGTAATAATGGATTAACAGAAGGTCCTGAGTATGCAGATGCCGAATGGATGAGTGGATGGATAGCATTTAGTTTTTTAAATGATCCTTTGTTAGCAGAGGAACATTTTAAGAATTTTTATAATAACGTAAGTTACCCTATAAGTTTATCCCGAGGTGCATATTGGTTAGGAAGAGTTTATGAAAAATTAGAAAATTTTGAAAAGTCCAATAAATGGTTTGAAGAAAGCTCAAAATACTTAACTACATACTATGGACAATTATCTTTTATGAAAATTAGCCCTAATGAAAAATTTGAACTTAAAGGAGAAATGATTGTCGATAAAAAATATGCTGAAAATTTCTACAAAAATAAATTAGTATCAACGGTTTATCTTTTAAATGACCTTAAAAAAACTAAATATACCAAACATATCTTAAGACATTTAGCTAACGACAATATTGATAAAGGGAGTGAAATTCTTGCAGCAAAATTAGCAACAGAAATTTCAAGATTTGATTTTGCTATACAAGTATCTAAAATTGCTTCTTATCAAAAAAGATTTCACAATAAATATAATTATCCAATTATTAGTACACCAAAAAAAGTAAGTACAAGAAAAATTCCTGAAGCAGCTTTCATTCTGTCTATTATTAGACAGGAAAGTGAATTTGATACAAGTGCCCATAGTAGAGCAGGAGCAAAAGGATTAATGCAATTAATGCCTTATACAGCTAAGACTGTAGCTAAGCAGGCTAAAATGGCTTACTCAAAATCTAAACTTACAAGAAGTCCTAAATACAATATTAAATTGGGATCTCACTATATAGCAGGATTATTACTTGAGTATGAAGGTGCCTACCCTTTTGCTATTGCAGCTTATAATGCAGGACCAAAAAGAGTTAAATATTGGAAAAAAATTAATAAAAATCCTCAAAAAGGTCAAATCGATTATGTAGATTGGATTGAATTAATAAAATTTAAAGAAACCAGAAATTACGTTCAAAGAGTTTTAGAAAATTATAATGTATATAGGTATATTTTAAGTCAAAAGCCCATAAAACTTAAAAATTACTTTAAAGATGACCCGCTCTATTAATGGCGGAAGGAGAGGGATTCGAACCCTCGGTACACCTTTTCAAGCGTACGGCGGTTTAGCAAACCGCTGGTTTAAACCAGCTCACCCATCCTTCCTTATAACCATGTGTAACTTGAAATCATTGAATATTCAATATTAATCAAGTAATTTCATCAAAAATGAAAAACAAATATTCTATATTTTCGCTAATTAAAAATGCTCTTAGCGGCCACGAAAATTGGCAAAGAGCATGGCGTGATCCTGAACCAAAAAATGAATATGATGCGATAATCGTAGGTGGTGGAGGACATGGATTGGCAACGGCATATTATTTAGCAAAAAAACATAAAATGACAAATATAGCTGTTGTTGAAAAAGGTTGGATTGGTGGAGGAAACACTGGGAGAAACACAACTATTATAAGATCAAATTATTTATGGGATGCTAGTGCTGGATTATATGACCATGCACTTAAAATTTGGGAAGGTTTATCTCAAGAACTTAATTATAACGTGATGTTCAGTCAAAGAGGTGTTATGAATTTAGCACATAACCTTCAAGATGTTCGAGACCTTAAAAGAAGAACTCATGCAAATAGATTAAATGGTATAGATGCTGTTTGGTTAAATACTGATGAAGTAAAAAAATTCTGTCCAATCATAAATACTTCTCAAGATATTAGGTATCCAGTTTTAGGTGGTACATTACAAAAAAGAGCTGGCACAGCACGTCATGATGCAGTTGCTTGGGGATACGCTAGAGGAGCGGATCAACTAGGTGTCGATATAATTCAAAATTGTGAAGTTAAAGGAATTAAAAGGGATGGTGATCAAGTCATTGGTATTGAAACTTCCAAAGGGTTCATCAAATCTAAAAAAATTGGAGTAGTTGCTGCAGGTCATTCAAGTGTATTAGCAAATATGGCTGGTTTAAAATTACCACTAGAAAGTAAACCACTTCAAGCTTTAGTGTCTGAGCCAGTTAAACCAATTATTGATACAGTTGTGATGTCAAATGCAGTTCATGCTTATGTTAGTCAGTCTGATAAAGGTGAATTAGTTATAGGTGCTGGAACAGACTCATATGTTTCTTATACTCAGAAAGGTAGTCATAATATTGTGGAGGAGACTTTAAGAGCAATATTAGAACTGTATCCAATTTTTAGTAGAATGAAAATGCTAAGGCAATGGGGAGGTATAGTTGATATATGTCCTGATGCTAGTCCAATAATAAGTAAAACACAAGTCAAAGGTCTTTATTTCAATTGTGGCTGGGGTACCGGTGGTTTTAAAGCAACACCAGGCTCCGGTGATCTTTTTGCTCACACCATCGCAAATGATGAACCCCATAAATTAAATGCAGCATTTAATATAAATAGATTTGTAAGTGGTGATCTAGTAGACGAACATGGAGCTGCTGCGGTTGCACATTAAAGATGTTTATAATTATTTGTCCTTATTGTGGAGAAAGAGATCAAACAGAATTTTCTTCTGGTGGAGAAGCGCATATAGTAAGACCTAAACAGCCAACAGAACTAAGTGATGATGAATGGGCTGAGTTTTTATTCATGAGAAAAAATATAAAAGGAATTCAATTTGAAAGATGGAATCACAGTCATGGCTGTAGAAAATGGTTTAATGTTGTTAGAGACACTTCTAATGATAAAATTCATGCAGTTTATAAAATGGGTGAAAAACCTCCAATAAATAAATAATGTCTCAAGAATTAAGAATAAATAATAACAAATTCATTGATCAAACAATTAGATTGTCTTTTAAATTTAATGGCGAAAAATTATATGGTTACAAAGGAGATACCTTGGCCTCTGCATTATTAGCAAATAATATCCATTTGGTAGGTAGAAGTTTCAAATATCATAGACCAAGGGGAATAATGACATGTGGATCTGAAGAGCCAAATGCAATTGTTCAAATTGGAAAAGATCCATCGCTTACAGACCCAAACGTTAGAGCTACTGAAATAGAACTTTACGAAGGTTTAGAAGCATTCAGTCAAAATTGTTGGCCTAATGTAAAATTTGACATTGGTGGTATAAACAATCTTTTGTCCCCTCTTCTTCCCGCCGGGTTTTATTATAAAACATTTATGTGGCCTGCAAGTTTTTGGGAAAAATACGAATTCTTTATACGTCATTCAGCGGGTCTGGGTAAGTCACCAAGCAAACCTGATCCAGATATATACGATCACAAATATTACCACTGTGATGTATTAGTTGTTGGTGGAGGTATTTCGGGCATAATAGCTGCAAAATTATCAGCTGAAAATAATAATGAGACTTTGTTGCTTGATGATAAAAATACTTTAGGAGGTACAACAATTTATCAAAAAAATGATTGTTTTCAAATAAACGGCACTTATACAAATTATTGGTTAGAAAAAGAAATTAATAACATTAAAAATATTAAAAATTTAACAATTAAAACAAGAACAAGCTTAGCAGCTTATCATGGATATAACTATCTATTGGCTAAGGAAAATCTAACTGATCATTTAAACCCAGATGAAAGAAAAGATAAAATAAGACAAAGACTTTGGAAAATAAGAGCTAAAAAAGTAATAATTGCAACAGGTTCTATAGAAAGACCATTAATTTTTAATAACAACGACAGACCAGGTATTATGCTTTCGTCTGCAATAAAAAAATTTATTGATTTTTATGGTGTAAAAACCGGAAAAGAAATCTCATTATTTACTAATAATGATAGCGCATATGAAACAGCCATTTCATTAAAGAAAAGTGGAGTAAATATTGTATCTATTATTGATATTAGAGATATATCATCATCTAAAATAGTTAAGGAAGTTGAAAAACTTAATATAAAAATTTATTGGAAGCATACAGTTGTAAATACTGAGGGTTATAGAAGAATTAGTTTTATAGAAATTATGCAATTATCTGACGATGGATCTGGTGTAATAGGAAAAAAAATTAAATTAAAATCTGATTGTTTAGGGATTTCAGGTGGTTGGACACCAATGGTTCATTTATTCACACAATCTGGGGGAAAATTAAAATTTAGATCAGATGATAATGTTTTTTTGCCAGACAAAAGTAAAACTCCTTCAGATCAAATAAGTATAGGATCATGTAATGGAGATTTTGATATTAAAGATATAATTTTAAATTCTAATAAAGAAGTAAAAACATTTTTAGGGATAAAAAATTCATCCTTTGATAACTTAAAAGTCGAATCATCAAATGAGGAAAAGAAAAAAAATATTTGGTTATTACCTTCAGACAAACCTATTGGTAAAACAAAACCTTTTTTAGATTTTCAAAACGATTCTACAGCAAAAGATGTCAAACTTGCATTGCGAGAAGGATTTAAATCTATTGAACATGTAAAAAGATATACAACAACTGGAATGGGTACAGATCAAGGAAAATTATCTAACATGCATGCTTTAGGTATAATAGCTGAAACAACAGGAACAAATATGGGTGAGTTAGGCACAACAACCTTTAGACCTCCTTACACTCCACTTACCTTCGGTGCGATTGTTGGAAGAAATGTTGGGGAATTTTTTGATCATACCAGAAAAACTGCAATGCATAATTGGCATGTTCAAAATAAAGCTAAATTTGAAAACGTAGGTCAATGGAAAAGAGCCTGGTATTATCCAAAAAATGGTGAGTCAATGTTTGAAGCAGTTCAAAGAGAGAGCAAAGCTGCTAGAGAAAGTGTAGGTATATTAGATGCTTCAACGCTCGGAAAGATTGATATCCAAGGCACTGATGCATCTGAATTTTTAAATCGTGTATATACAAATGCTTGGTCAAAGTTAGCAATAGGTAAATGTAGATATGGTTTAATGTTGAATGAGGATGGAATGGTTTATGATGATGGTGTAACTACAAGATTAGGTGAAAATCGCTATATAATGACGACTACAACTGGTGGTGCAGCAAATGTACTTTCTAAACTCGAAGATTATCTACAAACAGAGTGGCCTGAACTCGATGTTTATTTGACAACAGTTACTGATCATTTTTCAACTATAAGCATCTGTGGACCAAACTCAAAAAAAATATTGAATAAAGTTATACCGTATCTAGATCTATCAAATGAAAACTTTCCTCATATGTCTTTTAAAAATTCTAAAATAAATGGAATTAAATGCAGGGTGATGCGGATCAGTTTTACAGGTGAGCATAGCTATGAAATTAATATTCAATCAAATTACTCTAAAAATGTTTGGGAAATGTGTATGAATGCTGGCAAAGATTATAATATAACTCCTTACGGTACTGAAACTATGCACCTATTGAGAGCAGAAAAAGGATTTATAATTACTGGTCAAGATACGGATGGAACAATGACACCATCAGATTTACAAATGGATTGGATTATTGGTAAGAAAAAATTTGATTTTATTGGTAAAAGATCTCTATACAGAAGTGACACAATTAGAGATGACAGAAAACAACTAGTAGGTCTTTTGACTGATGATCCTAAGGAAATTTTAGAGGAAGGTGCTCAAATTGTTGAAAAATTAAATCAAAAACCAGTAGAAATGTTAGGACATGTAACATCAAGTTATTTTAGTCCAAATTTAAATAAATCAATTGCTTTAGCAGTAATGAAGAGTGGAAAAAAATTAAAAGGCAAAAAATTTTTTGTACCAATGGAAAATAAGAATATTAACGTAACTGTTACTGACACTGTTTTTTTTGATAAGGAAAATAAAAGATTAAATGCTTAATTTTGAAACTACATTACAAGATAGTAAAACGTATGGAGATCTAACATTATCTGAAGTAGAACCTATTTTAAAAATTAACTTAAGAAGTAATAAAAGAGAATTTTCAACTAAAATAGGAAAACTTCTTTCAATCTTGCCTCCCATTGAAGCAAACACTTCATCCAGTAATGAGGATTATTCTATTTTGTGGTTGAGCCCTGACGAGTGGTTGATTTATTCTAATAATAAAATCTCATATGAACAACAAAATTTATTGGAAGAAAATTTATTTAATAATATATCTAATATAAATCAAGGCTCAGTTACTAATGTTACAGATCATTGGATAATGATCAATCTTAAAGGTTCTAAAATTTATGATTTATTATCAAAATCTTCTCCATATGATTTTAAAAACTTTAAAATTAAAAAAGGTTCTGTAGCTCAAACCCTGCTAAATCATACCGATGTAATTTTACATAACATAGGCGATAATAATTTAAATTTATTTGTGAGAAGGTCTTTTTCTGAAGATTTATGGCTGTGGATTAACGACAGCGCTCGTTTTCTCTAATCTTAATTTTAAGTATAATATTAAAATACTAAGATAAATTCCTGAAAAAATCCAATTAACACCTGCCCATAGCCAAAAAAAAGTTTCAAAACTTGCATTTATATATTTTGCAAAAATAAATACCATAATTGGATTAAAACCATTTCTAAATAAGTTTGAAATCATTGCGTTTTCAGACTTCTTTATTGCCATAAATAAACCATTTGATAGAAAAAAAATTGGGTATGCTGGTAAAATAAAAGCACATATTTTTAAGTATTTTGAACCAAACTCGATAACAATTGGATCACTAGAAAAAAAACTAATTATAAGATCTGACAGTATGTACAAAAATATTCCAGATACAATCATGATAAGAAAAGAATATTTTATAGAGGTAAAATATGTTTCTTTAACTCTTTCGAAATTTTTAGCACCAAAATTTTGAGAAATGATTGAAATAATTGCTGTATTAATGCCTAATATCGGAAGTAATACTACTTGTTCAATCCTTGTACCTGCCCCATATCCTGCTACAGCATATTCACCTGATTGACCAATATACGCAAGTACAATTGCTGCAGTGATAGAGTATGCAAAGATTGAGACTACAATAGGCATTGATGTAAAGAAAATATTTATAAAATAGAATAATTTTGGGATAAGAAATTTATTAGTAATTTCTTTAATTCTAGGATTTTTTAAAATTTTTAATAAAATTATAAAAAATGCTACAGACTGAGAAAATATAGTAGATATTGCAATTCCTTTAACTCCTAAAGCTGGAAAGAAAAAAAGACCAAATATTAAAATTGGATTTAATATTAAATTTATAAAGAATGATAAAATTAGCACATTTCTGTAAGTTTTTGTGTCACCTTCTGCATGTAATAAGGAATTTAAAGCAACAACCAAAATAAATAATATTGAACCTGAAAAAATTATATCTGTATATTGAAGACCTAATTCTGTAACTTCTTTCGTAGTTACCATTAAAGAAAATATTTTATCTGAAAAATTTAAACCTATTAGTGTTATTAAAAGAGATATCAATACACCAAAATAAATAACATGTGTGAAATAATTTAAAATATTTTCTTTATTCTTTTCACCAATGCTATTTCCAATTAATGAGGTTCCTGCTACAGTAACTCCTATGGAAGTTGCTACAATAATAAAGTATATTGGAAATGATTTACTTAAGGCCGCTAATGCCTCAGGTGATATTTTTCCAGCATAAAAAGTATCAACAATATTATACAAAGTTTGAAATAACATACCTACCATAGCTGGTAATGCTAATTTACGAACTAAGTTAGGAATATTGTCCTTTAGTAAATTCATTTCAAGTTTCTCTCTGGAAAAAGTATTTTTTTCCATTTTTTTTTGCTGTTAATATCTGTTTTTGTCTCATTCTAAATCTTTGTTTTTGTGAATTTGTTAACTTATTATAGCAATTTGGACAACTAACACCTTGTTCATAAAAGATAGATTTTCTCTCTGAAAGTTTTATTGGATTTCTGCAGCCTGGACATATTTTTAAATTTCCAGACTTTAATCCATGTTTAATAGATACACGATTATCAAATACGAAGCAGTCCCCACTCCATAAACTATCCTTTTTCTTAATATTATCTAAATAATTTATTATTCCACCTTTTAATTGGTAAACGTTTTTAAAACCTTTTTTTTCTAAATAAGCACTAGCTTTTTCACATCTTATACCACCCGTGCAAAACATACCTATTCTTTGATTTTTTTTTAAAGTTTTAAAATACCGTGGGAAATCTCTAAAATTATTCAATTCTGGATTAATAGATCCTTTAAATGTTCCAACTTTAAATTCAAAATTTTTTCTAGTGTCAATAAGAACAGTTTCTTTTTTTAAGATAAACTTATTCCAGTCTTTAGGTTCTATCTTGTTTTTTGTAAGAATCTTTTTTAATTTCATTCCAATTGGAACAACTTCTTTTTTAATTTTGATTTTGCCTTTTTTGAAAGCTTGATATTTATAATAGGATATATTTTCATTATCAAACTTTCTAATACTTAGT
>CACEMD010000005.1 GCA_902560625.1 uncultured Pelagibacteraceae bacterium
CCTTTACCGCAATACTCTATATTAGTACCTTTTACAGATACTGATAAACTCATATTGCTTTTTTCAATTTCTACGTTGTTCTCTTTTAAAAATTTAACAAAGTTTGGATAAGTCTGAAAATTAAATACAATAAAACCAATATCTATTGGCAAATTAATTTTTTCATGTGAAATATCTAAAGTATACGAATGGCCTCCAAATTGATCTTCTTTTTCAAAAAGATCAACTTTATATTTTTTTGATAAATAATGAGCTGCACTTAAACCAGATATTCCTGATCCGATAACTGCAATTTTCATTAATTTTAGGCTGCGTCTTCTTTAAATTCATCCATTGATGGACAAGTACAAAAAAGATTTTTATCTCCGTAAACATTATCAACTCTTGCGACTGGTGGCCAAAATTTATTTGATTTAAGAAAACTTGATGGATACGCCGCTTCTTCTCTAGAATATTTATGTTCCCATTTATCAGATGCTAATTCTAAATCTGTATGAGGTGCGTTCTTTATAGGGTTATCTAATTTATCAAATTTACCCTCCTTGATTTTATTTATCTCTTTTTTTATTTTTATAAGACAATCACAAAATCTGTCTAATTCTCTCAGACTTTCACTCTCTGTTGGCTCTATCATCATTGTACCTGGTACAGGCCATGACATAGTAGGAGCATGAAATCCAAAATCTATTAACCTTTTTGCAATATCCTCCTCTGTAATTCCTGTTTCAGATTTTATTGATCTTATATCGATTATACATTCATGAGCTACGTTTCCATTTTTTCCTTTATATAATATCGGAAAATGATCTTTTAACTTGTTAGCAACATAATTAGCATTTAAAATTGCAATTTGAGTTGCCAATTTTAAACCCTCAGAACCCATCATCTTAATATACATCCAAGATATCGACAAAATACTTGAACTTCCCCATGGTGCTGCAGATATAGCACCTATACCAGTTGCTGGTCCACAATCTTTGATAACAGGATGCGACGGTAAATATATTTCTAAATGTTTTTTACATGCAATGGGCCCCATACCTGGTCCTCCTCCACCATGAGGTATACAAAAGGTTTTATGTAAATTTATATGACAAACATCTGGTCCAAAATTCCCTGGCTTTGCAATTCCTACAAGAGCATTTAAGTTTGCCCCATCCATATAAACTTGACCACCATGTTTATGAATTAATTCACATATATCTGAAATTTTTTCTTCAAATACACCGTGTGTTGAAGGATAAGTAACCATCAATGCACCTAGATTTTCTGAATAGGTTTCAGCTTTTTTCTTTAAATCGTCATAATCTACATTTCCTTGTTTATCGCAATTTACAACAACGACTTTCATTCCAACCATTTGTGCACTAGCGGGGTTAGTTCCATGAGCAGAGCTTGGTATTAAGCAAACATTTCTATTAGATTCACCTCTCTCAATGTGATATTTCCTAATTACCATTAACCCAGCATATTCCCCTTGTGCACCTGCATTGGGTTGCAAAGATACTCCTGAAAAACCAGTTATCGACCTTAACCAGTTTTTTAAATCTGTAAAAAGAGTTCTAAATCCATCCATTTGTTCAATTGGAACAAAAGGGTGTGGCTCAGAAAATTCTCTCCATGATATTGGTATCATTTCTGCAACTGCATTAAGTTTCATGGTACAAGAACCAAGTGCAATCATTGATCTATTTAATGCAATATCTTTTTCTTCTAATCTTTTCAAATATCTAAGCATTTCTGTTTCGGAGTGATAACTATTGAATACCTGATGATCTAAATAACTTGAAGTTCTTAAAAGATGTTTAGGTAAATTTGGTAAACTTTCAGTTGGAATTTCTTTTATAGATTCAGCGCAATTAAAGATTTTTAATAATTGGTTAGCACGATAAACATTTTTCTTTTCATCGAATGATACTGAAAGCATTTCTGAATTAACTTTTCTAATATTTACCTCTTGGGCTAATGCATTATTATATATTTGATCAGTTTTTTCTTTTGTGATGATTGTAACAGTATCAAAAAAATAATCGGAGTATAAATTATAACCAGATTGTTTTAATTTATCAGCAAAATTTTTGGCTAATTGAGACACTCTTTCAGAAATTGTTCTTATTCCTTTTGGACCATGATAAATTGCATAAGCGGCAGAAACTATGGCAAGAAGTGCTTGAGCTGTGCAAATATTGCTTGTAGCTTTATCTCTTCTAATATGTTGTTCTCTAGTTTGCAGAGCAAGTCTGTATGCTTTGTTTCCATGTCGATCAACAGAAACACCTACAATTCTTCCTGGCATAGATCTTTTAAATTCATCTTTTGTCGCAAAAAATGCAGCGTGAGGACCGCCGTAACCTAAAGGAATTCCAAACCTTTGGGAGCTACCAACTGCTATATCTGCTCCTAATTCAGCTGGTGTTTTTAGTTTAGCTAAAGATAATAGATCACATACAAGTATTGCTTTACCGTTCTTCTTTTTAATCTTACTGATATTTTCACTAGGATCCTTTATGTCACCTAATGTTCCAGGATATTGTAGAATTCCACAAATAATATCTTCAGATAAATTTGATAATTCATTATCATTGCCAATAATTACTTTAAGACCTAGAGGCTCTGCGCGTGTTTTAATCACTTCTATTGTTTGTGGATGACAATCTACTGATATAAACACAATTTTTTTATCCATTTTGTCTAATCTATTACATAAACCCATCGCTTCAGCTGCGGCCGTTCCCTCATCTAACAAAGATGCGTTAGCAATATCCATACCTGTAAAGTCAATTATCATTTGTTGAAAATTTAGTAACATTTCAAGTCTTCCTTGGGCTACTTCTGGTTGGTATGGTGTATAAGAAGTATACCAACCTGGATTTTCCAAAATATTTCTAACAATTACATTGGGGGTATATGTACCGTAATATCCCATTCCAATAAAATTTGAATAAATTTGATTTTTTTTTGAAATTGCCTTTAATTTTCTTAATCCCTCATACTCTGAATTAGGTTCGCCAATACTTAACATATCTTTCAACAAAATTTTATTAGGAACTGTATTTTTAATTAAATCATCTAAAGATTTATATCCTAATTTAGATAGCATATTTTTTTCATCTGCCTTGGACAATCCAATATGTCTTTTAATAAAATCTTTTTCTGAATTATGAAGCATTAACTTGGAGTCTCCTTAGCAAATTTTTCATACTCATCTCTACTCATAAGAGTATTCATTTCATTAGCATCTTTTACTTTTAATTTAAAAAACCATCCCTCACCCTCAGGGTCTGAGTTTATTTTAGAAGGATCATCTACAATTGATTGATTTGTATCTACAACCTCTCCACTTATTGGAGTGTAGACATCGCTTGCGGCTTTAGTTGACTCTACTACACCTGCAGTACCATCTTTAGTTACATTAGATCCTTTTTCAGGTAGCTCAGCAAAAACAATATCTCCCAAAAGTTCTGTTGCGTGCTGTGTAATACCAATTGTAGCAACATTATCTTTAACAATTACCCACTCGTGTTCTTTAGAAAATTTAATTTCTGACATTAATCTCTCCTTTATAATGGTTTTTTTTATAGAATGGTAACTTACAAATATTTGCCACAACTTTTTTTCCTCTAATTTCTAAAAATATTTTTGTATTCTCTTTTGAATATGTATTATCTACGTATCCCATTGCAATGGGGCTTTTTACACTTGGGCCGAAAGATCCACTTGTTATTTTGCCAATTTGGTTATCGTTTTCATCGAAAATTTTCGTTGATTCTCTCGCTATAATTTTTCCTTCTGGTTTGATTCCTACTCTTAGTTTCTTTACCCCATCAATAATTTGACTTTGAATTTTTTTAGAACCTGGAAAGTTTTCTTTAATTCTATTTTTTGAGATTGCCCATTTCAGATTAGCTTCTAAAGGACTAGTATTTTCATCTATATCATTTCCGTACAAACACAAACCTGCTTCTAATCTTAATGTATCTCTTGCCCCTAAACCAATTAAATTTGAACCATTCTTAATAAGTAATTCTGTAAATTTTAACGCATCTTTGTTATTAATTGATATTTCAAAACCATCTTCTCCTGTGTATCCAGATCTAGTTACATAAATAAAATCAGATTGATATTTAAATTCATTTCCACTCATAAATTTTAAATTACTAACACCAGGTACTATTTGCTCAAGCACATCTTTCGAATCAGGTCCTTGAATTGCAATTAATGACAAATCTTCTCTTAATATCATTGAAAAAGTATTGTCTAATTTTGATTTGATAATTTTAAAATCTTTTTCCTTACATGCTGCATTTAAAATTATCATATAACCATCTTTGATTTTTGTTATTATTAAATCGTCGTATATCCCACCATTTTCATTCATTAAGAAAGAATATTTGCTATGATTTGTCGGTAGATTTTCTAAGTCTGTAGGAAAAATATTTTGCAATTTATTAGTTAAAGTTTTATCTCCTTTAATAAAAAGTTGACCCATATGAGATACGTCGAAAATACCTGATTTTTGTCTGGTTATATTATGCTCAGAAATAATTCCATTTTTATATTGAATTGGCATTTCGTAACCTGCAAACTGAACAAACTTTGCGTTAAATTTTTTATGTAAATCGTATAATGCTGTTTTTTTTAATTCCATATATTAACTCACTACCCCCTCTGTCTATGAGCCTGAGAGATTTACTCCTTCGGCGAGAAAGTTCTTTCCAGAGTTAATATATACGGTCCTTTTGCCTGAGAGTTTCCGGGGTGGTTGCTCCTTCGGCGCTACATTTAGTAGTCTCTCCCGTTTCAATACCTTATCACAAATAATTATTTAGAATAGAATTTTTTTAGGTCAATAGAGCTTAAAAATTGTAATAAAACAGCAATAATCACTACTGACCCTCCAATTAATACAATAAAAGGAGGATTTTCGTTTATAAAAAACCAGGCCCATAAAGGACCTAAAACAGCCTCTGTCAACATTATGATTCCAACAAAAGCTGCTGGTGTACTTCTTGCTCCAATAGTTATTAAAATAAATCCAAAGCCAAGTTGAATAAATCCAGCAAGAAATCCTAAAAATATATCATATGAGGAAATATCTATTTTTGAGGACATAAAAAAACCTACAATCATTGCAATTGATCCAGCTATTAATTGCAAAGGCACCATATCTACTTCGGGATATTTTCTAACTATTAAGATTAAAAATGCAAAAGAAATTGGCATTATAAATGCAATTAAATTACCTGACAATTGCCCTGGAGATAAAGAGCTTCCAACCATTAAAATTATTCCTATAAATGCAATTATAATTGAAAGTAATGTTATTTTAGAAATTTTCTCTTTTAAAAAAACATAGCCAAATATAGCAAGAAAGATGGTTTGGGTTTGAATTATAAAGTTGGTATTTGCAACAGTAGTATTATACATGGCAAAAACATAACTACAAAAACCAGCCGCTAAAACAATTCCACCTAATATTCCAGGAAATCCAGATTTGTAAAATGCTCTAAATATTTTTTTTTTATAAGAAAAAAGTAAAAATAACGTAACTACAATAATAAAAAAAAATTGTCGCCAGAATAATATTTGCCACAATGTAGCTCCCTCAAATGATTTAACTAATATCCCTCCAAAACTTAAGGTACATGCTCCTAAAAATACTAAAATTGGACCAGGAACTTTTGATATTATATTCATAAAATTTGCGAAATTATATTTTTTGTTTCTAGTAAATATAATTGAAATAATCTTTCAGCTTCTTTAAGACTAACTTCTTTGAACTTTATTAATGATCCAGGTGTCAATTGTGCAACCTTATCAAAATCGGCACTTATTACATTTGCAATTTTAGGATATCCGCCAATTGTTCCATGGTCTGCTAACATTATAATTGGATTCCCATCACTTGGTACTTGTACTACTCCTTTTATTAATCCCTCAGATTTGATGTTTGAACTTACAATATTTTCTAAATTATTACCTTCTAATCTCATACCCATTCTATCTGTTAATTTTGTAACCTTAAATCCTCTATTAAAAAAAATATCTTTTGACTTTTTTGAAAAGTAATCAAAATTTGTTGCTTTAATAACTCTAATATTCTCAATTTTAGAATTAATAAAATTTAACTTTGTTAAAGATACATTTTTGTTTGTGTGATCAATATATATCTGTTGATCATTATTTAATTTTTCACCATTATTAGATCCTATTTTGGCTTTCGTATTAGTTGATATACTCCCCCATGATTCATTAAGAATGAAAGTTTCGCTTATAGACAAATATCCATAGACAGTTTTATTAGTAGACTGAATGTCAATTTGATCATGATTCTGAACTAAAAATACTTTGTAAGGTTCTCCCTCAATTATTTTATTATTATTCTTTATTATCTGGAATTTTACGTTACCGGTAATTACTGCAAATATTTTATCCCCATAATATTTTAGTAATGGACCTTGATATGCAAACTCTATGACTGCTGAATTTAAATTTTTTTTTAATAGCGCATTTGATAGAATATAATTTCTAATATCCATGGCCCCACTGGTTGGGATTCCAATATGACTTAGATTTTTTCTCCCACCATCTTGAAAAGTTGTATTGATTCCTCCTCTTTCAATTTTAAAAAAGTTATTTTTTGATATTGTCATATTCATCTTGGTTTATTCTGTTAAATTTCACCTTATCTCCTGGATTTATTAACATTGGTCGAGTTTGATTGTCTTTATCAAAAACATCTAAGGGAGTATTTCCAATAATATTCCAGCCGCCTGGACTCTCATAAGTATAAATATTACAAAACTGTTCAGTCAATCCTATAGAACCTTTTGGAACTTTAACTCTTGGAGTTACTAATCTTTTTATTCTTAGTTTTTTATTTAAATCTCCCAGGAATGGCATTCCAGCAATAAAACCAGTCATATAACAAAAGTATTCTTTATTAAAAAAAATCTCTAATAATTTTTCGAATTTAATATTTAAAGTTTCTTCAAGTCTTTTTGCGTCAAGATTAAAATTATTTTCACAACATACAGGTATCTCTACAATCTTAGAGTCTTTTTCTTTTTTTTTCTTTAATTTCTAATTTTTCAATAAGTTTCTTAACTTTAGAATAATTAGTTAAACTTAGGTCGTAAGATACTATTAATTTATTATACGAAGGAGCAAGATTAGTTATTCCCTTTAAATTTCTGTCTCTAATATTTTCAAAATATTTAATAACATTAGAATTGATTTCCTTACTAACCTCTTCTCCAAAGTCGCAATAAACTGCCGCATCTCCAAGATTTGATATATTTTTTATCATCCCAATGTTATAGTTAATTTTTTAAATTTATGGAAATTAATATCAATTGTGATTTAGGAGAAAAATCAAAGCTCCACAATAATAAAAATGATCCATACCTTTTGGAAATTGTAAATTCAGCGAATGTTGCATGTGGATATCACGCTGGAGATGAAGAAACAATGGAACAAGTAATTCGAATATCTAAAGAAAATAATGTAAGTATTGGTGCTCATCCATCATTTAACGATCCAGAAAATTTTGGAAGGCAAAGATTAAATTTATCCACATCAGAAGTAAGAAGACTAATAATTGATCAATATGAAATACTACAAAAAATTGCATTAAATCAATCTGAGAATGTAACTCACATTAAACCTCACGGTGCGTTAAATAATATGGCCTGTGAGGATTTAGATCTAGCAATGACTATAGCTAAAGCAATTAATGAAATTGATAAATCAATGATCTATTTAGTGCCAACAGGATCCAAAATGGAAATTGCTGCAAAGAAGCTTAATATGAAAATAGCATGTGAAATTTTTGCTGACAGAAACTATGAGGATGATGGTAACCTGGTATCAAGATCAAAACCTAATGCATTGATAACAAACCCTGAAAAAGCAAAAAAACATGTTTTAAACATGGTCCAAAACCAAGCGTTAAATTGTCTCTCAGGTAAGCAAATACCTTGCGAAATTGACTCTGTATGCATACATGGAGATAATAAATTATCTTTAGATGCAGCTAAGATTATAAAAGAAAACTTAATAAAAAATGGACTTATACTTAAACCATTGAATAAAATGAAAAAATTTAATTAAATGAAAAAATTAATACCTTTGTTAATACTATTATTTTTTATAAATAATAATTCTTTTGCCGCTGGATCTGGGGGTGATGATGGATCTGGAAAACTTATTGGAAAATTAAATGAATATCAAAGAGCCATCAAATTAGTAAAATCTGCAAAAAAATTAGAAAAAAAAGGTAAATTAGAAAAAGCAAAAAAAAAATACCAAAAAGCAAACGACTATTTGCATGAAGCAAATAAAAAAGATCCCTTAAAACCAGATATCTTAAATTATTTAGGTTTTACAACAAGAAAATTGGGAGATAATGAAAACGCAGAAATATATTATCTTTTAGGTTTAAAACAAAACCCAAATCATAATGGAATTAACGAATATTTAGGCGAGTTATATTTAGCAACAGATAGACCAGAAAAGGCAAAAGAAAGACTACTGGTACTAAAAAATTGTAACTGTGAGGAATATAATGAGCTCAAAGCTTTAATTGAGGGTACAAAAAAATCTAAATATTAAATTTTTTTTGTTTAATTTGAAATCATTTAAATTTTTTAATATAATTTTACTACTTTGATTGAAGAAGCTTTAATTTTATCCCAGATAATTTTTATAGACATTATCCTAGCTGCCGATAATGCAATTATTATTGGTTTAATCGCGGCTAACTTTGTGCCAAAAAATCGAAAACAAATTATATTTTGGGGTGTAGTAGGAGCCTTAATTTTTAAAGTAATTTTTGCTATTTTTGCAACTTATCTATTCAAGTTTTATTGGATTAAAGTTTTAGGAGGTTTGTTGTTAATTTGGATAGTAAATGATCTAAGAAAAGATTTATTTGAAATAAAAAAAATAAAATCAACTACTAAAGTATCAAAAGAACCATCGTTTGTGAAAAGTATTTATAAGGTCTTATTTGCTGACATCACTATTAGTTTTGACAATGTTATTGGAGTTGTAGGGGCTTCAAAAGGAAATTTTGGATTCATGATGTTTGGATTGATTTTATCTGTAGTATTAACAGGTGCCCTTGCAACCTATCTGGCTAACTATATACAAAAGCATTTATGGATTGCATATATTGGGTTAGGTTTCATTTTACTTGTAGCCCTTCAGCTTATAATTGGTGGACTAGCTGATTTTGGAATGATTAATATAAACGAAAATTTTTTAAAATACTTTCAATAGGAAAACTTTTTTGATGGGTATTTTTTAAATCTAACTTCTCGCTTAAATTTGTGGACTGCTGAATTAATTGTTTTTCTGATATTTGCATATTTTTTTACAAACTTTGCTTTTGAATTAGTTAAACCTAAAATATCATCTGTTACTAAAACTTGACCATCACAGTTTACAGAAGCACCAATTCCTATGGTAGGAATTTTAATCAAATTAGAGATTTTTTTTGAAACGTCGCTATAAATGCACTCTAAGACTATGCCAAATGCTCCTGCCTCTTCTAAAACTTGAGCATCACGTATTAATTTTCTCTTGTCTTTTTCAGTTTTGCCTTTTGATTTAAACTTTCCTTTAACAGTTTGGGGGGTAATTCCTATGTGTCCAAGAACAGGTATTTTATTTTTTACTAAGTGAGAAACTATATTGCTCACTCTGACTCCTCCTTCGATTTTAACTGCATCACATCTGGTTTCTTTCAACGCTTTCTTTGAGTTCTTAAGCGCCTCAGATTTATTTCTGTAAGTATTGTATGGAAGATCAATAGCTAAAAGACTTTTTTTTGTACCCATCCTTACACTTTTAGTGTGTTCTATCATCATTTTAAGATCAACTTTTCTTGTTGTGTTATAATTATAAACAACAGATCCTACGGAATCACCAACTAGTATTATGTCAGTATGATTGTCAATTATTTCGGCAATATTTTTTGAATATGCTGTTAAGCAAACAATTTTATTTTTATTTTTTTTATCAATAATTTTTTTAATCTTACTGTTCATTATTCTAATTCTATTGTGCTTGGTGGCTTAGATGTTATATCGAAAACTACCCTATTAATACCTTTTATATTATTCACAATTTTATTTGATACTAGCTGCATAAATTCTCTGGAAAAATAATAAAAATCAGCAGTCATACCATCTTCAGAAGTAATTGCTCTAAGAGAACACATATATTCGTAAGTTCTATTATCGCCCATAACTCCTACAGTTTTAACGGGAAGTAAAGCTGCATATGCCTGCCATATTTTTTTATATAAATTGTGTTTAATTAATAAGCTTATGAAAATATGGTCAGCTTCTTGTAAAATCTTAATTTTACTTTCTGATATTTCACCAGGCATCCTTATTGCTAAACCTGGTCCAGGAAACGGATGTCTTAACACTATATCTTTTGATAATTTAAGCTCTAATCCTAATTTTCTTACCTCATCTTTAAATAATAACCTTAAAGGCTCAACTAATTTTAACTTCATTTTTTTTGGTAAACCACCAACATTATGATGAGATTTTATTTTTGATGTTTGGCTTCCAGTTACAGATTTACTTTCAATTAAATCTGGATAAAGAGTACCTTGAGCTAAAAATTTAACATTTTTTATTTTTTTAGAATGTTTTTCGAAAATTTTAATAAATAAATTTCCAATTATTTTTCTTTTTCTCTCAGGATCTGTTATTTTCTTTAGCTTATTAATAAATAATTTTTTTGCATCGACATAAATCAAATTAATTTTGAATTTTCTTCTAAATGTTTTTACAACCTGTATTTCTTCATTTTTTCTTAATAAACCTGTATTAACAAAAATACAGGTTAATTGTTTACCAATTGCATTATGAATTAGTTTAGCGACAACACTACTGTCAACCCCACCAGAAAGTGCACAAATTACTTTTGAATTTCCTACATTTTTTTTAATTTCTTGAATTAAAATCTTCTTTTGATTTTTTGATGACCAATTACGTTTAATTTTACAAATAGAGAAAATAAAATTTTTTAATATAATATTTCCTCTTTCTGTATGTGTTACTTCGGGATGGAATTGAATTCCGTAAAACTTTTTGGATAAATTTTCTACTATTGAATACTTAGAGGTTTCAGTTTTTGCAATTACTTTAAATCCATTTGCTAGCTTAGTAACCTCATCGGCATGACTCATCCATACATTGTTAGATGAGTTTTTTTTAAAAAATTTTTTCGTCAAATCACTATTTTTTAATTTTTTAAGTGTTGCTAATCCAAATTCTCTACTTTTTGCTTGTTTAACCCTTCCACCAAGTTGCTTTGATATTACCTGATGCCCAAAACAAATTCCAAGAATTGGTATGCCCCATTTAAGAATTACATTATTGAATTTAACTTTTTTTGATTGGTAAACATTTAAAGGTCCCCCAGATAAAATAATTCCCTTAATTGATTTTTTATCTATTTTAGATTTTAATTTTTTATGACTTATAATTTCTGAATATACACCTAACTCTCTAATTCTTCTTGCTATAAGCTGCGTAAATTGAGATCCAAAATCAACTATTAAAATTTTGGACAGACCATATTTAAGACTCATCTTTTGTATCAAAATTTTTTAATTTTTCATCTATTGAGGAAATTTTTGGACACAAATTGGAACAAATCATTTCAAACTTTTTTTTTAATTCTTTTACTTTTGCAAAGTTTGATCTTTCAATTTCAATATCCATTAATAGATATATTGCTTCTTCATTTTTTGGATCAAGCAATATTGCTGTATTAAGATTTTTTTCTTCCTCTTTAAGATTTTTTTCGATTTTAAAAATTTTTGCTAAAAATAGGTATGATTTTGCTTTTTTTGGATTAAATACAATATCTCTTTGAAATAAGAATTTTGATTCTTCGTATTTCTTATTGTCAAATAATTTTTTTGCATCCGCAAAGAAATTTTCTTTTGAATATGAATAATTTATTATAAATAAACTTATTACTAAAGTTATAAAAGTTCTTTTTATCATTTTATCTAATTACCTTATCAATATTATGTACCATACTTTCGTAAAAACCTGCTTTGGTTATTTTAACAAATTTAGGATTATTTTTTAAATTTTTAATTTGTTTAGCGCCTAAATAGCCCATTGATGACCTTAGTCCACCTACAAGTTTATAAACTATTTTATTAACTGTGCCTTTGTATTTAATCAAACCCTCTACTCCTTCAGGTACATATTTTGAAATATCACTTTGTTTTTTTTGAAAATATCTGTCAGCAGATCCTTTGTTCATTGCGCCTAAAGATCCCATTCCTCTGAAACTTTTAAACAGTTTTCCATTTTTTCTTATTTTTCTACCAGGAGCTTCGTCTGTTCCTGCAAATAAAGATCCTATCATTACAGCATCTGCTCCTGCAGATAAAGCTTTTGCAATGTCGCCTGAAAATTTAATTCCACCATCGGCTATGATTGAGGTTTTTCTTTTTCCTAATCCATTTCTTACATTTATTATCGCACTTAATTGTGGAACTCCTATTCCTGCAACTAGCCTTGTAGTACAAATTGATCCTGGTCCAATACCGACTTTTATAATATCAACACCCAATTTTATTAAAAATTTAGCAGCTTCTGTTGTTGCAACATTTCCCGCACATAGAGCAGTTTTTTTTGGTTTAATTTTTTTAATTTTTTTTATTATATCTGCAACCTTTTTAGTATGACCGTGGGCTGTATCAACAACAATTAAATCAATATTTTCTTTTAAAATATTTTTAGCTCTATTAAACTCATTAATCCCCGCTCCAACAGCTGCACCTACTAACAATTTTTTTTTTTTTACTTTTTTGATTTCGGCTACTTGATTTTTAATGTTTAAATTTCTATGAATTACACCAATTCCTCCCGCCTCTGCTATTGCGATACACATTTTTGACTCCGTTACTGTATCCATCGCAGATGATAGTAGTGGAACTTTAAGTTTTATATTACTTGTTAACTTTATACTTGTATCTACATCAGACGGTAATATTTCAGAGTATTTTGGTGCTAATGTTACGTCATCAAACGTTAGTGCTTCTTTAATGAGATCCATGTCCTTATATATATGATTCTTTTAAAAAATAAAGTGAAACTATCGTAATTTTTTGCAAATCAAAAAATTTTCCTTTGAATCTTTTCTGCTCGCTAAGGGTTTAAATATTCTCACATCTTTAAATGCTTTCTTGGCATATGCGACAATTTCATTGAAACTTGATCCCATAAATATTTTTGAAATAAATCTTCCATTTCCATTTAAAAAATCTATTGAAAATCTCATTGCTTCTAAGCAAAGTTCACCTGTAACTATTGAGTCCAAATTTTTATTTCCAGTCGTATTTACAGCCATATCTGAGATTACTAAATCAATTTTTTTTTTAAAATAGCTTTTTATCATTAGTTGAACATCATTGTTTGTGAAGTCACCAATAATTTGCGTTGTATTTCTTATTGATTCAAATTTTAATAAATCTATTGAAACAATTTTTCCGTTTTTAATTTTTTGTGAAAGGTACTGCGACCAGCTGCCAGGCGCAGCTCCCAGATCAATAACATTGCTTACATTGTTTAATATTTTAAATTTTTCATCAATTTCCTTAAATTTATATACAGCCCTAGATCTGTATCCTTCGATTTTAGATTTACGCACATATAAATCTCTTCTTTGTTTGTTTATCCAATTTTTTGAGATTTTATTTTTTTTCAATTAATGACCAAATCGTAAACTTTTATTCAATAGTCCATTTTCTAAAGTTTTTATCTCAATCTTTATACTTTTATTCAATCTCATATCTTTATTATCTTTCCATATGCCAGCCGCTAAATGCATAATTCCAATTTTATTATTTGGTAAAAATGGCTCAACAAAAGTTTGATTTTTTTCATCGTATTTTGGAAGTAGATTACTTGCAATCCAATTGCAGTTTAATGGTAAAAATTCTGTATTAACTTCATCAATATAAACACTTATATTTATTGCTAAACCTTCTGATCCAAAAATATTTCCTGCACTTAAAGTTTTGCGCAAATTTTTTTGCCATATTTCCCAGCATTTAGAATTTTTTTCCAAAGAAAAAGTTCCTATATTAATATGAGGTGCAAATGCAAGTTTTCTTGCATTATTAATATCTATTTTAGAGGCTATTGCATGTTTAAAGTTCTGAGATTTAATTATAGCTAATTTACCATAAATCCATTTGACTTTGGACATCACTCTATAACCAGGTCCAATTGTTTGCGTAATACCAAGTTTTCCATCATTACAAGCTTTAAAGTAAAGATCTATTGAATTCCAATCGTTTACCCATGCATCACAATCTATCCAAAGATACTTTTCATAATTTGGAAAATATTTTGGCAAATATGCTCTTGAAACTTGACTTTTGAGCCATTCTTTTCCTTTTACTTTGTAATTTGGAACTTCAATATCCCATTCCGCTTTTTTTATTTCATCCACTTTTTTTTTGAGTTCATTGTGTTGCTCCTCGGTCAAACCTGAGTCTAATACACAAATTGATACATTTTTACTTTGTTCAAATCTCTTAATGGAGTCTATAAGCTCATTTAAAAGTTCAAAATAATTTGAGTCTGCAAGTGAAACTATAGCTTTATTTTTCATTTATAGTATATCTTCATGATCATCATTATCACTCAATTGTGTCCTAAATTTACCTTCAGTTTTAAAATAATGAATTGAGCTTATTGGTATCATAAAGAGATATATAACTGCAGAAATTATTATTGTATTAAATGTATATACTAATAATAGTCCAAAAAAGAATATAATTCCGAATAATAGAAATATACTCATTCTTCTAGGAACAATTATTTTTTTGAAAGAATAAGTTGGTACTTTGCTAATCAATAGGATCGAAATTATTATAAATAAAATTGGAACAAAAAGATTATTATTAATTACTGAAAAATTAAATTCACTTAAGTTTAAGATTAGTGGCATTAAAACTAAAACACCCCCTGCAGGTGAAGGGATTCCTTCAAAAAAGTTATCTCTCCACGATGGTTCTTCACTTGAATTTACATTAAATCTTGCAAGTCTTAATGCAACTGAAACAATATAAATTAAGCATATAAACCAGCCAATTCTTCCAAGTTCATTTAATTTCCAGAAATACATAACAAATGCCGGGGCTACTCCAAAGCTTATAACATCTGTCAAGGAATCTAATTCTTTACCTACTTTGGATGTACCCTTAATTAATCTAGCTATACGACCATCAAGTCCATCGATAATAGCAGCAACTAGAATCGCTAAAATTGAAATTTCATATCTTGCGTCTAACGCAAATTTAATTGAACTCAAACCTATACAAACTCCAACGAGAGTAAAAATATTAGGTAATATAATTCTTGTTTTCTTAGATGATACTAATTTAAAATTTTTTTTTGGTTCCATTTTTATTTTTTCGCAATAAGTGTTTCACCAGCAATAGTTTTTTGATTTACTTTCACAAGAGGTTCATAATTTTCGAAATAGATATCAGCCCTACTACCAAACCTTATCATTCCAATTCTCGACCCTTGATCTAATTTAGTGTCTTTAGAAGCCTCCACTACAATTCTTCTTGCTATTAAACCTGCAATTTGTACTACAATAATATTTTCACCTGAGTTATTTTTGATACTATAATAGTTTCGTTCATTATCTTCACTTGCTTTATCAAATGATGCATTTATAAATTTTCCTGGTTTATACAAAATCTCTTCTACAATTCCTTCGCATGGAGATCGATTTACATGACAGTCAAAAACATTCATAAAAATGCTAATTTTTTTAAATTTTTTTTCTTCTAAACCAAGCTCTTTCGGACCATTAGTCTCTGTTACTTGTAAAACCAATCCATCCGCAGGACTTGTTAGAAAATTGTCATCATTTATTGAAATTCTTTCAGGGTCTCTAAAAAAATAATAACACCATACAGAAAGCACTAATCCAATAAAACCTAAAAAACCATTTATGAAATATAGAATTAAAGTTATAAATACAAAAATAATTATAAATTTATAACCTTCTTTGTGTATTTTTGGAAAAACTGTATCAAGCATAAACCTTTAATTGGTAATTTTAGAGTAATATGTATATAAAATGCAGAAATTCAATTAATAAGATACGGTCATAATATGAGTAAAATTAAGGTAAAAAACCCAGTTGTTGAGCTAGATGGCGACGAAATGACTAGAGTTATTTGGGATTTCATTAAGAATAAATTAATACTTCCTTACATCGACTTAGATATAAAATATTACGACTTAGGCATTAAAAGTAGAGATAAAACTTCTGATCAAATAACAATTGACAGTGCTCATGCTATAAAAAAATATGGTGTAGGAATTAAATGTGCAACTATCACACCTGACGAAACTAGAGTAAAAGAGTTTAGTTTAAATAAAATGTGGAGATCACCTAACGGAACAATTAGAAATATATTAGGTGGTACAGTTTTTAGAGAACCAATTCTGTGTAAAAATATTCCAAAGCTGGTACCAAGTTGGACTAACCCAATTTGTATTGGCAGACACGCATTTGGAGATCAATATCGGGCAACAGATTTTAAAGTGCCTGGTAAAGGAAAATTAGAAATGAGATGGATTTCTGAGGATGGCAAGGAAAAGAAAGAATTTGAAGTTTACAACTTTCCTGGCCCGGGGGTTGCTTTGTCAATGTATAATTTAGATCAATCGATTAGAGACTTTGCAAGAGCTTGTATGAACTATGGACTAAACAGAAGATGGCCAGTTTATTTGTCTACAAAAAATACAATTTTAAAAAAATATGATGGAAGATTCAAAGATTTATTTCAAGAAATATACGAAAAAGAGTTTAAAGATAAATTCATGGAAAGAAAGATTACATATGAGCATAGACTTATAGATGATATGGTGGCTTGTGCAATGAAATGGAATGGAAACTATATTTGGGCATGTAAAAATTATGATGGTGATGTACAATCGGATACCATTGCTCAAGGGTTTGGGTCTTTAGGGCTAATGACAAGTGTTTTATTAACACCTGATGGAAAAACTATAGAAGCAGAGGCTGCTCATGGGACTGTAACTAGACATTATAGACAACACCAGCAAGGCAAAGAAACTTCTACAAACCCAATTGCCTCTATATTCGCATGGGCGAGAGGATTATATCATAGAGCAAAACTAGACAATAATGAAGATTTAAAAAAGTTTATAAAAACTCTTGAAAAAGTTTGTATTCAAACAGTGGAAGCAGGCTCTATGACAAAAGATTTAGCTATTCTAATTAGTCCTACATCAAAATATCTAACTACCAATCAGTTTTTAGACATAATTGATAGCACTCTTAAACAAAAATTAAATTAAAGATTTTAGTTTTTCAATAGCATCTTGAATTTTAGAAACATCGTCACCACCAGCTTGAGCAAAATCTGGTCGTCCACCCCCACCTTTTCCTCCAATAATCTCAGAACCTTTTTTCACAAAATTAACAGCATTATATTTTTTAATTAAACCATTAGTAACACCAACTGCTAAACCAATTTTACTATCTTTATTTGCAAAAATAATTACAACCCCCTCTCCTAAATCTTTCTTTCCTTTATCGACTAATTTTCTCAATTCCTTAGGTGGTAGATCTTGTATGTTTTGAAATCTAACTTTAATACCATTAATTTTTTGATCTGAAATAGTATTTTTTGTTTTGTCCTGAAGTATTGATCCAACTGATAATTGGTCTAATTGTTTTGTTAACTCTCTAATGATTTCATTTGAATTTTTTTTATCTAAGTTTGGTTTACCTCCTAGTTTAATTATTTTTTCAGAAACATCTCTTATAATTTCTTCATTTTTTTGAGCTGAAAGATCAGATAATTTCTCTTTATTTTTTAAGTAATTATCTAATTGTTTTTCTCTTAAAGCCTCAACTCTTCTAACTCCTGCTGCAATTGATGATTGGCTAACAATTTTAAATTTACCAATATCTGCTGTATTTCTTACATGAGTTCCTCCACATAACTCTGTAGAAAAATATTTATTTTTTTCGTCCCCCATCGATAAAACTCTAACTTCTTCACCATATTTCTCGCCAAATAATGCTAATGCTCCATTATCAACAGCTTCCTTTGGTGTCATAAGTCTAGTTTTAACACTCGATTTAGTTTCAACCATCGAATTAACAAAACTCTCAATTTTATCTATTTCTTCAGGCGTTATTGGTTTCATGTGACTAAAATCAAACCTTAGTCTATCTGCCTCAACTAAAGATCCTTTCTGAGTAACATGCGTGCCTAAAACTCTTCTTAAAGATTCATGTAAAAGATGTGTTGCTGAATGATATGCTCTTATATTTTCCCTTCTTTCGACATCTATTTTTAATTCAACACTATCGTTAATTTTTATTTCTCCTGAAATAACTTTTCCATAATGTACAAAAAGCTCGCCTAATTTTTTCTGTACATCAGAAACTTTGAATTGAAAATTATTTGATATTATTTCTCCGATATCTCCAACTTGACCTCCTGATTCACCATAAAAAGGCGTTTGATTTAATATTATCATACCTTCATCTCCGGTTTTTAAAGAATCTACTTGCTGATTATTTTTTAAAAGGGATTTAACAACTCCTTCTGCTTGATCAGTTTCATATCCAAGAAATTCAGTTGCACCTAATTTATCTCTTATTGCAAACCATATATCATCTACAGCACTGTCTCCTGAACCTTTCCAATTTTTTTTTGCAAGCTCTCTACTTTTCTTCATAAGATCATCAAATTTTTTGCTATCTATTTGAAGAGATTTATTTTTAAGGATGTCTTGAGTTAAATCTAACGGAAAGCCATAAGTATCATAAAGTTTAAAAGCAACTTCTCCTGGAAGAACTTTGTCTATCTTGGTTATTTCTTCATCTAAAATTTTCATACCTCGTTCAAGTAGAACTAAGAATTTTTCCTCTTCCATCTTAAGTGTTTCTTTAATTAAAGCTTCAGCTCTTTTTAATTCTGAGTAGTTTCCAGACATTTCTTCCATTAATGTTTTAAAGATATTATAAAAAATTGGTTCTTTCGATCCAAGTAAATGAGAATGTCTCATTCCTCTTCTCATTATTCTTCTTAAAACATATCCTCTTCCTTCGTTTGAGGGTAATACTCCTTCGGCAATTAAAAATGAACTAGCCCTCAAGTGATCTGCTATAACTCTAAAACTAGATAAATTATTTTCATTCGGTTTTACTTTAACTGCTTCCGATGTTGAAGAAATAATCTTTTTGAAATGATCTGTCTCATAATTATCATAAGTGCCTTGTAACAAAGCTGCTACTCTCTCGAGTCCCATTCCAGTATCTACAGATGGCTTTGGTAAATTAATTCTCTTGTCTTTTGAAATCTGTTCAAACTGCATAAATACAAGGTTCCATATTTCAATATATCTATCACCATCCTGTTCTTTCGTTCCTGGCAATCCACCTTGTAGCTTATCACCATGATCAAAAAATATTTCTGAACATGGTCCACAAGGACCAGTTTCTCCCATTGACCAAAAGTTATCTGACGTTGCTATTCTAATTATTCTATCTTCGCTTAGACCTGCAATTTTTTTCCAAAAATTGAATGCCTCATCATCTTCGCTAAAAACCGTCACATATAGTCGTTTTTTATCGATACCAAAATCCTTGGTAACTAAATTCCAAGCTAGCTCTATAGCTTTATCTTTGAAGTAATCTCCAAAAGAAAAATTTCCTAACATTTCGAAAAACGTATGATGTCTTGGGGTATAACCTACGTTTTCTAAATCATTATGTTTTCCACCAGCTCTTACACATTTTTGTGAGGTGGTTGCTCTTTTATAATCTCTTTTTTCTAAACCAGTAAATACATTTTTAAACTGAACCATTCCAGAGTTAGCAAACATAAGTGTTGGATCGTTATTTGGAACTAAGTTACTTGACTCAACAATTTTATGATCATTTTTCTCAAAATATTTAAGAAACGAATTTCGTATTTGATTTAGTGTTTTGTCAGCCATATGTTTTAAAATACAGCTTTTTTATTTGATGTCTAGATGACAGTAGGGAAAAAAGGCGCTTTATTTAAGCGCCTTTTTAGATAACTAAAAGTTAATTCTTTTTAGGAAGTGTTTCTTCATCCGTTGACTTAGTTTTTTCCTGGTCTATTGGATTTCCTTCAATTTTCTTTGATATTAAGCCTGCTTTTTCTCTGATTGCCATTTCAATTTCTGCAGCTGCTTTTGGATTTTGTTCTAAGAAAAGTTTTGCATTTTCTTTTCCTTGACCAATTTTTTCTCCCTTATATGCATACCAAGCACCAGATTTTTCTACTATCTCTGCTTTAGCACCCAAGTCAATAAGCTCTCCTGTCTTACTAATACCTTTTCCATACATAAGGTCAAATTCAACTACTTTAAATGGTGGTGCTACTTTATTCTTAACTACTTTTACCCTGGTAGTATTTCCAATAATTTGCTCTTTATCTTTTATTGCACCAATTCTTCTTATATCCATTCTTACAGATGAATAGAATTTAAGTGAATTACCACCTGATGTAGTTTCTGGACTTCCAAACATTACACCAATTTTCATTCTAATTTGGTTTATAAAAATAACCATTGTATTAGTTCTTGAAATTGAGCCTGTTAATTTTCTGAGAGCTTGAGACATTAACCTTGCTTGTAAACCAACATGATGATCGCCCATATCACCTTCAATTTCAGCTCTAGGGGTTAATGCAGCAACTGAATCAACAACTAAAACTGATAATGATCCAGATTTAATTAAAGTGTCAGTAATTTCTAATGCTTGTTCACCTGTGTCTGGTTGTGAAATTAGTAATGAATCTGTATCTACACCTAATTTTTTAGCATAAACTGGATCTAGTGCATGTTCTGCATCTATGAATGCACAAGTTCCACCAGCTTTCTGCGCTTCAGCCAAAACTTGCAAAGCCAATGTCGTCTTACCAGAGGACTCCGGTCCATAAATCTCAACAATTCTCCCTTTTGGTAACCCACCAATTCCGAGAGCAAGATCTAAACTTAATGAGCCAGTTGAGATTGACTCAACGTCCATAGCTTTTTGTTGACCAAGCTTCATAACTGAACCTTTTCCAAAAGTATCTGTTATTTGGCTTATCGCAGCGTCTAACGCTTTATTTTTTTCTTTATTTTCCAATTCTTTATCTTTTGTGGATTTAACCACTTTTAAGTTATTTTTAGTCATTTAATGCCTCTTTTTTTGTGTTTTTTAAAATTCGAATCATATTATTATTCTGTACTACTTTTGTTCTCTTTTGCAATAAAAATATTTTAAAATTTTAAAAAAGCTTAATTTACTTGATATTTAGAAAGGAACTGTTGAGAAGACCTACAGATTTAAGAAAATTATACTGAGATAAAACGTAATTTCTCTCAGAGTTAGCTAAAGATATTTTGGCATTTAATAAAAGTGTACTGGATTGAATAACATCTAGCGTTGATCTAGATCCTCTATCATATTCAGCTGAAATTCCTTCATTTGCAATTTCTGCTGCTCTTACTTGTGATTTAACAGATGATAACAGGCTTTTTGAAGATTGTAGATTTGACCATGCACTTGCAACATTAGTTTCATTAGTTTTGATGGCATTGTCTAATAATAGTTTTTTTCTATCTAAAAGGCTTTGATTTTTATTTATAGTTGCTATTTTTTTTCCGCCAGAATAAAAAGGCCAACTTAGTGTAGCTTTGATAGTATCCTTTTCTTTTTCATCGATTGTTGTGCTTAAATCCTCAGTATAAGATCTTTCAAGAGATAAGGTTGCGGTTGGCGCAAGATCGGACTTGGCGATTTTAAGGTCTTTTTTTGATTGTTCTAATTCAAATTTTGCAATTTTGATATTTGGATTATTTTTTTTCGATAATTCAATAGCCTCGGTCAAACTTTTTGGAATTTCTAAAATAATTTCTAAAGGTTTTTGTAAATTTTCATTATTAGAAATTTTTCCAATAACATTTTCGTAATTTAATTTTTTTGTCACAACATCGTTTTCAGCTTGAATATATTGTGCTTGAGCACCAGCTAAAGATGATTCTGATTGAGATAAGTCAGATATTGTAATTTGTCCTCTTTCTAATCTTACTTGGTCTGTTTCTACTTGTCTTTCAAGTAATTTAAAATTATTAAGATTATTATTTAAATTTTCATTAGCAAGTATCAAATCTGTAAATGCCTCTACTGCTTTATATAAAATTTCCTGCTCTTTTTTGAGAAGCCTAGCCTCAGCCAAAATAATTCCTATTTTACTTTTGTCATACTCAGCACCTCTTCCAAAATCAATTAATGTTTGTTCTAGCTTAATTGACTTTGTTAGTGGGTTAACATCCTCAATTATAGTATCCTTCCCATCTCTGTCGGTAATCTCATTTGTATTTTCTTGGCTTTTAGATCCAGTAATTGTTGCAGATGGAAGATATTCACTTCTTGAGATTTTTAATTCTTCCTTTGAGACTTTGATATTTTCTCTCTCAGCATTTAACTCTTTGTTGTTACTGTATGCTTGTATCAAAGCTTCATTTAAACCTATGCCAAATGATTTGGTTATACTTAATGAGAAAATGAATAGAATTAATATTATTTTTTTCATTTTTTTTTATAAATTACTGAATTGATTTGATGATTGCTATTTAAATTCAAAATAATTGATGAGTATTTTGGCGCATGTTTAAACATATTTTGAGTAATTCTTTGATAAGTTTGCATAAAATTGATTACATCAGCTTTATTCATAATTTTTGAATTCTTTTTTTGCTTTGATTTAATTAAAAGTTTTTTTTCTTGTTTAAATCTCCATTGTTGTAAAAGTTTAAAGTTTTTTGCTTTTAAATAAATTAAGCAATTAAGTCTACTAAATATATTTTTATAACTTCTTTTTAAATTATTATTTACAAATTTTCTCCAAATCATATTTTGATCACTCGTTTTTTCTAGAGAGTTAACTGTTTTTATTAGTGATTTATTATTTTCTGATCTTGCTCCGACACACCAACCTTCAAGAATTATTACATCAGGCCTTTTATTAATTATAAACCAATTTTTTTTTGATTTTCTATCATCAATAGATTTATCAAATGTGGGAAGTTTAATTTTTTTAAATTTTTTTTTTTTTAGATTTTGAAAAAATTTTATCATTATATTAATGTCATGAGTGCCTGGGACACCTCTTGTTAATAGCATTGGATGTATTTTTTTTGATAGATGTAATCTATCTTTTCTAGTTTTATAGAAGTCATCTATTGAGATTTTAAAAACGTTCAGTTTAAAATATTTTGTTAATATAATTCTTAGAATTGAAGAAATTGTAGTTTTGCCAGTGCCTTGCCCGCCAGCAAGTCCAATAAAATAAGGGGTTGTTTTACATTTTTTAGAAATCCAAAAAGAAACTGGAATTAAATATTTTTTAATCATCCTTTCTTTGTTTTTGAATTTCTCATTTCTTGTCTCTTGAGATTTAATGAATTTTAAACAATCTTTTTTTACTGCCTTGTAGCAATAATCGTGTAATTTCATTTTTATTTTTTCTGATCAAGAGGATGGTTTTCTCCATCACTGATTGGTACATTTTTGATTTCAAATGGTCTAACACCTTCTATGCATGCTATATTCACTCCATAAATTCTTGGATCAATTCTTGGTCGGTTGTGAGTGTGGATTCCACATATAGAACAAAAATAATGTTTAGCAGTTTTCGTATTAAACTGATAAAGTTTTAAAAATTCTTCTCCTTTAATAAGTTTAAAGTCATTAGGTCCAAGAACACCAATTATATAACCTTTTTTTTACAAATAGAACAGTTGCAACGCAAAACTTTCTCAATTCCTTTTTCTGGAACTTCAACTTCTGCTTCGATAGATCCACAATGACAATTTAATTTTTTTTTCATTTTTTTTGTCTATCTAATATATGGTTGTTTCCATCATTGTTCACTACGTCTAATTTAAAATATTCATAAGGATCAATTTCATCTATACATCCAACATTAACAGCGTATTCATTTGGATTGCTTCTTCTTTGGTGATGAGTATATATTCCACAAATTTTACAAAAATAATGCTTAGCCACTTTTGTATTAAATTGGTAAATAGATAAATTTTCCTCGCCCTCTATGATCTTTAGATTTTGTAAATCTACTGCTGCCATTATTGATCCCTTTTTTCTACAAATTGAGCAATTACAACGTTGAAGTTTTCCAAGATCATTTACATTGATTTGTAATTTAACTTTTTTGCAGTGACACGATACTTTCTTCATCTAGATTTTTTATATTAATTTTTATTTTTAATAAGATTTATAAACTACCTTTGGTTAAAGTTATCCACAAGCACACTAAATCTTGTTTAAATGTTCTCGTTTTGATTCACTTTTGATTCAGTTACAGACTCAAAATACAACCTATTGACTACATTGTATAACTGTTATATTAATGAGAACAAAATAAGAACATTTATGAAGCTAACTATACCTTATTATTTACACAAAGCAGGAGCTGGATTTCCATCTCCGGCAACAGATTATATAGAGGAAGATATAGATCTAAACGTCCACCTAATTAAGAATGTTCCAGCAACTTTTGTAATTAGAGTTCAGGGTAAATCGATGACAGATGTTGGTATTAATGATGGTGATATACTGGTTGTCGACAAAAGTTTAACACCTAAAAATTTCTCGACAGTAATTGCAAATGTTCACGACGAATTAGTTGTCAAAAGCTTTGTTCAAGAAAGAGATAAAAAATTTTTAACTTCGGGCTCTAAAAACTTTGAAGATAGAATTTTAATTAATGAAGAAGAAGATATTTTTATTTGGGGAGTTGTAACATATGTCATCCATTCAGTATACTAGAAAGATAGCTCTAGTTGATTGCAATTCTTTTTATGTTTCTTGTGAAAGATTATTTAATCCAAAAATAAGAAAAAAACCAGTTGTAGTTTTATCTAATAATGACGGCTGTATAATTTCAAGATCTAATGAAGCAAAAGCTTTAGGTATAAAAATGGGAGAACCTTATTTCAAGGCGAAAGATATTATTATTAAAAACAATGTCCAAGTATTTTCTTCAAATTACTCATTGTATGGTGATTTATCAAGAAGGGTTATGAGAACACTAAAAAGATTTAACTCTGATATAGAAATTTATTCAATTGATGAAGCATTCATGGACTTATCAAATTTTTCTGATGCTGAAGTTGAAGAAGTTGGGAAAGAAATTAGAAATACAGTTTTACAATGGACAGGAATACCAACAAGTATTGGGATAGCAAAAACTAAAACTTTAAGTAAAGTTGCAAATCACATTGCAAAGAAAAAACAATCTGGTGTTACAAGTTTAATAGGTGTTGAAAATATTGATCCAATTTTAGAAAAAATAGTAATCAATGACATTTGGGGGGTTGGAAAGCAACTTACTAAGTTTTACCAAAAAAATGGAATTTATAACGCTAAGCAACTAAAAAATAAATCAAATACATGGATCAAAAAATGCTCAAATGTTTTAAGCTCAAGAACAGCAATGGAACTTAGAGGTATTCCTTGCATAGAACTTGAGAAAACCTCATCCAAGAGAAAAAGCTGTGTAGTTTCTCGTTCTTTTGGAAGAAGAGTTGAAAAGTTTCAAGAATTAAAAGAAGCAGTTGCAAATTATTGTTTGAATGCATCAGAGAAAATAAGGTCGGAGTCTTTGGTTGCAAAAGCAATAACAGTTTTTGTTAGAACAAGTCCATTTCAAAGAAGCTTTGGCTACTACTCAAATTCAAAAACTATTGATTTTCCAATTGCAACAAATAACAGCATTGAAACTGTTAAAGCTGCTATTTCTATATTAGAAAGTATTTTTAAAAATGGTTACAGATATCAAAAAGCTGGTGTAATGTTAACAGGACTATCGAATGAAAGTATGAAGAAAAACTTATTCTCATCAGAAAAAGATGAAAAAATAAAAAAATTAATGAGATCAATAGATAATACTAATTATCGCTATGGAAGATCTACATTAAGCGTTGCAAGTGCAGGTGTTTATAAAAAATGGAATATGAGAAGAGAGCATTCGTCTAAAATCGATACTGCTGATTTCTATTGTTTACCAACAATAAAAGCCTGAGTATTGTTATTTACCTATAACAACTATAGTTAAATCATCACTTAATTTTTCAATTTTAGAAGATGATGTTATTTCTTTGGTAATATTATTAAGCTCGTCATTAATATTTTTGTTAAAATTATTATTAATTATCTTTTTTGAGCCATCAATACCGATTTCTTGATTATCTTTATCTAAACTTTCAGATAGCCCATCCGTAAATGCATATAATCTATTGCTATTTAAATTAATTTTATTAACAAAATAATTCGATTTTGTTTTTTGTATAATCACGCCTAGCGGAGGGGATTTGCTCTCAAATTCCTCGAAATTTCCATTTATATCTCTTACTAAAGCTGGTTGATGACCAGCATTTACCCAAGCTACTTCACCAGTAGATATGTTATAATTCCCAATGATTGAAGTTACAAACATTCCGCTTGTTTTAGTTAAAAACAGATCATTATTCATGTGAAATGCAATTTCATCTACATCAACTTTATCTCTGGACATTATTTCAAATAAAGTTGAAGCTTTAGCCATAACCATTCCTGCGTGTATCCCTTTGCCAGCTACATCTGCAATTATAAAATAAACATTATCGTTATGAGGATAGAAACTAAAAAAATCTCCAGAAACTTCTCTTGCTGCTATATTTATACCTTGCACAGGATAATTTTTTAAATTTCTTTTTGGTAAAAAGTTTTCTTGGACTTTTACTGCTAACTTAACTTCTTTTGATATTCTTTCACGCCACTTATTTTTTTCTTCTTCGCTGGTCTCTAGCTTACTCATTAATTTATTATAATAAAGACCAATCACACCACCTGCAGTAAATGGATCCTGGGGACCTCTAATTTTAAGATCGCCTGACTCAGACTGTTTATCTAAAACTGAAATTAGATCATGCTCAACTGAAACTGCATTGTGCTCAGCAATGTTTAATCCTAACTCCTCTTGAACAGGACTTACTCTCAAAGGATAAAATTTATTGACTATGCTCAAGCCAATGTAAGAAGAAACAAAAGTAAATAAACCGATTGATGTAATACCAATTAATTGAATTTTGATTTGTGAAAATCTATCTAAACCAGTATCTAAAATTGTTAAATCTGAAAATAGGCCAACAGCTAAAGTTCCCCAAATTCCTGCAGCTAAATGGACAGGGACCGCACCAACTACATCATCAATTTCAAAATTATTTAAAGTTTCATTTACAATAATTGCAATTATTGCGCCTATTATTCCAACAAAAATTGAAATAACTGACGACATCGAATTACACCCAGCTGTGATTGCAACTAATCCTGCTAGTGGGCCTAGAATAATATAAAAAGGATCGGGCTTTTTATACTTGAAGTAAGAAATAGCTAAGCCTGTTAATAGACCAAATGCAGCTGCTAAAAATGTATTGATTAGAATTAATGGAACTGCTTCATCCATTGCGCCATTACTTCCTCCATTAAAACCAAACCAACCAAACCATAGAATAAGAGTACCTAAAACTGCTAAAGGGAAACTAGATCCAGTAAACTTTCCTTTGTTTGCCTCTGAATATTTGCCTATTCTTGGTCCCAAAATAATAACTGCAGCTAAAGCAATCCATCCTCCTACAGAATGTACAATTGTGCTCCCAGCAAAATCTACGAATCCTAATTCTGATAGCCAACCTATAGATTTTACTGAGCCGGTAAGATAGCTTGAAGACCATGCCCAATGACCAACTATAGGATAAATTATTCCAGTCGCTAAAACTGTCATAATCAAATAACCATTAAATTTCATTCTTTCTGCAACAGCACCAGAAATTATTGTTGCAGCAGTTGCAACAAACATTGCTTGGAAAACAAAGTAAGTCATATAATCAGCTTTTTCTGTTTTAAAGAAAAATAAATCAGTACCAAAGAAACCGTTATAAGAAGTACCGAACATAATACCAAATCCAAAAATCCAAAAAATAACTACAGAAACACCAAAGTCTGCCGCATTTTTAAGTGCAACATTAATACTATTTTTATATCTAGATAAACCAGTTTCCATACACATAAAACCTGCTTGCATTATGAAAACTAAAATTGCACAATCAATCACCCACAATGTATCGATATTGTTAGTGAGAGTATCTATTACTTGTTTTGCCATATCATTATTCATAATTTAAAATTTTTGAACATTTTTAATATTTTCTAAAGATTTTTCATATTCATTATAATTTTCACGATTTGATATCTTGATTACAAATACATTGAATAAAATAGTTAAAAATAATGGTATCAGGGTAATAATCGACAAAAAAGGAAAAATAATAAATAAATAAATAATTAAAAATAGAATTGATCTAACTAAAACATTTACTTTAAAAACTCCAATAATAGAAAAAGAATGTATTATTAAATTTTTAAAACTCATCTGAGAAGGTCCTGAATATCTTGCTCCTCTTATTGATGGAACTATTGCTCTATCTTTTTCGATTTTGGCGAGAGATCCAGAAAAACTGCTCCAGGTTGCTTTATCATTGATCATTTTTTGAACTGTTGATTTTGGTAAGCATGTATAATTTCCAAATTTTATAGACTTACCGGTAAATGTGAATGTGAGTAATTTATGTATTAAATAACAAGTTTTAAAAAAGATACCTTCAGATCTTTTAATTCTTTCTCCAACTATAGGTTTGTCTTTATAATAGTTTAAATTTTCAATAAATTGTTTTATTTCTTCTGGTCTATCCTCGCCATCACCATCCATAGGTATAACATAATCAAAATCCTCATTTTCATAAATATATTTTAAACCTGCAGCATTGCATCTTGCATGACCTCTGTTTTCCTTCATCGTGATTATTTTGATTGATAATATATTCTTAAAATCAACTTTTATTTCTGGTTTTGGATCAATTGATGCATCATCAATAAGTATCACTGAGAAATTATATTGTAGATTAGCAACGTTACTATCAATATTTTTTAATAGCTCAATTGCTGACTGCCAATCATTGTAAATTGGTATCAAGATTTTTATTTTCATTTTTAGTTTACTGAGCCTAGAAACCTAAAAAGTGATGCAAATATTCCATGCCCCGAAAGTTCAATAGCAACAATTATTATAATAATTAATGCAATTTTTTTCGTTTTTGCATTCAAAAATTTATCCATGTGATTAACCTAACACAAATTTATTCGTATTTCACACATTCTAACTTTTCATTACATAAGTAAATATGCTCTTTATCATAAATCCATTTGGGTCTTTCTTTTAAATGATAGGATAAGTTGCCAGCAATCCATTCATCGCCTTTTATAAATTCTATTTTGCCCTCAACTTTTCTCTGACTTTCATAAAAACTTTTTACTAAGTTTGCGACTTCTTTTCCAGGGTAATCAGTTCTTTTGTTGGTTTGTGAAATTGATATATAAGAATAAATTACAGGTGATAAAAAAAATAAAAATAAAAATCCATATAAAAACGAGTTAATCTTATTTGGGTTAATCTGAGATTGAAATAAATAAACAAAAAATACTCCAAAAAATAAAAAAAAGGGTGTCATCCACATTGTCCGAATTTTTGATCCAGTGACAACAGATGTCATAAACACTAAAAAGATAGGTAAAATATTTATAAATAATAAAAAAAGTAATTTTTTATCTTTTAAATTAATCTTAAATTTATATTTTTTAACTAATAACCAAATCAAAAAGAAAAATGGAATAAGTATTCCAATTTGCTTAAGTAAAAAAATAAGTGGGAATTGCAGGTGATTTAAAATACTTGCTTGCTCTAAACCTGCTCTTTTTAATCCATATAAAACTGTAACAAACTCATTATTTAAAAGCCAAATAAAATGAGGAATCAATAAAACTAAAAAAACTTCAATAGTAATTAAATATTTAAAATCAAACTTTTTATTTTTTTTAAAGAAAATGAGGTAAATAAATAAAATATCTATAGATACTAATAAATAAATGAATAAATATTTTGATAAAAAGCCTATTGCAGCAAATAAACCAACCAAAATACAATCAAAAAATCTTATATCTTTGTTGTCATATATCCTCCAAGAATAATAAACTACCAATGACCAAAAGGGTAATTGACTTACATTCACATTGAATTCTGGTGTAGTAAAATTATAAAAATATATACTTTCTAGTAATAATACCGAGATAAGACTTAATTTTAAATTTCCAAAAATTTCTAAAGCAAACTTAAATACATAATAAAAAGCAATCACAACAAATATTGAACTCAATAGATAAAAAGCCCAATCTTGAGCTCCAAATATTTGAAAAAAAATCTCTACAAAAAAGGCACTTGCCGGTGGATGTTTATTAAATCCCCAATCTAAGTTACTGCCCCATGCGAGTGCTTCTATAGTATCTAATGGTAAATTGTTATTTGTAAATGATGGAATCGATGTCCATATAATTATGTGAGATATAACAAATAGGTAAAAAAAATATTTTAAATTTTTTTTATTTAAGGCCATTTTTATAAGAATATACAAATAATCCTATCTTGACACCTATTTATTGATGAATATATTCTCCCAATTCGAAAAATTGAGTATGGTTAAAATCTCTAAAACTTATGTCCCAAAAGCTAGCGAGAAATATATGTGCGCTAAACATTTGGTTTTTTTTAAAAAAAAATTATTAGATTGGAAAATAGACCTTAAAAGAACAAGTAATGATGCATTGTTCAATAGTTCTTTAGATGATAACAGCACATCTGCAGATATAGTTGATCAGGCAAGTTCATATACTGAAAAGAATGTTGAAATGAGAGCAATTAACAGACAAATAAAATTGATCTCTAAAATTGACTCTGCATTAAAAAGAATTCAGGAAGGAACTTATGGATTTTGTGAAGAAACAGGTGAGCCTATTGGACTTAAAAGATTAATGGCAAGACCGGTCGCAACTTTATCAATTGCTGCTCAAGAAAAGCATGAAAAAGAGGAAAAAGTTTACGCTGACCACTAAGGTTTTGGAATTTTTTGTCCTTTACTCATAAAATCATAAGCTTTAATTACTGCTGGTCTAGATGCAATATTTTCGTACCAACTAGATAAATTTTTATAATTTTTTAAACCAAATTCGTGCCATTCATGTCTAGCTATCCAGGGCCAGGTAGCAATATCAGCAATAGTATAATTTTCACATGCTAAGTATTTGGTTTCACTTAATCTTTTATCTAAATTCATATAAATTTTTTCTGAAATTTCAGCATACCTCTTTTCACTATAATCACTTTTTCCAGAATTAAAGTGATGATAATGATGATATTGTCCAATTAAAGGACCTACTAAACCCATTTGCGCCATTAGCCATTGATCAATTTTAATTTTATGTTTCTTATCGTAAAATTTTCCACTCTTCTCAGCCAAGTAAATTAGTATTGCACCAGATCCAAATATAGTTTCATTATTTTCAGTATCGATAATTACCGGAATTTTACTAAATGGACTTATTTTTATAAAATCATCTTTAAATTGGTCGCCTTTTCCGAGACTGACATATTTTATTTTATACTCATAATTAATTTCTTGTAACATTATTGCAATTTTTCTTCCATTTGGAGTTTCGGAAGTAAATAATTCAATCACTATTTTACACCTAGTCGGTCTTTGATCGCTTTTGATGAAGTTGTAAATTCAAATCTATATTTTTCGTTAGGTCTTGCTAATTTAAAACATGCTCTAGCAGCTAAAGCTCCTTCATGAAATCCTGACAAAATTAACTTTAATTTCCCAGGATAATTGCAAATATCACCAACAGCATAAATTCCTTTTTGATTAGTTTCAAACTTTTCAGTATCAACATTTATTGTTTTTTTATCGAAATTTAAACCCCAATTAGCTATAGGACCAAGTTGCATAATTAAACCAAAAAAACCTAACACAAAATCAGTTTTTATACTCTTAACTTCTTTATTATCATGTTCTATATCAACACTTTCAATTGTCTCATTTCCCTTGACACTTTTTAACTGATATTTGGTAAATAAATTAATATTACCTAATTTTGATAATTCTTTTACTTTTTCAACACTCGATAAAGCTCCTTTAAATTCATCTCTTCTATGAATTAAATTAATCTTTGAATTTTTTGATAATTCAATTGCCCAATCTAAAGCACTATCTCCACCACCAAAAATTGTAACTTTTTTCTTTTCAAAAATTTTTTTATCCTTAATTGCATAAAATAGGTATTTATTTTCATATTTTTCACACTCTTTAGGTGCGAATTTTCTAGGTTCAAAAGATCCTACCCCTCCAGCAATTATTATATTTGGCGTAATAAAATTTGTTCCCTTATTTGTTTTAACATGCCAACTACCACTATTGTTTTTAACCTCGTCGACTCTTTCATTTAAATGAAATTTAATATTAAAAGGCTTTAATTGTTGAATTAGTTTTTTTGTTAATTCTTCACCTGTGCACTCAGGTATTGCAGGAATGTCATAAATAGGTTTATCTGGATAAAGTTCAATACATTGACCTCCAATTTTATCTAGATTATCAACGATCTCACAATTTAATCCTATCAGCTTTAATTGGTGAGCTGTGAATAAACCGGTTGGTCCTGCGCCTATAACTAACGCATCAGTTTTGATCATTAGATTTGTTTTTCTGGAAGATATACCTCAAGACCATCAATATCATCTGTCACCTGGATCTGGCAGCTCAGTCTACTATTTTTTTTTGGTTCGTAAGCTTGGTCTAACATGTCATCTTCTCCTTCATTTTTTTTATTAATCTTATCAAACCATTCATCTTTGACATAAACATGGCAAGTTGCGCAAGCCATACCGCCTCCACAATCAGCATCAATTCCTGGTACATTGTTTGCTACAGCACCTTCCATTACTGTAAGACCCTTTTGTACTTCAACGATATGCTTTTCTCCTGAGTTTTCAATATATGTGATTTTTGCCATTGAAATTTTATATACCCAAAAAAAAATAGGGCAAGTGGTTAAACTTGCCCTATTAATATTTTGTTACTCTGTGGAGGTATTATGCTCTTCTTCCACCTGAGTTTGCAACAGCGCAAGACCAAATAATAACACCGAAAGCGATCTTATTAACAAAGTCTGCTAAGTTGTAAATAACGTTAAGTGCATTAGCATCTATTCCACCTGTTAGGTAACCAAAGATGTAACCTAATGGATAGATAGCCCAACCGACTGTAACGATCATTCTTAAAGCACCGAATGCTGTAACAAGTGATTTATTTCCAGATTTTGCAACAACTTTTCCTGCTTCACCTGAAAAGATTTCATAAAGGATGTAAACCCATCCAGCCATACCGATTATAAAACCTAGTGTAGCATTAATGAATCCTGCTTCTCCTAAATATCCACCTATTAACATTACTAAAGAACCAATTAAGATTCTCCAGAAGATGCCGCTATCAACTTTCTTAACTGCTGATAGAATTAAGTAAAATTCTACAAGCTGTAAAGGTACAGTAATTAACCAATCAATATATCTGTAAACAGTTGGAGTATCTCCTGTCTCAACCCAAACTGCTCTCATGTACATGTAATGGATAAATGCAATACCAGTTACTAATCCAGCTACGTTTACTGATTTTCTCCACTGAGTAGACACATTTGCCTGCTCCATAAAGAAAAACGCTGTAGCTGCCAACATACCCATTGAAATTAACCAGAACGAAATACCTACAAAATCATCCGTAGCTAAAAAGGTTGTTGCCGCATTAGCTGCTGTAGTTACTCCTACTAGAGCAAATAAAGCTAAAGCTAACGTTTTTAATGTCTTCATAAAAACTCCCTCATTAGTTAGTTTTTTTAGTTTATATAAACTACACAATAATAACTTACTGCGAAGTTAGGTGCTTAATTACCAAAAATAGATAGTTTATTGAAGGCTTTTTTGCAGTTAATAAGTATTGATTTTACTGTGTTTTTGAAATTTAATACAACCTATATTTCAAAAAACTAACAAATTCGAGTCACTAGAATGAGCGGAAATTATAAGAAAATCTATGAAAAATCGATCAATAATCCTGAGGAATTTTGGAAGGATATTTCAAACGATATCTTTTGGTTTAAAAAACCTACGCAAATATTAAAAAAAAATAATCATCCGTTCTACAAATGGTTCACTGACGGCGTTACAAACACCTGTTACAATGCTCTTGACCTCCACATCGATCAAGGAAGGGGCGATAAAATTGCTTTAATTTATGATAGCCCAATAACTGGCAACAAAAAAAAATTTTCTTTCAACGAATTAAAAGAAAAAGTTTCCAAATTTTCTGGTGCTCTAAAAAATCAAGGTATTAATAAGGGAGATAGAGTGATAATTTATATGCCCATGATACCTGAAGCAGTTATAGCAATGCTTGCTTGTGGGAGAATTGGTGCTGTTCACTCAGTTGTATTTGGTGGTTTTGCCTCAAATGAACTTTCTAGCAGGATCGATGACAGCAAAGCAAAATTGTTAGTAACAGCATCGTGTGGGTTTGAGCCCGGAAGAACTGTTGAATACAAACCATTAGTAGATAAAGCACTTAAGCTATCATCTCACAAAATTAAAAAAGTTATTTTTTACCAAAGACAAGGTAACGAGGTAAAACTAGATGCACCTAGAGATATCGATTGGAACGAAGCACTTGTAAATGCCCAAGATACAGACTGTGTTGAAATGAATTCAAATGATTATGCATACATTTTGTATACTTCGGGTACCACAGGAATTCCCAAAGGAATTGTAAGAGACATAGGTGGCCATATTGTTGCTCTTAAGTGGACCATGAAAAATATTTATAATATAGACCTTGATGATGTATGGTGGTCTGCTAGTGACATAGGTTGGATAGTTGGTCACTCATATATTGTTTATGCTCCTTTATTTAAAGGATGCACAACCGTTTTGTTTGAGGGTAAACCGGTAGGGACTCCTGACGCGGGTGCTTTTTGGAAAATTATTTCAGACTACAAAGTAAAATCATTATTTACTGCTCCGACTGCATTTAGAGCAATCAAAAAAGAAGATCCTGATGGAAAATTTTTTTCTAAATATGATTTAAGTTCTTTTGAATCTTTATTTTTAGCTGGCGAAAGAGCAGACCCAGATACAATAAAATGGGCTGAGAAACTTCTTAAAGTTCCTGTTATAGATCATTGGTGGCAAACAGAAACAAGTTGGGCAATTAGTTCAAACTGTACAGGTATTGAAATGCAAGAAACTAAATATGGATCGGCTTGTCGTGCTGTACCTGGATATGATGTTAAAGTTTTAAAGAGCGACAGCTCAGTTGCTAAACCAAACGAGATGGGTGATATTGTAGTAAAACTTCCACTACCTCCAGGAACTTTTCCAACTTTATGGAATGCTGATGAAAGGTATAAAAAAACATACATGTCTAATTATGAAGGCTACTACCAAACCTATGATGCTGGCCACATAGATGATGATGGATATATATGGATCATGTCTAGAACTGACGACATTATAAATGTTGCAGGTCATAGATTATCCACGGGAGCTATAGAGGAAGTACTATCAGAACATCAATCAGTAGCTGAATGTGCGGTGCTTGGAATTGCAGATAAATTAAAAGGACAGTTACCGATTGGCCTTGTAGTTCTTAAAGCAGGTGTAACGAAAGATAATGATACAATATCCAAAGAATGTATTCAAATGGTAAGAGATAAGATTGGTCCTGTTGCAGCATTTAAAGTTGCAATTGTAATAAAAAGATTGCCTAAAACAAGATCGGGAAAGATTTTAAGAGGCACAATAAGAAAAATTGCAGATAAAGAGGAATTTAAAATGCCTGCTACTATTGATGATCCTGTAATACTTGATGAAATTAAAGAAGATTTAAAAAATCATAATATTTTGAAATAATAGATTTAATCAAAAATTAAAGGTAATCCTTGAGGCTCACCTATTATTTTTCCATTATTAAATTTAATATCTCCGTTAACTATTGTGTAAACAGGGGTTCCTTTAAAATCAAATCCATCAAATGGTGACCATCCACATTTGCTTTCTATATTCTCATTTTTAATAGTAATTTTTTTATTCATATCAACAATTGTAAAATCTGCATCATAACCTTCTTTAATGTATCCTTTATTTTTTATTCCAAAAATTTTAATTGGATTTTCACATACTAAGTTAATTAATTGATTAAGAGATAATCTTTTTTCATTTACGTGATTTAACATTACTGGCATTAAAGTCTGAACCCCAGGCATACCTGAAGGTGAATTTGGATAATCTTTATCTTTATTAACTTTTAAATGAGGTGCATGATCTGAACCAATAGTATCATTTATATTATTTTTAACTCCATACCATAGTCTATCATAATGAGACTTATCTCTTAATGGTGGATTCATCTGAGCATAAGTTCCGAGTTTATCGTAACAATCAGGTGCATAAATTGTCAAATGCTGGGGAGTAATCTCAAAAGTAATATTGCCTTTGTGCTGTGATAAGAAATCAACTTCTTGTTTTGTAGTAACATGAAGAATATGTGCTTTTTTTTTGTATAATTCAGCAATTCTAACAATTCTTCTTGTTGAAGAAATTGCACATTCTTCGCTTCTCCAAACTGGATGTGAGTGAACATCGTCTTTTTTAATTAATTTTTTGTTTTTATTTAAAATTTCTTCATCCTCTGAATGAACTGCTACAACTTTTGAACTGTTTTGAAATACTTTTTCAATATCTTTTTCTTTTGCAACTAAAAGATTACCAGTAGAGGAACCTGCAAAAAGTTTAATACCACAACAACCTTCTAGTTTTTTTAAATCTGCCAATTGATTTGAATTATCAGCTGTAGCACCAAAATAAAAAGCATAATTACAATACATTCTATTTTTTGCGAGATCTAATTTTTTTTTAAATTCAACTTTATTTGATGTTGGAGGATTAGTGTTTGGCATTTCAAATACAGCTGTAATCCCTCCTGCAACTGCTGCTCTACTTCCAGAGTGAAGATCCTCTGTGTCTGTTGATCCCGGCTCTCTAAAATGAGTTTGAGTATCTATACACCCTGGTAAAACTATTAGACCCTTTGCATCTATAGTTTCTTTTGCTTTTTCTGAGATTTGACCAATTTTTTCTATTTTGCCTTTTTTTATACCAACATCAGTGTCTTTAAGGGTTCCATCTATATAACATTGTCCATTTTTTAATAAAAGATCTAACATTTATAAAAAAAATAAATATATTATTAATTAATAATAATCAATTATGAAAAAAAATAATGTTTATATTCTAGAAGATAGAGGAATACTTTACATTCATGGTGATGATTGTATAGATTATTTGCAAAATATTATTACTAACGATATAAAAAAAGTAACTGATAGTATGAGTTGCTTTGCTTCTTTGCTTACTCCTCAAGGAAAATATCTTTTTGATTTTATAATTGTAAAACATAAAAAAGGGTATTTTATTGATTGCGAAAAAAAACAGATAGATAAACTTTATAAGCAGTTTCAAATATATAAATTAAAATCAAAGGTTGAAATTTTAAACTTAAGCAATGAATTTGTGGTCGCTGCAATAAATAAAGATAGGTTTTTATCTTTTGAAAATAGTGAAGAAAAAGAAGGCTTTACTATTAAATATAGAGAAGATCCAATAGTTTTAGATCCAAGAAATAAAAAATTAGGAGGTAGATTAATAATTAATCTAGAAAAACTTTACCTCTCAATTAAAAAGTTAGATCTTAAGTCTTCAGAGTTAAGAGAATATTATGATTTTAGTTTTAAATTAGGGATATCACAATTAAATACAGATAAGTTACAAAATAAACTTTTTGGAATTGAATGTAATTTTGAGGAATTAAATGGATTAGATTTTAAAAAAGGATGTTATGTTGGGCAAGAAAATACTGCTCGAATTAAATTAAAAGATAAGTTATCAAAAAAATTATTACCTATAGAAGTCTTAGATGGCTCTATTGTTATTGATGACAATATTGTTGATAATGAAAAAACAATCGGAAAAATTTTAATTGATGACAAATATCCATTTGGATTGCTTAAATTTAAGGACGAAAATTTTAATTTTAATAAAAAATTTACTTGTGGAAAAGCTTCAATAAAGGTTTTTAAACCAGATTGGTTTTAAGTATGGTGCGGCCAGAGAGACTCGAACTCTCATGAGGAAACCCTCACTTGGCCCTCAACCAAGCCTGTCTACCAGTTTCAGCATGGCCGCTTATGCGTCAGATTAATTGAATGACATTTATCATTCAAGTTGATAGATTTAAGTATGGAATATACATCCGAAATAAGAAAAGCTACAGATCCAATATATAAAAAAATATCTAAGGCAATGCCAGAAATTGAGTGGTCTATTCACGCTCCATACATTTACAAAATTAACGAATTAAAAAAAAAAAAGAATGCGGTTATTCTAGCTCATAATTATCAAACCCCAGAAATCTATCATGGAATTTCTGACTTTTCTGCAGACTCTTTAGCTCTAGCAATAGAGGCTTCAAAAACAAAAGCTGATTTGATCATAATGTGTGGAGTACATTTTATGGCTGAAACAGCTAAACTTATGAATCCTAACAAAAAAGTTTTACTTCCAGATATGAGAGCTGGTTGTTCTTTGTCATCCTCTATAACTGGCGAGGATGTTAGAAATTTAAAAAAAAAATATCCTAATGTGCCAGTCGTATCCTATGTAAATACATCTGCAGATGTAAAAGCTGAAACCGATATATGTTGTACATCGGCAAATGCCGTCAAAATAGTTAATTCCTTAGGTGTCAAAAAAGTAATTTTCTTACCAGATGATTATTTAGCAAAGTATGTTGCTTCTCAAACTAATGTAGAAATAATTTCATGGAAGGGTACATGCGAAGTACATGAGAAGTTTACTGACGAAGAAATAAACGAAATTAGAAAAAATAATCCAGGATTAAAAGTGATTGCACATCCTGAATGTCCACCAGATGTTATCAAAGCAAGTGATTTTACTGGATCAACCAGTGGGATGATTAAATATGTCAAAGATAATCAGCCAGAAAAAGTTATGATGGTGACTGAATGTTCAATGAGCGACAATGTCCAAATAGATAATCCTGATGTAAAATTTATTAAACCATGTAATTTGTGTCCACATATGAAAAGAATTACACTTCCAAAAATTTTAGAATGTCTCGAAAATGAAACAAACGAAATTGTTATGAGTGATGAAGTAATTAAAAAAGCAAGAAAATCAGTCGAAAGAATGACAAAAATAGGCAGATAACTTCTGTGTCTAAAATTAAACTTAGTAAAGGTTTTATAAGAAGCAAGTGTAAGCAAGCCCTTAAAGAAGATCTCTTTCCATCAGGAGATATAACTTCTGAACTTTTAGAAAATAACCAAATCAAAAAGATTAAAATGATTAGTTCTGATAATGGTGTTATTGGTGGCTTAGAATTTGCTAAAGAAACATTTAAATTGATAGATAAAAAAATAAAATTTAAGATTAAAAAAAAAGAAGGTTCAAAAATTAAAAAAGGATCAATAATTGCTTGTATTGAAGGAAATTATAAAAACATCTTAATGGGGGAAAGAGTTGTTTTAAACTTTGTTTCACATATATCTGGGATAGCAACAAAAACAAACAAATTTGTGAAAAAAGTTCGTGGTAAATCAAAAATTTGTTGTACGAGAAAAACAATTCCTTCATTAAGAATGATACAAAAGTATGGTGTAAATTTAGGTGGTGGAACTAACCACAGATATAATTTAAGTGATGAATATCTAATTAAAGATAATCATATAGCCTCTTTCAAAAACTTTGAAGAACTTATTAAAAAAGCAATTAAATTAAAAAAAAAAAGAAAGATTACTGTTGAAGTAGATAATATAAAACAATTTAAAAAAATAAATCATCTAAAGTTTGATAGGATTTTATTTGACAATATGAATACAAAAAATCTTAAAGTAGCAGTGAAACTAGCCAAAAAATTTTATGAAACAGAAGCCTCAGGTGGGATAAATTTGAAAAATATAAATAAAATAGCCTCAACAAAAGTCGATAGAATATCAGTAGGAGAATTAACACATAGTGTTAACTCATTAAATTTAAAATTAGAAGTCTAGCTTTTAGGAACTACTTTTTTAATTGTGCTTGAGCAGCTGCTAAACGAGCAACAGGCACTCGGTAGGGTGAACATGAAACATAGTCCAAGCCTATTTTAGAACATAAACCTATACTTTCAGGATCCCCTCCATGTTCACCACATATACCAAGTTTAATTTTTTTATTTTGTTTTTTCCCATTTATGGCAGCAATTTTTATTAAATCTGCCACCCCTTCATCAATTGATACAAAAGGGTCAACATCAAATATTTTATTTTCTATATAATCATTTAAAAATTTTCCACTATCGTCTCTACTAATGCCAAAAGTTGTTTGGGTTAAATCATTTGTTCCAAAGCTAAAAAATTCAGCATGTTTTGCTATATCTTTTGCTTTTAAAGCTGCTCTTGGTAACTCTATCATTGTTCCAACTAAAAAATCTAATTTAACTTTTTTTTCAGACTCTATTTTTTTAGCAACATTTATTACAAGATCTTTCAATATTTTAATCTCTGCTTCGGTAGAAACAAGAGGAATCATAATTTCAGGTATAATAGATTTAATTTTTTTGTTTTTGCAATCTATTAGGGCTTCAAAAATTGCTCTACATTGCATCTCATAAATCTCTGGAAAAGAAATACCAAGTCTACATCCTCTGTGGCCAAGCATAGGATTTTGTTCATGAAGTTCACTAATTCTAGTTTCTACTTCTTTAAAGGATAGCTCTAAAGATTTCGCTACCTCATTAATTTCATTTTCAGTTTTTGGCAAAAATTCATGTAAAGGTGGATCTAGCAGTCTAACTGTTACAGGTAAACTATTCATGATTTTAAATATCTCTATAAAATCATTTTTTTGATAAGGTAATAATTTTGAAAGTGCTTTTTTTCTATCACTTTTTGATTTTGATAAAATCATTTGTCTTACAAAGAGTATTCTCTCTTCATCAAAAAACATATGTTCTGTTCTGCACAGACCTATGCCTTCAGCTCCAAATTCTCTTGCTGTTTTTGTATCTATCAAAGTTTCTGAGTTAGTTCTTATTTTAAGTCTTCTAAAATTATCTGACCATTTCATTATTTTAGAAAATTCCTTTGACATTTCAGGCTTAATTGTTTTCACTTCACCCAATATAATTCTACCTGTTGATCCATCAATAGTAATTACATCACCTTCTCTAATTTCAAAATTTTTTATTTTGAAAATTTTTTTAGTATAATCAATTTCAATTTCACTACATCCTGATACACAAGGTCTTCCCATACCTCTTGCTACAACCGCTGCATGACTTGTCATACCGCCTCTGGAGGTTAAAATTCCTTTTGCAGCATGCATGCCATTAATATCTTCTGGCGAAGTTTCTGATCTTACTAGTATTGTGTTTTGCATCATAGCGTTCAACCTTTCAGCTTCCTCAGATGAAAATGACACTTTTCCACTTGCTGCTCCTGGAGATGCAGGTAAACCTTTGCCAATCACATTTATTTTACTTTTTTCGTCTAAAGTGGGATGTAACAGCGTATCTAAAGAGTTAGGATTTAATCTTAATACAGCCTCTTTTTTTGAAATTAATTTTTCTTTTACCATATCTACAGCTATTTTTACAGCTGATTTGGCAGTTCTTTTTCCTGAACGAGTTTGTAAGATCCAAAGTTTTTTATTTTCTATTGTAAACTCAACATCTTGCATATCTTTATAATGTTTTTCTAACTTTGTAAGAATTTTTTTTAATTGCTTAAATATTTTTGGCATAGATTCTTCCATTGAACTTTCAGACATCTCAGAACCTATCCTGGCTTTTTTAGTTATATACTGAGGTGTTCTTGTGCCAGCTACAACATCTTCTCCTTGAGCATTAAGCAAATATTCTCCATAGATTTCTTTCTTTCCGTCGGCTGGATTTCTTGTAAATACTACTCCAGTAGCACAATCTTTTCCCATATTTCCAAATACCATAGATTGCACATTTACAGCTGTACCCCAATTTGATGGTATTTGATTTATTTTTCTATAGACTTTTGCTCTGTTACTTTCCCATGACAAAAAAACTGCAGAGATGGCTCCAAATAATTGTTCATATACATCTTGGGGAAATTCTTTTTTCGTTTTTTCTTTTACTACATTTTTAAAATCTTTTATTAAACGATCCCAATCATCTGCATCTAAGTCGGTATCTAACAAAACTCCTTTGGAAAGTTTATAATTCTCAATTAAATCCTCAAAATTAAAACTTTCTATACCCATCACTACGTTACCATACATTTGAATAAATCTTCTATAGCTGTCCTTTGCAAATCTTTTATTTAAAGTATTTTGTGCAAGAGCATCTGTTGTTCTGTCATTTAAACCTAGATTAAGTATTGTATCCATCATCCCTGGCATAGAGACTCTTGCTCCCGATCTTACTGATAATAAGAGTGGATTTTTAAAATTTCCAAATTTTTTTCCAGATAGATTTTCAATATTTTTTATTTCTTTTCTAATTATGTTTAATATTTTTGATCCAAGTTTTTTTTTATTGTTATAAAAAATATCACAAACATCAGTTGAAATAATAAATCCTGATGGCACAGGGAATCCAAGCCTTCCCATCTCTGCAAGATTCGCCCCTTTGCCACCTAAAACATTTTTAGGATTTTTAATTTTTTTTATATCTATTGACTTGAAATTAAAAATAAACTTTCTCATTATATACTTTCTACTTTTGAAAAATTAAAATATTTATCAAAGGTATTGCATAACATTTTCAAAAGTTCTAGCCTATTTTTTTTTAAAACCTCATCTTTATCATTTACAATTACATTATCAAAAAAACTGCTTACTTCTTCTTTAGCTGATGCAAGCGATTCGAGTAAAACTTCGTAATCATTTTCTTTGCTTACACTGGTGAAATCTTTTCTTATATCATGAATTTTTTTATATAAGTTTTTCTCATAATTGCTTTTGAACAAACCTGGGTCAGATGATCCCAAAATTTCCATATTTATATTTTTTTTTTCGCTTATCAAAATATTTGATGCACGTTTATAACTAAACATTACATTTGAACCAACTTGTTTTAAAATTAATTTATTAAATATTAGCGCTTTATCGTAGACTGTTAATAAGTTATCAATATTATAATTATCAGTTGAGCTTTCAATAATATCCTGCCTTATACCTTTTTCTCTCATGTAATTTTTGAATCTTTCATGAAAAAAATCTATCAATTCCTTTTGCACTCTTTTTATATCAAATTCAATTGATTGCTCAGCATATAATTCGCACGAATAATTTATTAGATTTTTTAAATGAATTTTTTTTTTGCTTTCCAGGATCATTTTTATTAATCCTATTGCCAACCTTCTAAGAGCATAAGGATCTTTTGAACTTGTAGGTTTTAAGTTTATTCCAAAAAAACCAACTAGCGAGTCTATTTTATCACTCAAAGATAGGGCGACGCTATAAGGTTTTCTTGGTACAGCACTATCTAAACCTATTGGTAGATAATGTTCACTTACAGCTGTACAAATATCTTTTTCAAATCCTTGGGAGTTTGCAAAATATCCTCCAATTGTACCCTGAAGTTCTGGAAATTCTCCTACTAGATCTGACAATAAATCAACTTTACATATAGATGACGCAATTTCTATTTTTTCTTTACTTATTAAAAATTCATCTGAAACTAGTGCACTTAATTTTCTAATTCTTTGCACTTTATCAAAATAAGTCCCTAGACTCTTAAAGTAATTAACTTTTTTAAGCTTAGATACTTGTTTTATCATATTTTGTGATTTATTTTTTTTCCAAAAAAATTCTGCATCACTCAATCTTGCCTCTATCACCCTTTCATTTCCAAGTTTAATCAATCCTTTAGTATCAACTGAATCTGCTACAACAAAGAAATAATTAGATAAATTCCCCTTATTATCATAACTAGGAAAATATTTTTGATGTTGCTGCATAGTTATAATTATTATTTCTTTTGGTATATTTAAAAACTTTCTGTCAAAACTACACATGAGAATTTTAGGTTTTTCAACAATTCCAACTACTTCATCTAATAATTTTTGATTAATATTAATTTTTAAATTTTTTCGAGCTGATTGAATAATTAATTCTTTTTCTATATATTTTTTTCTTAAATCATTATCAATTATAATTTTATTTTTTTTAAAATATGAAAAATACGAATTAAAATTATTAAAAGACTTTGTTTTTTCCTCAAAATCCTTGTTTATAAAAGTTTTATCTGATGACGTTAAATGATGAAATTTGAAATTTAAGGATTTTGCGTCATATACAGCTAAAATTGACTTTAGGGGTCGTCCCCAGTAAAGGTCGAATTCACCCCATTTCATTGATTTTTTCCAATTTAACTTTTCTAAAATCACAGGAATATTTTTATTTAAAATATCTTTAGTTCTTACTTTTTTTGCTGGATTTTTGAAAAAATAAAATTCACCTTTTTCAGTTTTTTTCTTATAAAGGTTTCCGACTGATGTATTGTTAGATTTTGAAAACCCTATAATTGCCCTTTCTTGTGCTGATGTGCTGGGACCTCTTATTTCTTCTGGTTTAATTAAAATTTCTTTTTTCAAACTTTTAAAATAGATTACTAATCTATTTGGAGTAGAAATTGTTTTTATATTTTTATTATATTCAATATTTTGCTCATCAAAAAATAATTTAAAATTTTTACTTAAATCTTCTCTTGCTGAAGATTGTAATTTTGATGGAATTTCTTCTGTAAAAAGTTCTAGAAAAAAACTTGACATTTATTTATTATTTTCGAGCCAAACTTTGCCTGTTGCTTTGACTGTATCTCTAATTCTAGAAATGTATTCTGCCCTTTGAGCAACACTAATAACACCTCTTGCATCAAGTATATTAAAAATATGGCTTGCTTTTAAACATTGATCATATGCAGGCAGTGCTAGTTTGTTCTCAATCAAAGATTTTGCTTCTGACTCAACCATATCAAAGTTTTTAAATAGGTTGTCAGTATTTGCTAATTCAAAATTATATTTAGAAAATTCTTTTTCTGACTGGAGAAAAACATCCCTATAAAAAATTCCATCATTGTTCCAAACTAAATCAAATACATTTTTCTTATGCTGAGTAAACATACACAATCGTTCAAGTCCATATGTCAATTCTACAGACACAGGGTTACATTCTGATCCAGCCATTTGTTGGAAGTAAGTAAATTGAGTAATTTCCATTCCATCGCACCATACTTCCCAACCTAATCCTGCAGCACCTAAAGTTGGGCTTTCCCAATCATCCTCAACAAATCTGATATCATGATCTAGATGATTAATTCCAATTGAAGAAAGGCTATTTAAGTAAAGTCGCTTAATATTGCTTGGAGAGGGTTTTATAATAACTTGAAATTGATAATAATGTTGAAGTCGGTTTGGGTTTTCTCCATAACGTCCATCCGTGGGTCTTCGTGATGGTTGAACATATGCAGCTTTCCATGGTTTAGGTCCTAAAGATCTTAGAGTAGTTGCTGGATGAAACGTTCCTGCGCCAACCTCTATATCATAGGGCTGTAATATTACACAACCATGCTTGCTCCAATATTTTTGTAAATTTAATATTGTATCTTGAAATGAATGAAATTTAATTTTTTTCTTTTTTGTTTTAGAAACCATATCTTTGCCAGATAGATCTTTCCTCTAAAATGTTTATAGTTTGCTCGATATGATTATCTGTAGATGACAATTTTTTTGCTAACCATCCTTTTGGTTTTTCAAATTTTTTGATTACTACGTCTTCCCCAAATTTTTCTTTTAGTATCTGATCTGATGTTCCAATGCCATCTATTAATCCTAGTTCTTTTGCTTTTCTACCAGACCAAAATTCGCCAGAAAATAATTCAATACCACTATCTTTTTTTAATTTACTTTTTCTGCTGTTTTCCACAACTTCAATAAAATCTTTATGTAAGTCTAACTGAATATTTTTTAATCTTTCAATGTCTTCTTTTTTTTCCTCCATAAAAGGGTCGAGGGTACTTTTATTTTTACCTGCTGTATAGACTCTTCTCTGGACTCCTATTTTTTGGATTAAATCTTTAAAACCAAATGAAGAGTATATTACACCTATTGATCCAACAATAGAACTTTGGTTTGCATAGATTTCGTCTCCTGCACATGCAATTAAGTAACCTCCGGATGCTGCAACATCCTCAGCGAAAATTATTACCTTTTTTTTATTTTTTTTTGCCTGACTTCTAATAAAGTCATGTATTAAATGAGATTGAACGGGAGAACCTCCCGGAGAATTAATTGTTATAGCAATAGCTAATGATTTTTTAATTGCGAAAGCTTTTTTTATAATTTCCTCTTGGCCTGCAAAATCTATTCCTTGTTTAAACCTTCCAACATTACCTATAACACCGCTTAATTTAATATGAGGAACTATCTTTTTTTTTTTAAAAAATGAAAGCATAAGTTAATTATAAAATTTTTTAATTTAATATAAAGTCTACTTATAGTTGAAGTTTTAGGTGCGTCAATTGATAAGTATTATATTGTTTTAATTATACTACTTTAAAGTTATGGGAACAGTTGTTCAATTAAAAAATAGAGTCGATGATACTTATTCAGATCTTAAAAGTTTTTTAGAGGACAAGCTCATTTTAGTTGAGGAAAAAATCAAGTCAAGATTGTCAAGTAAAGTACAATTAGTAGATGAAATGACTAAATATCACCTTGAAACAGGTGGCAAAAGATTAAGAGCGCTGTTAACACTTGGCTCATCTAAACTCTGCGGATATGCGAAAGGAAATAGAGATGTAAATCTTGCAGCATGTGTTGAGTTAATACATGCAGCAACATTAATGCATGATGACGTGATTGATAATAGCAATTTAAGAAGAGGCAAAAAAACTTTAAATGATATTTGGGGGAATCAATCATCGATATTGGTTGGAGATTATTTATTAAGTAGATGTTTTGAAATGATGGTTGAAGATGGAGATCAAGAAGTTTTAAAACTATTATCATCAACATCTGCTGAAATTTCTCAAGGTGAGGTTTTGCAGTTACAACATAAGGGTGAAATTGATATGTTAGAAGAAACATACTTAAAAATAATTTCCTCAAAAACAGCTTCTTTGTTTGCTGCAGCAACTAAAGTTGGTGCAATATTATCGAATAAAGAAAGTAAAATTAAAGATGCCTTAGAGTTTTATGGAAAAAATCTTGGTCTTACATTTCAAATTGCTGACGATGCATTAGATTATAACTCAGAATTAAAATTATTTGGAAAAGAGATAGGTAATGATTTCTATGAAGGAAAAATTACTTTACCTATAATATTACTATACCAAAAAGCGTCCACAGATGAAAAAAAAAATGTTAAAGAATATTTCGCAAAACAAAACAGATCTGAAAATAATTTTAAAGATATTTTAAAACTAATTAAAAAATATAGTATAATAAATCATTGTTATGCAAAAGCCGAATATTTTATTAATTTATCATCTAATTCACTAAGTATCTTTCCAGAATGTAAAGAAAAGCAAATCTTAAAAAAATTAACTACCTTTAGTTTAGATAGAAATTTTTAAGGACTGAGTAAAATTTTTTTCCAATTATTATTTTTTAACTTTATATATTTTAATCTTTGATGAATTCGATTTTCTCCATCTAACCAGAATTCAATTTCGTCAGGTGTTAAATTCCATCCCGACCAATATTCTGGTCTCGGAACATTATTTTCATCAGGGTATTTTTCTTTAAAACTATTTATTGCTTGGTAAAGCTGATCTCTATTATTTAAAATTTCACTTTGATTTGAGGCCCATGCACCAATGCGACTTCCATAACCTCTACTTCTATAATACTCATCAGCCTCTTTATTTGAAACTGATTTTATTTTTCCTACTATTCTTATTTGCCTCAATAAGCTTTTCCAATGAAAACACATTGAAGCTTGAGGATTACTTTTTATATCTTCGCTTTTTTTACTATTTAAATTTGTATAAAATACAAAACCTTTTTCACTAAAATCTTTAAGCAAAACCATTCTTACTGAAGGGATCCCTTCTTTATTTGATGTGGCTAGAGCAAGTGCATTTGGATCATTTAATTCTGACTTTTTTGCTTCTCCAAACCATTCTTCGAACAATTTAAAAGGATTTTCCAATTCCCCAAAGCATTTATCTAATTCTAAAGAGTTTTTTTGATTCATAATTTAAACAAAATAATCTATATAGTATGTTTAATGTCATTTAATACATTTGGAAAGATATTTCGTTTCACTACTTGGGGTGAGTCACATGGTCCTGCCATAGGTTGTGTAGTAGATGGTTGCCCACCAAATATAAGCATTAATGAAACTGACATACAAAAAGAATTAAATAAAAGAAAACCAGGACAATCAAAGTTTACAACACAAAGAAAGGAAGATGACAAGGTAACTATACTTTCAGGTATTTTTGAGGGCAAAACAACTGGAACTCCAATTTCTATGATTATATACAATAGAGATATGAGATCTAGAGATTATGAAACTATTAAAAATAAATTTAGACCAGGCCATGCAGATTTTACTTATTTTAAAAAATATGGAATTCGAGATTATAGAGGTGGTGGTAGACAATCTGCAAGAGAAACTGCGTCAAGAGTTGCCGCGGGTGCAATTGCAAAAAAAGTTTTAGAAAAAAAAATAGGGAGTAAATATAATGTAAAAGGTGCAGTTACACAGTTAGGTATACTTGGATGTGATACAAAAAAGTGGAATGACAAATTTATATCAAAAAATCCTTTTTTCTGTCCAGATAAAACAATATTAAAGTTGTGGGAAAAATATTTGTTGAGCATTAGAAAAGCTGGATCTTCTTGTGGTGCAATCATTGAAATTAGAGCAAGAGGTGTCCCTGTTGGTTTAGGAGCCCCAATTTATTCAAAATTAGATATGGATCTTGCTTCTGCAATGATGAGTATTAATGCAGTCAAAGGAGTAAATATTGGTTCTGGTATGAACTCAGCTCAATTAACCGGTGAACAAAACTCAGATGAGATTACAAAAAAAGGAATGAAAACAAAATTCAAATCTAATAATGCTGGAGGTATTTTAGGAGGTATATCATCAGGACAGGAAATTATAGTTTCTTTTGCTGTTAAACCTACATCATCAATTTTAATCACAAGAAAAACTATAGATAGATATGGAAAAAATACTTCAATATCAGTTAAGGGTAGACATGACCCTTGTGTTGGTATTAGAGCTGTTCCAATTGGTGAAGCAATGATGCACTGTGTTATTCTAGATCATTTTTTAATGAATGAAGCCCAATGTAACAGTTAATTACTTTTCTTAACTATAACTTTTGAATTAATAGTGTCTAATATCTTATTTTCAATATTTAAGGCGTCCATTCCAGCATTTTTATACATCATTTCTGGCTTATCATGATCAATAAACCTATCTGGTAAAAACATAGATCTAAATTTCAAATTATTATCTAATAAATTTTTTTCATTAAGAAATTGAGATACATGAGAGCCAAAACCGCCAATAGACCCTTCTTCTATGGTAATCACTGCTTCATGATCGTTGGCTATTTGCCAGATTAGATTTACATCCAGAGGCTTTGCAAATCTAGCATCTACTATTGTTATATTAATTCCTTTTTTTGACAAATTTTCACTTGCCATTAAACACTCGGTGAGTCTTGTTCCAAAATTAATTACAGCTATATTTTTACCTTCTTTAATTACTCTTCCCTTTCCAATTTCTAACTTTTCGCTAATACTTGGTAGCTGAACTCCGACTCCGTTGCCTCTTGGATATCTAAATGCGGAAGGTCTATCATTAATATCAACTGAGGTGTTTATCATTCTTACTAATTCAGATTCGTCACTTGCTGCCATTACAATAAAGTTAGGCAGAGTTGCTAAAAATGTTATGTCAAAGGATCCTGCGTGAGTTGGTCCGTCTGCTCCAACTAATCCTGCTCTATCTATTGCAAATCTGACAGGCAAACTTTGAATTGCAATATCATGGACCACTTGATCATATGCTCTTTGCAGAAATGTAGAGTAAATTGCAGCATATGGTTTATATCCCTCAGTAGCTAAACCGGCAGCAAAAGTTACTGCGTGCTGCTCAGCAATCCCAACGTCAAACATTCTAGAAGAAAACTTCTTACCAAATATGTCCATTCCTGTTCCAGAAGGCATTGCTGCTGTAATTCCAACAATTTTACTATCTTTCTCTGCATGCTTAATAAGTGTTTCCGCAAAAACCTTAGTATAAGATGGTGCTATTGATTTAGATTTTTCTTGAACTCCTGTATCAACGTTAAATTTACTCACACCATGATATTTATCCTCAGAATTTTCAGCAAATTTATATCCTTTACCTTTTTCTGTTTTTATATGTATCATAATAGGACCATTAAAATTTATTTCTTTTGCATTTTTAAGAACAGAAGTTAGAGAATCCATATCATGTCCATCTATTGGTCCAATGTAATAAAAACCTAAAGAATTAAATAATGTTCCACCAGTTACTGCAGATCTCAAAAAATCTTCAGCTTTACCTGCTTTTTTACTAAATCTTTTTGAAAATGCAGATATAATTAACTTTATTGTTTCCCTAAAACTAAAATATATTTTACCAGACAAAATTCTAGCCAAGTAAGATCTCATTGCTCCAACTGGTTTTGCAATTGACATATCGTTATCATTTAAAATCACAATCATTTTTGTTTTACTGGCACCTGCATTATTCATGGCTTCATAAGCCATACCCGCACTCATTGCGCCGTCTCCAATTACTGCTATTACATTGTCTGATTTATTAGAAAGTTTATGAGCAACTGCTATTCCTAAAGCAGATGAAATCGAGGTAGAGCTATGTGCTGCCCCAAAAGGATCGTATTCACTTTCAGATCTTTTGGTAAAACCTGACAATCCATTTCCCTTCCTTAAAGTTCTAATTCTATCTTTTCTCCCAGTTAAGATTTTATGAGGATATGTTTGATGGCCAACATCCCAGATCAATTTATCATTTGGGGTATTAAATATATGATGTAATGCAACAGTAAGTTCAACAACTCCAAGTCCTGCACCCAAGTGCCCTCCAGTCATAGACACAGCATCAATCATCTCAGATCTTACTTCTTCAGCTAATATTTTTAGCTGTGACGATGAAAATTTTTTTAAGTCTGATGGAAAATTTACATTATCTAAATATTTGTTTTTTTTTGTCAATTTTCTCTTTCTATTATGTAGTTAATTGTAGTTTTCAATTCATTACTTTTGTCTTTGAATATATTTAATTTTTTAAATATATCTAATTTTAAATTATCACTATATTTAATAGTATTTTTATATCCAAGTAAATTAATTAAAGTTGCTTTACCTTTTTTTAAATCTTTTTTTGTTTTTTTTCCAACTTTTTTTGAATTACCACTATAATCAATTAAATCGTCAGCTATTTGAAATAATAAACCAATATTTAATCCTAGGTTTTCAAATCTTTTTATATAAGTATATTTCTTGGCTATTATCAAAGGCGCAACACAACAGAAGCCGAAAAGTTTTCCAGTTTTTTTTACCTGCATCTCAATAATTTTTCTTATAGAAACCTTCTTTTTTTCAAAGCTTAAATCCAAAAACTGACCTCCCGCTATTCCAGAATGTCCAGAACATTTTGCCAACAAATTTATTAACATTATTTTAGTCTTATTTTCTACGTTGAAATTAATATCGCTCAAAATTTCAAAAGCCGATGTAAGTAAAGAATTTCCAGCAAGTATTGCTGTAGCTTCGCCAAATTTTTTGTGTGTAGACAGTTTTCCCCTTCTTAAATTATCATTGTCCATACAAGGTAGATCATCGTGGATTAATGAATACGAATGAATACACTCTACTGCAGCACTTAATCTTATGAGATCATAATATTTTATTTTAAAAATTTTTCCTATATCAACAATTAATTTTGCTCTTATTTTTTTTCCACCCGGAAAAAGACCGTAGTTGATAGGTTTAATCAAATCAGTTTTTTTTTGCTTTGATAAAAATTTCTTTAAAAAATAATTTGTATCTTTTGCAATTTTATTAAGTTTTTTTTTCATTTTTTTTCAAAATTTTTAAAATTTTTTCTTTCGTTGTATCTGATATTTCCTTTGATGTGCTTTTAAATTTCTTTTCAATTAAAATATTTAATTTTATTAATTTTTGATATTCATCAATAGATTTTTCAAGATCTTTTTCACTCTCAAGATTTTCTGTTATACCGGTTGCCAATTCAGTCAATTCATTTAAAGATTTGTCTTTAATATCATCTGGCAAATTTTTAAGTTTCATATAAAAGCTTTTAATAATACATGAAAAACGATCTTTCAAATATTAAAAAAGCTAAGTACTACTTAGATAAAAAAGAGTGTATAGGAATTCCAACTGAAACTGTATATGGTTTAGCGGCTAACGCATATTCAAATTTAGCAACATCTAAGATATTTAAATTAAAAAGAAGACCGAAGTATAATCCTCTTATTGTTCATTATAGCAACTTAAATGATTTAAAAAAAGATTGTGAGATCAATCAAAACTTTATGAAACTTTACAAAGAGTTTTGTCCAGGTCCATTAACATTTGTTCTTAAATTAAAAAAAAATAGTAAAATTTCAAAATATGTTACAAATAACAAATCTACTCTAGCAGTTAGATTTCCTATGCATCCGTTAACAAAAAGTTTGCTTAAAATTTTATCATATCCACTAGCTGCTCCAAGTGCAAATATAACTACAAAAATAAGTCCAGTATCTAAAGATGATGTTAAAGAAGAATTTGGAAAAAAAATAAAATTTATTTTAGATGGCGGTAGATCTAAAGTAGGATTAGAATCAACTATTATAAGTTTAATAAATAAACCAAAAATAATGAGATTAGGTGGAACTGAAATAGAAAAAATAAATAAAATTTTTAAAAGAGAAATTAAATTAGATAATAAAAATAAAAAAAAAATTACACCAGGACAAGGAAAACTGCATTATTCACCAGGAATTCCAATTAGATTAAATAAAAATAAATCTGCACCAGATGAGGCATTTATATTAATTAAAAAAAGAAAATTATCTGATAAAAATTATTTTTATTTAAGCAAAAGCCAAAACCTTAATGAAGCAGCAAGAAATTTATATAAAATTCTAAGAATGATTAAAAAAAAAAAATATAAAAAAATAGTTGTAGAAAAAATTCCTAATAAAGGATTAGGTAAAACTATTAATGACAGACTGGTTAGAGCCTCAAAAAAATGACGATTAAAATTAATAATTTAAGTAAAGAATATAATAAAACATTAGCCGTTAAAAATATAAATTTTGAAATTAAAAAAGGATCAATAATTGGACTACTAGGACCAAATGGTTGTGGAAAGACTACAACAATTGGAATGATTTTAGGATTAATAAAACCATCATCTGGTAGTGTCATTATTAATGGGATAGATATCGAGAATGAAAAAAATAGAACAAATATTCTTGAAAAAGTTAATTTTATCTCTCCTTATGTAGAGCTTCCAAAAAAGTTAACTGTTGAAGAAAACTTAAAAGTTTATGGAAGATTATATGGAGTTAAAAATCTTAAAGAAAAAATTCCAAAATTAATGGATGATTTGAATTTAATAGAATTCAGAAACAGTAAAACAGGCGAACTTTCCTCGGGTCAAAAAAATAGGGTTTCGCTAGCTAAAGCTCTAATTAATGAACCAGAAATTTTGCTTTTAGATGAGCCGACCGCTAGCTTAGATCCTGACATAGGAGACTACATAAGAACATATTTAGAAAATTTTGCATCAAGAAAAAAAACAACCATTCTACTAGCTTCTCATAACATGAACGAAGTGGAAAGACTTTGTAGCGAGGTTATGATGATGAAAAAGGGTGAAATCATAGACAAAGGTACTTGTGTGAGCCTTGTCAAAAAACATGGTAGAGAAAATCTTGAGGAAACTTTTTTAAAAATAGTTAGGGAATAATATGAAATTTTATAGAATGTTTGCTTTATCACTCCGTCATCTATACTTAATAAAAGGGTCTTTTCCGAGAATTTTAGATTTAATTTATTGGCCTACTATTCAAATAATTCTCTGGGGATTCATCTCAAAATTTTTTACAATGTATAGTGACTATTATAATAATACTATTGGGGTAATTTTAAGCTGTGCTATCCTTTACGATTTCTTATTTAGATCAAGTATTAGTTTTAATATGTTATTTTTAGAAGAAATTTGGAGTAGAAACTTTACTAATCTTTTTGTTGCCCCCATTAGAGTAAACGAAATTATAATTGCTCTCACATCAACAGCCTTAATTAGAACAATGATAGGTATAGTTCCAGCAATAATTTTGATGAGCCCACTATTTGGTGTTTCTTTGTTTAAAATGGGTCCAAGTCTTTTTCTACTTTTTTTAAGTTTATATTTATTTGGGACAACATTAGGATTGTTAGTTACCTCTGGTCTTTTAAGATTTGGACCTGCTTTTGAAAACACCGCCTGGTCATCACTTTTTCTTTTAGCTCCTCTTGGTTGTGTTTATTATCCAATAACAATACTACCTGAATGGTTGCAAATTTTAGCAAAATGTTTACCTCTTGTTTATATCTTTGAGGAAACAAGATCTATTTTAGTGAACAATGTGGTTAATTATAAAAATATAATTGCTGCTCTAAGTCTTAATTTATTTTATTTTATTGGATCAATTATAGTTTTTTATTTATCTTTTCATGGCGCTCGTAAGAAAGGAACTTTAGTTAATATGGGTGAATAATTTGGTGCGCCCGCAAGGAGTCGAACCCTGAACCTCCAGAGCCGAAATCTGGCGCTCTATCCAGTTGAGCTACGAACGCATATAGTATTAATATTATATATTATGAAAAATATCATTAATTTAATAGTAACAGATAAAGAGAAAAATCAAAGAATTGACCAGTTTATTACAAATAAAAAAGTTCAGTTAAGTAGGACAAGAATTAAAAATTTGATACTTAAAAAAAAACTAAGAGTTAATGAAAAGATAATAGAGAGCCCATCAAAAAAAGTTAATCAGGGTGATAAAATTTATTTGGAGATACCAAAGCCAAAAGAAGTATCTCTAAAACCTTATAAATATAAGTTAGATATATTTTATGAAGATAAAGATGTAATTGTTATTAATAAAAAAGCTGGGATTTCAATGCACCCGGGACCTGGAAATTACGACAACACTTTAGTAAATGCATTGATATATTACGATTATAAAAATTTGTCTAATATAGGAGATGAATTAAGACCAGGAATAGTTCATAGAATTGATAAAGATACATCTGGCCTAGTTTTAATAGCTAAAAATAATTATTCACACGAAATTTTATCAAAACAATTTAATCAACATTCAATTAATAGAGTTTACCAAGCTATGATTTGGGGCAAACTTAGACCACAAAATGGAAAAATAGAAACGTATATTACTAGAAGTTCAAAGAATCGACAATTGATGGAGGTTAGTAGTTCAAAAGGTAAATTAGCAATTACTAATTATAAAACTTTAGAAGTTTTTGAAAATAATAAAACTCCAACTTTAAGTTTTGTTGAATGTAAATTAGAGACGGGAAGAACTCATCAGATTAGAGTACACATGAGCTATAAAGGAAATAATATACTAGGTGATCAAAAATATAAAAAAAAATATAAAACATTAAAAAATATAGATCCAATTTTAGAAAAAAAATTATCCGATCTTAGTAGACAGTTTTTACATGCAAAGACAATTGGTTTTTTCCACCCAAGAACTAATAAGAAACTAGAATTTAGCTCAAATTTGCCAGTAGATTTAGAAAAAGTACTTAAAAAACTAAGAAATATCTGTAAATAAAGTATTGTAAATTTTAAAATCTTTATTAAATAAATATGCTCTATGACAACAATTTATAAAGTTCCTGCGCTATCTAATGAAGGTGGTCTTTCAGCTTATTTAGCACAGATAAAGAAATTTCCTATTTTAGAAGCTGAAGAGGAATACATGCTAGCTAAAAATTGGAAGTCTACAGGAAATGTTAAGTCTGCTGAAAAACTAGTAACAAGTCATCTAAGATTAGTTGCTAAAATTGCAATGGGATATAAAGGATATGGTTTGCCATTAAATGAAATGATTTCAGAGGGTAATGTGGGTTTAATGCAAGCAGTTAAAAAATTTGAGCCTGAAAAAGGATTTAGACTTGCAACTTACGCTATGTGGTGGATAAAAGCTTCCATACAGGAATATATTTTAAGATCTTGGAGCCTCGTTAAGATTGGAACTACAACTGCACAAAAAAAATTATTTTTTAATTTAAAAAAAATTAAAAATCAAATAAGTCCTAGAACCGAAGGTGATTTAAAAAACGAACATGTAAAAGATATAGCCGAAAGATTAAATGTTAGCGAAGATGAGGTAGTTTCAATGAATAGACGTTTGTACGGTAAGGAACAGTCTTTGAATGCGCCGATTGGTGAGGATGGAGATGAATGGCAAGACTGGGTTGTCGATAAAGAAATGGATCAAGAGTTAAAATTTGCACATAATGAAGAATTAGAACAAAGAAAAGATTTACTTCAAGACTCTATAAAAATTTTAAATCAAAGAGAAAAGGATATTCTTTATTCTAGAAGACTGACTGATGATCCAAAAACACTAGAGGAATTAAGTAAGAAATTTAAAATAAGCAGAGAAAGAATTAGACAAATAGAAAATAAGGCTTTTGAAAAATTACAAAAACATATGCTTAATGCTGCAAAATCTAAAAATCTTTTACCAGCAAATTAGTTCTTAAATGGATCTTCAATAAGTATTGTATCATTTCTCTCAGGACTTGTTGAAATACTCGAAACTTTAGATTGGATAAATTTTTCAAGTTCATTTACGTAGATTTTTGCATTTTTTGGCAATTCATCAAAATTTTTTATTCCTTTTGTAGACATTTTCCATCCTTTAAAAGTTTTATAGATTGGTTTAACCTCAATTTGATCATCTACAGCAGCAGGCAAGTAGTCAATTTTTTTACCTTTTAGTTCATAAGCGATACAAATTTTTATTTCATCAAGCTCATCTAAGACGTCTAGCTTAGTTAGAGCTATACCATTTATCCCTGAAATTTTAATAGTCTGTCTTACTAAAACTCCATCAAACCAACCACACCTTCTTTTTCGACTAGTAACTGTTCCAAATTCTTTGCCTTTAGCTCCAAGTTCTTCCCCAATTTTATTATTTAATTCTGTTGGAAAGGGTCCTTCCCCAACTCTAGTCGTATAGGCTTTTGTAATACCTAAAACATAATGAATTGAGTTTGGTCCACATCCAGTCCCAGTCGCAGCTGCTGATGCAACAGTATTTGAAGATGTTACAAATGGATATGTACCGTGGTCTACGTCTAACAAAATTCCTTGCGCACCCTCAAACAGAATTTTTTTTCCTTTTGTTTTAAATTCATCAATTTTTTTCCATACTGGTTGTGAGTATTTTAATATTTCAGGAGCTATCTTAATTAAATCTTTTTTAAGTTTATCTTTATGAAAAATTGACTTTCCTAGTCCTTTTCTAATGGCATTATGGTGCATTAAAACTGTTTGTAATCTATTATCTAGATTTTTTTCAGAAAGAAGATCCATAACTCTTATTGATCTTCTTCCAACTTTATCCTCATATGCTGGCCCAATACCTCTTCTAGTAGTGCCGATTTTTGCTTTTCCAGCTGCATCTTCTCTTATTTCATCCATTTCTTTGTGAAAAGGTAAAATTAGATTGGCAGACTCTGATAAAATTAAATTTTTTGGACTTATGTCAATACCTTTTAATTTAATTTCTTTTATCTCTTCCATTAAAGCCCATGGGTCAACTACTACTCCATTTCCAATTATTGAGATTTTATTTTTTCTGACTATCCCAGAAGGTAACAATCTTAACTTGTATGTGATTCCATCAATGACAAGTGTATGACCTGCATTATGTCCTCCTTGAAATCTTACCACAATATCAGCTTCGCTTGATAACCAATCGACAATTTTGCCTTTTCCTTCATCTCCCCATTGAGAACCTATCACTACAACATTTTTCATTTAAATTTTTTATTTATTTTTATTGTATTTAAGTGGTTTATTGGTCCATGGCCTTTTCCAAAATTTGGTCCTGTGCTAATAGCAAGATTAACATAATTAATTGCCATTTCACAAGATTTCTTTAGAGTTTTTCCACATGAATAATAAGTTGCTATTGCGCTAGAAAGTGTACACCCAGTCCCATGGGTATTTTTAGAATTAATCTTTTTTTTTTTAAAAATTTTGATTTCTTTTTTGTTTAAAAAAACATCTTGAAGAGTAGTGGCTCTTAGATGGCCTCCTTTAAGTAATACATTTTTAGCTCCAAGTTTTAATAATTGTTTAGAGGCAAGAATCATATCATTAACGTTTTTAATTTTAACTTTTGTTATTAATTCTGCTTCAGGAATATTAGGTGTTATTAAACTAACTTTTTTAATTAAATGAGATTTTAAAATTTTAACAGATTTATTATCTATAAGTCTTGTGCCACTTTTGGCTACCATTACAGGATCTAATATAATTTTTGTAATTTTTATTTTATTTAAAGAATTTAAAACTGATTTCATTATTTCTTCTGAGTGTAACATTCCAATTTTAATAGCATCAGGTTTAATATCTAGAGAAGTAAATTCTATTTGATTTGATATTTCTTTTGGAGTTACGGGTATGATTGACAAAACACCAGTGGTATTTTGTGAGGTTAGAGCTGTAACGGCTGTCATTGCATAAGATCCTAAACACGTTACAGTTTTTATATCTGCTTGAATACCTGCTCCTCCCGAGGAGTCGGATCCAGCAATAATTAGTACTTTTGATTTAGGTTTCAATTTATTTAAGAGAATTTTTAATTAATTTAATACATTTTTTTAATAAAAATTTATTTTCTGATTCACCCATAATTCTTATTTTAGGTTCAGTACCAGATTTACGGACTAAAATTCTACCTTGATTTTTCATTAATTTTGAAACTTTTGAAATTATCCTTTTACTTCTAATAGAATCTATAATTGATTTATCTTTAACTGCAACATTCTCAAGTATTTGTGGTACAGGCTTAAAAATATCAAATAGCTGACTTGCTTTTATACCTTTCCTCATGGAAAATAAAATTTCTAATGCAACTAGAAGACCATCTCCTGTAGTTGCAAATTTCCCTAGTATTATATGTCCAGATTGCTCTCCTCCTAAATTAAATTTAAATTTTTGCATTTTTTCTTTAACATATCTGTCACCTACATTTGCACGAATAAAATTAATTTTATTTTTTTTAAAAAACTTTTGTAGTCCATAATTCGACATTAAGGTTCCTATAACTCCTCCTTTAAGAATTTTTTTCTTTTTCCACCTTTTAGCAAGCATTGCAATAATTTGATCACCATTAATTACTTTCGCATTTTCATCACATATAATTATTCTATCAGCATCTCCATCTAAGGAGATTCCCAAATCCACTTTATGTTTTTTTACAAAATTTTTAATTTTATTTGGAAATGTAGAGCCACAGTTATCGTTAATATTAAATCCATTTGGTGATATCCCAATTTCATGTACTTTTGCCCCTAAAGATTTTAAAAGCTTAGGACCTGATTTATAACCAGCACCGTTAGCACAATCTATTGCAATTTTAATGCCTCTTAAGGTAAAATTTTTAGGAAAATTTTTTTTTAGAATTTTTATATATTCTTCATTCGCGTTCTCTAATCTCTTTACTCTACCTAATTTTATATTTTCAGTAAGATTATTTTTAATGTTTGAGTCTATTAATTTTTCAATTTTTTTTTCAATTTTATCAGAAAGTTTAAGACCATCTGGTCCAAATAATTTTAAACCATTATCGTAAAATAGATTGTGTGATGCGGTTATCATTATTCCCAAATTGGCTCTCATTTTTTTTGTTAACATTGCTAGACCATTAGTTGGCAACGGACCAAGAGTATAGACATGCATACCAGCAGACGCCAATCCTGAGACAAGGGCAGGTTCAAGTGTATATCCTGATAGTCTAGTATCTTTTGCAATTATTGCTATTTGTTTTGTCTTTTTTTGATTTTTAAAGTATGCACCAGCTGCTAAACCAAATTTAAAAAACATTTCTCCATTAATATTTTCTTCATTTACCTTTCCTCTAATTCCATCAGTCCCAAAATATTTTTTTATCATTATTTTAAATGTAAGGATTTAAAAACTTTTATACTTTGGTTTACTTCGTTGACATCATGAACTCTTAATATATGTACACCTTGCATCATAGCGTATAAACTTGAAGATATTGTTCCACCTATTCGATTTTTACTATCATTAATTCCAGAAAGTTCTTTTATAAATTTTTTTCTTGAAATACCCAACATTATCGGAAAACCAAGAGAATGAAAAATAGAAATACCCCTTAAGATGGTAAGATTATGTTTCAAATTTTTACCAAAGCCAATACCTGGGTCTAATATTATGTTGTTGTGATAAATGCCTTTTCTTCTTATTTCTGAAATTTTTTTTTCAAAAAAATCGTATATATCTAATAAGACATTTTTATATTTTGGATTTTTTTGCATTGTTTCAGGATTACCTTTCATATGATGCAATATAAATGGTATCTGGGTTTTTTTTAAAATCATTATTGTTTTAGGATCATGTTTTAAGCCAGATACATCATTAATCAAATTTACGTTATTTAATATTCCTTTCTTCATTATTTCACTTTTTCTAGTATCTAACGAAATAAAAGTTTTTGATTTATTTAGTTGATTTATAGTTTGTTTAATTCTCTCCCACTCTATTTTTTTTTCGACCTGCTTTGAACCTGGTCTTGTTGACTCACCACCAATATCTAGAATTTTACATCCACTCCTTATTAGCTCTTTCGCTCGACTTAAAGCTTTTTTTTTATCATTATACTTGCCTCCATCTGAGAAACTATCAGGTGTTAAGTTAAGCACACCCATGAGTAATGGAATATTTTTAAAGTTTAATTTGTCAAATTTTTTTAATCTTGTAATAAGTTTTAAATCAGTTTTAATTTTTTTTTGTAATTCTTTATTCTCTAAATGAATTTTATTAATATGTATTTTTCTTTTTTTTTGTCTGGAAATTATTTCAATTTTGTCAAAGGATAAAAAATTATTTTTACCTATAGGTAGGGAAGATTTATGTTTTACTTTTATTTTTGATTTTTTCCCGTAAAAAAAATTACACGCTCTTGTGTAATATTTTACCACTTTATTACCTTAATGAACTATCTTAGGTTTAAGTCCAATTGATCCAAGCGCTGAGCCCTGATCCTCTTCCTCTTCTTTTAAATTCTCTTTATTTGATGGATAAATATTTTTATTGATTAAATTCTTAATTTCTTCACCAGTCAAAGTTTCGTAAGTTAACAAGGCTTTAGCAATTTTATGTAGATCATCAATTTTACTTGAAAGTATTTTTTTTGCCTCGTTGTATCCTTCGTCAACAAGTTTTCTTATCTCTTTATCAATTTTTTGAGCTACTGCTTCTGAAACACTTTGTGTTTGGGTAACTGATCTTCCTAAGAAAACTTCCTCTTGATTTTCACCATATTCAACAGGTCCCAGCTCTTCACTCATACCATATTTTGTAACCATAGCTCTTGCTAGTTGTGTCGCTTGGTTAATATCTGATCCTGATCCTCCGCCGGCGCCTGTGGAAATATTATCTTTCCCAAAAATCAGTTCTTCTGCTACTCTACCACCAAAACATACAGCTAGTCTTGCTTTTAAATATTTAATTGAATGACCATGCTTGTCTCTTTCAGGTAAATTCATTACCATACCAAGTGCTCTACCACGCGGAATAATAGTAGCTTTGTGTATAGGATCATAACTTGGCATATTAAATGATACTAATGCATGTCCCCCTTCATGGTATGCTGTTAATTTTTTTTCATCTTCAGTCATTACCATAGATCTTCTTTCGGCACCCATCATAACTTTATCTTTTGCTTCCTCAAATTCTTGATTTGTAACAACTCTTTTATTTTTTCTTGCAGCTAATAATGCTGACTCATTTACTAAATTTGCCAAATCAGCACCAGAAAATCCTGGTGTACCTCTAGCAATAGTTCTTAAATTTATATCTTTAGCCATACTTATTTTTTTTGCATGAACTTTTAGTATTTTCTCTCTTCCAAGTATGTCTGGATTTGAGACTACTACTTGTCTATCAAATCTCCCAGGTCTTAGTAATGCTGGGTCTAAAACATCTGGTCTATTAGTTGCTGCAATAATTATAACACCTTCATTAGTGTCAAAACCATCCATCTCTACTAAAAGTTGGTTTAAGGTTTGTTCTCTTTCGTCATTACCACCACCTAAACCTGCGCCTCTACTTCTCCCAACTGCATCTATTTCATCAATAAATATGATACAAGGGGAATGTTTCTTGCCTTGTTCGAACATATCTCTAACCCTGGAAGCTCCAACTCCTACAAACATTTCAACAAAATCTGAACCTGATATTGTAAAAAAAGGTACTCCTGCTTCCCCAGCAATAGCACGTGCTAATAAAGTTTTACCAGTTCCTGGAGGACCTACCAAAAGACACCCTCTTGGTATTTTGCCGCCAAGCCTACTAAACTTTCTTGGATCTCTTAAAAATTCTACAACTTCTTCAACTTCCTCTTTGGCTTCCTCTACTCCAGCAACATCATTAAATGTTACTTTCCCTTTAAGCTCATTCATCATTTTTGCTTTTGATCGACCAAAGCCCATGGCCCCACCTTTTCCTCCTTGCATTTGTCTCATAAAGAATATCCATACTGCAATCAATAGTAACATTGGAAACCAAGATAAAAGAACACCTAGTAAAGAAGGCATTTTTTCATCTATTGGGGCAGCAGAAATACTCACCCCAGTTTCTGAGAGCTTTTCTATAAGGTTAGGATAATTTGGTGAGTAAGTTGTAAACCGTTTTCCATCTGACATTAATCCATTTATATTATTTCCTTGAATGTTAACCTCCACAACTCTGCCATTTTCAACTTCTTTAAGAAATTCAGAAAATATTAAGTTATCATTTTTCTTTTGAGAAGTTTGTGGGTTTTTAAACATGTTATAAAGCCCTATAGTTAAAAGGACTATAATTCCCCACATCGCTAGATTTTTTAAATTCATATAGGTAAATTAAGAATTATTATAGAATTAACAAGTGTCATTTTGTGTCAAAATTAACTTTTTTTAGTGTTTTCTCTAGAAATTAGAACAGAATTATTAAATTTTTCAATAATACAGCCCGACAAAGTGAATTTTAAATCTTTTTTTGATTTAATCATATACAATGATTTTAAAACGCTTCTACCTCTTGGGGTATAGTACCTTTTGCCTACTTTTTTTAGCATTAAGGAAAAAGATCTAAAAATAATCTCTTCAGGATAATCAAAAAAATTTTTACCAATAATATACGAAGAATTATACTTATTTTTATGAATATTTTCTTTTAAATTTTTATTTACATAAAAATTGATAGCATTATTAGATGTTGTTAAATTACTTAAAGTTAAATTCAATTTACTTAGGTTTAAACCTTCTTTTTTTAAATTTAAAATTAATTTTCTTAGTCTATTCCTTTTAAATTCATTATTTTTATTAGAAGGATCATCTATATAAAAATTAAAAATTTTTTTTGAAATGTATATTAGCTCTTCCTTTTTTATATTTAACAATGGCCTTATGATTTTAATTTTATCATTATAACTTGATACCAAAGAATTAAAAGATGACATACCTTGCAGTCCTGAGCCCCTTAAAAGTCTTAATAAAAAGTTTTCATATAAGTCGTCTTTATGATGAGCTGTAAAAATTTTGTCTACATTGTCTATTTCACATTGTTTAGAGATTAACAAATATCTTTTATTTCTTGCTAATGCCTGAATATTCGAAGATGGTTTTTTTCCAATCCATTTTAATATTTTTGTATTCATTTGTAATTTAGTTATTTTTGACTTTACCAAGAGTGCTTCTTCAGATGATTTTTTTCGTAAAAGATGATCAACAATATACACAAAAACTTTCATTTTTTTTGGAAATTTGTAAGATTTAATTAAATATAATAGGCCAAGACTATCTGGCCCCCCTGATAAAGCTACGCAAATATTATTTTCAAAATTTAATTTTTTAATATTAGCTGTGAACTTTTTAAAAGTTTCTTCAATTTTTTTATCTCTTAAAAAAATTTTTGATTTTTTATGAATTTTCTTTTTTACATTCAAACTTCTTTTCTTCATATTTAGCTTTTTGAAGGACAGATGGAGTTGCATCTGGGTATTGTTCCTTTACTCCAGTTATCATAACACATCCTTGATCTTTTTCTCCAATCTGAACTAATGATACTCCAAGTTTTAATAGATTTATAGGAGCCTTTTCACTTTCGGGATACTTTTGATAACCTTCCAAATAAGCTGAGGCTGCATCAGTATAAAGCTGTCTAATTCTAAATGTTTCTGCATACCAATATTGAGCATTTCCTGCTAACGTATGATCTGGGTTTGTTAATACAAATTCTCTAAATGCTATTTCCGCAGTGTTATAATCTCCAACTTTTAAAAAACTTGTTGCAAATTCATATTGCTTTTCTGGATTTTTATTTGGAAGTAATTTTTCTTCGTTTCTAAATTCTTCAGTTATTATAGTTTGGGTAGTCTCTATAGATTTTATTTGTTGCTGATCAGTTTCACTACCCATATCTTTGTATGATATTGAGCCTAAGTCTTGTGGCTCAGAAGATCCAGGTAAAATTTTATCTTCTGTAGTATTTTCTATTAATGATGTTACTTTATTATTTAATTCATCAGATTTAGTTGTATTATTTTCTAAATTTTGAAATCTAAGCTGATTATCAGCCTGGACTTTTGAAAGTCTTGACGACAATTTGTCAAGTTTGAAATTTATTTCCTCAAATTTATTAGTTAATTCTTGAAATTGTTTTTCAATTGAAGAAAGTTTTAACAAATGCCTTGTTAAAGCATCCTCAGAATACTTTTCAGAAATATCACCTGAATTTACACTCTCTCCTTCATTAGAAAAACTATCAGAGTAAACTGCTTTTTCCAAAGTTTTAAGATCTTTTTGAATTATTTTTAAGATTTCTTCAAAATTAACTGTTTCAGATGAAACAATTGATGCGGGTAAAAAAAATAAAAAAACAAAAAAAATAATCTTTTTTTTTTTTAAAATTTTCATTCTTATTAATTTCTAATTAAAAACATGGCAAAAAAAAGACCCTGACGTATAAGGTCAGGGTCTTTGAACAATAAATTAAATTAATTAGCTTTTACAGTTACTGATCTTCTATTCTTTGACCAAGCTAATGGATTAGATCCAGAGTCTACTGGTCTCTCTTTCCCGTAACTAATTACTGATATTCTATTAGCTGAAATGCCATATGTCATTAAGTAGTCTTTAGCTGCGTTTGCTCTTCTCTCACCTAAAGCTAAGTTATATTCTCTTGTGCCTCTCTCATCTGCATGACCTTCAAGAACAACTGTTACACTTGAATTTTTTCTCATCCATGCCGCTTGTTTTCTCAAAGTATCTCTCGATGCAGTTGTTAAAACAGACTCATTTGTTGCAAAGAAAACTCTATCAGCTACACCATCAGCTAAATATTCTACTGTATCAGTTCCAGTATATACATCTCCTTGCATTTGACCTATTGAGGCTTTTTTTTGTGTTGCACAGGCTGATAAAAGCAAACCTAAAATGACAACCAAAAACGCATTTTTGTAAATTTTGTTTAAAATCATTACTGCTCCTTAAATCTATTAAATTAACTTTTTCACAACTAAATAGATCTTTCAAGATAAAAAATCAAGATTTTATACAAATATTTAAGATATAATGCTTCTAATTGCTTAATAAAGATGACCAGGATGGGTCGGAGGCATCTGTTAAAGTCTCAACTTTACGCTCATTATAGCCTGTGAGGTCTATTGACCATAATTTAGCTGAAAATCCTTTGCCCTCACTATCAGTTTTAGTCTCTCTATAAAAGATTAGAACTCGACCATTTGGTGACCATGATGGGGCTTCTTGATAATAATTTTCTGTTAAAAGTCTCTCGCCTGATCCATCGACTCTCATAACGCCAATATAAAACTTTCCTTTGTGCAATTTAGTAAATGCTATTAAGTCTCCACGAGGTGACCAAACTGGTGTTCCATACAATCCCCTTCCAAATGAAATTCTTCTAACACTTGATCCATCGCTTTTCATTACATAAATTTGCTGGAAACCACTTCTGTCAGAATTAAAAGTAATATATTTTCCATCAGGAGAGAATGATGGAGAGGTATCTATTGAAGGATGATTTGTTATCCTTTCAACAATTCTATTTTCTAAATTCATTGTATAAATGTCGGAGTTTCCATCTTTAGCAAAACTCATTATTATTTTTTTTCCATCAGGAGAGAATCTTGGGGCAAAAGTCATTCCGGGGAAATCTCCTACTACTTCCTGCATCCCTGTTTCGATGTCTAATAAATATACTCTGGGTAGATTTTTAAAATATGATAAATATGTTACCATTTGATTTGTTGGATTAAATCTAGGAGTTAACACCAATTCATTTCCTAAAGTAAGATATTTTGTATTAAATCCATCTTGATCCATAATCGCAAGTTTTTTTACTCTTTGAGTTTTAGGTCCTGCCTCAGCAACATATATAATTCTAGTATCAAAATACCCTTTTTCACCTGTTAATCTCTCATAAATTTTATCTGAAATTATATGGCCAATTCTTCTCCAATTATTTGGTACAGTCGTGAATGCCAGAGCTAACATTTCTCTGCCTGCAAGCACATCCCACAATCTAAATTCTACTTTTAGTTTTTCATCTTTATATGTAATTTTGCCAGTTATTAAGGCTTGAGATTTTATTAAAGCCCAGTCTTCAAATCTTGGTTTAAGGTGGGCAATATCTGGTTTCTGTAAAAAAGCTTCCCTTGATAATGTATTGAAAAGTCCAGTTTGCTCTAAGTTATTTTCGATAACGTCGGCTATTTTTAAGCCTAAATTTTCTATTTTAAGATCATTTTTTAACAAATTATTCGATTTTTTGTCAGCAAATAAAGGTGAGACTGATATTGGCAATGGGTTTAAATTACCTCGTGAAATGTCAACCTCTATTAAAGAATAAGAAACTGATTGTATTAAAATAAAAAATAACGAAAAAAATAAAATTTTTAATTTTTTCATCCCTTTAACATCTCACTTGCATCAAAATTTAACTGCATATCTTTCCATCTTTCGTAGCCTGTTGTTGGTACCCTAAGAGGTTGGCATAATTGAATGGCTCTTAAAGCACTTTCAGCTAAAACTTTATAAAAACCTTGACCAGGTTTATTCATTCTTGCATGATCTAAAATTTCAGATTTAATAACTGATCCATCAGGCTTTAATTTTAATTTAACTCTTACTAATAAATTTTCGTTATAAGGTAATCCTAAAGGTATACTCCAACATCCAAATATTTGTGCTTTTAGCGCATCTTCTTCATTTAAAGTTAGACCTGATAAATTCATGCTTTTATCCTCTGATTGTGTAATTTTGTCATTTTGGATCATTGTTTCAGCAAATTCCTCTTTAGATTTATCTATTAAGGCTGCAATACTATTGCTATCAAACAACTCCTTTTTTTCAAACTCTGAAACTTGTTTAATGCTATCATCATCTTTTTCAGGATTTTGTTTTTTTTCCTCAATTTTTTTTACATCTTCTATTTCTTGTTTTGGAAGAGGTATCGCGTCTGGTTTTTCTTTTTTTACTTTTTTGGGTGGAGCTTGTTCTGATACAAGTTTTTCTTTTTCTTTTTTAATTTTGTCTATTATTTTTTTTGCTTTTGGAGCATAAGGTATATTTGTTTTATCTGTTATTTGTATTAATTCTATTGATACTAAAGGTGGAATATCAATAGGTTTTTTCGCAACGAACGGTAGGGAAACTATCCCTGTAATTATAATAGTAAAATGAAAGGCTGTTGAAATAATAATACTTCTAAGCATTTTATCTTTCTTTTAGTGGTTCAGATATTAATGCTACTTTAGTAAACCCTGAGCCAGATAACATTCCCATTACTTCAAGTACTCTTCCATAATTGATTGTTTTATCACCACGGACATATATTCGAGTATCAGTTCTATTTTTAGAAACAGCTAATATTTTTTTTACAACACCATCGAAATCGACTTTTGACTCCTGTATAAAAATTTCACCTTTTGAATTGATAGTTAAAGTTAGTGGTTCTTGTTCCTCAGGAAGTGAATCGGCTGAACTCTCTGGTAAATCAACTTGAACACCGACTGTTAGCAGTGGTGCAGTTACCATAAAAATAATTAACAAAACTAACATAACGTCAACAAACGGAGTAACATTTATTTCACTTATTGGTTCCTTTTGTGACTTTTTAAATTTGAAAGCCATTTTAGACTATTGAAATAAACCTTTTTGAAAAATTTTCCAATTTTTGAGAATACTTTCTAGAGTCGTTATTAAATTTATTGAATGCTATTACTGCTGGAATAGCTGCCAAAAGTCCAAGTGCGGTTGCAAACAATGCTTCTGCAATTCCTGGTGCTACAATTGCTAAACTTGTATTTCTTGAGATAGCAATAGATTGAAAAGAATTCATAATCCCCCACACAGTTCCAAATAAACCAATAAATGGAGCTGTTGATCCGACTGTTGCTAAAAAAGTAAAATTTTTTTCAATTAAATTTATTTGCTTCTCAATATTTGTCTCAAGGATTACAGAAAGTCTCTCGCTTATATTTGTTTTAGATTTAGACTTCATAAGTGTCTGCATAGAATTTTTAAATAGTAGTGCCATAGGATCTTCTAAACTAGATGGTAGATTATTATAAAAACTCTCAGCTGATTTTGATTTCCAAAATTTTTCTTCAAATTCCTCTGTGGACTTTTCAATCTTTTTAAACAACTTATATTTGTTAAAAATTATTGCCCATGAATATACTGAAGATGCCAAAAGAATTAGTATAACTGCTTTAACAATTATATCTGCTCTCATAAAAAGTGTTCCAATAGAAAAATCTGCACTACTTGCTAATCCAACTGATTGAGATGCTATATCTGCTTCCATGTCAAAGCTTTCACACTAAAATGTGTCATCAATTTGACTTATTCGATTAAGATTTGGGTACAGTTTTATAAGTATTATTGAAAAAACTAGCTATAAGTATAGCATCAGCTTTGTTACTATCTTTCTTTTTTGATAATTTTGATGAAATATAAGGAAAAATTTGAATAGCTTTTGACCTACTGGCTTCTTTATCGGTTTTAATTAAATTAAAATATTTTTTCCACTTTACAGGTCTCACAAAATAAATTGGTAATTGCATTGCTGAGCAAATGCCTTTAATTACACCAAAAGATTGGCCAAAGTTAAACATGCTTGTGACGCCTTGTCCTGGCATCGCTGAAACATGTTCAACTACGACAAAAATATTTTTCTTCGGAATGTCTTCTATCCTTTTTTGAATTTCATTTACAATTTGAGGTCCATTTATTTGTTTTTTATTTTTTTTTCCATCAGCCATGGTCGGCATTTCGATTACATCTTTTACAATACCTGAGTCAAAAAAACACATTGCTCCAGATATACCTGGGTCAATTCCAATTATAATCATAATCAAATAAATTTTGAATTTGTAAATATATTTTGTACGTCGTCATTATCTTCTAATAATTCTAAAAAATTTATTACATCTGTTTTTTTACTTTTGTCAATTTCCATCTTGCTAATAGCTAACCACTCAATCTCTGTAGAAATAAAATTATCTATATATTTTTCAAGTTTCTTTTTAATATTATAAATTTCATTTTTATCACATCGTATTTCATAATAATCATTAAGTGTTATACAATCATTTGCTCCGGATTCTATTGTGTATTCATACATTTTATTTTCATCAATGTTGTTTTTTGGTATTTTTATTATACCAACTTGATTAAAGTTATGAGAGGCCGATCCTTGGGTGCCTAAACTGCCACCATTTTTTTGAAAAATAGTCCTTAAGTTAGATGCAGAACGATTTTTGTTGTCAGTTAATGTTTCTATTACTACAGCTATATTATGTGGTCCAAAACCCTCATACCTAATATTTTCAAAATTTAAGTCTGATGTATTTTCAGATTTATCAATTGCTCTAGAAATATTTTCTTTTGGCATATTTGCAGACCTTGCAGACTGAATAGCTGATCTTAATCTTGAGTTCATGTCTGGATTTTTGTCTCCTAGTTTTGCTGCTACAGTTATTTCCCTTGATAATTTTGAAAATATTTTTGATCTTTGTTTATCAGCTTTTCCTTTTTTGTGCTTTATTCCTGCCCAGTGAGAATGTCCTGCCATAAAATATTATTTGTTTGTTAAAATTCCACCAAAAATGAAACTTTTGACATTTTTTGCTAAGCCTGTTTGGATATTTCCCTCAACTATTACTCCACAAATAGAAGACTCTCCTCTTGCAGGATAATTTTTGACCGAGTCTTTTTTAAAAAAACGATTTAAAGAATTTTTTTTATCCATACCAATTACTGAGTTATAATCACCACACATTCCAGCATCAGTTTGATATCCAGATCCATTGCTTAATATTCTTGCATCATTTGTTGGCACGTGTGTGTGTGTTCCTACAATTAATGTTGCTTGTCCATCAAATAAGTGTCCGATAGCCATTTTTTCACTTGTTATTTCTCCATGAAAATCCACAACTAGAAAATCGTAATTTTCTTTTAATTTATGTTTTTGTAAAAAATTTTGTGATGTTTCAAAAACATTATCACATTTTTTCATATATACGTTACCCATAAGATTTAATACGCCAACTTTGAAATTATTTTTTGAATTATATATTTCAAATCCTGAGCCTGGAGCTTCTTTAAATAAATTTAGCGGTCTTAAAAGTCTTTTTTCGTGCTTTATGTGTTCTAATGTTTCTTTTTGATCCCAGACATGATTGCCTGTTGTTATAACATCAACTCCACAAGACACTAGCTCATTGGTTATGTTTTCTGAAATGCCTACGCCGGTTTCATGTGCATTCTCTCCATTAGCTATAACAAAATCTATATTATTTTCAGTTATTATTTTATTGAGATTTTTTTTTATAGAACTACAACCAGACACTCCAATAATATCTCCTAAAAAAAGAATTTTCATTAAATTATTTTTTTTTCAGTTATAATATAATCAAGTTTTTTGTCATATAAATTTGTCGGCACTTTATTAATTTGTTGAAACGAAAAAGCAAATCCTATTGTAAGTATTTTTTTCTTTTTTTTGACTTTTTCAATGTATCTATCATAATATCCACCACCATAACCAATTCTATATTTATCTTTATCAAATGCAACTATTGGTACTAACAAAATATCTGGTAAAATAAAATTATTTTCTTTCGGTTCTGGAATACCGAAAGAATTTAATACAAGTGGATACTTAAATGACCATCTAGAAAACTCCAT
>CACEMD010000006.1 GCA_902560625.1 uncultured Pelagibacteraceae bacterium
TTATCAGGAAACGTTAAGGCATGGGGTATTTTACAAAATAGATCAGGAAAGGTTACTAGACAGTTTTTTGCAGATCTTGATGGTAAATGGGATGGTAAAAAATTGATCCTAGATGAAAAATTTAATTGGAATGATGGAGAAATTCAAAATAGACAATGGCAAATAACAAAAATTGATGAGCATAACTATGAGGGCACAGCAGGAGATGTGGTTGGTACTGCGAAGGGCTATTCATATGGACCAGCTTTTAAGTTTGAGTATGTATTATTAGTTCCTGTAAAAGGAAGAGAAATAAAAATTACATTTGATGATTGGATTTTCATGCAAGATGAAAGAGTAGCCATTAATAGAGCAACAATGACTAAATTTGGAATTAAAGTTGCAGAACTTACAGTGATGTTTGTTAAGGATTAATTTTTCTGATATTTTGTCAGTTTACTTATTAGCTTAAGATATAAACTATAAGGCAAAATTCTCAATAATTTCAAAATTAGTGTTAATTGTTTTGGAAAATGTATTTCAAATTTATTAGAGTTAACCAGACCTTCATAGATTTTATCAGCAGCATAATCAGCAGTTCTCAAAAAAGGCATTTTAAAATCGTTTTTGTCCGTCATAGGCGTTTTAATGAATCCAGGCGAAATTAAAGAAACTCTAACTCCATATCTTTTAAAATCAAAAAATAAGCTTTCAGCAAGATTATTTAGAGCTGACTTTGATGGTCCATACCCTGTAGAATTTGGTAACCCTCTATAACCTGCAATAGAAGAGACGATAGATATGTGTCCACTTTTTTTATTCCGATAGTATTTTTCAACACTCTTAATACAATTTAATGTTCCAAAAAAATTTACTTTCAATACATTTTCAATTTGGTCGACATCAATTTCTTTTTCTTTTCCTGGATCCCATGTACCGGTTGAAAAAAAAGATATATCAATAGTCTTAAATTTATCCTCAATTTTCTTAAAAACTTCTTTGCATTTTTCTTTATCTGTAACATCTAGAGGAAACGAATAAATATCTTGATTCAATTCTTCTAGCTCCTTTAAAAGATTTTCTCTCCTTGCAGAAGCTGCAACATTCCACCCATTTTTAGCAAATTTTATAGCTAAAGCTCTACCAATACCTGTGCTTGCTCCTGTTATCCATATAGTTTTATCGTTCATGATCAAATGATATATATATTAAAATGTTAAAAAATAAATTTATATCTTTTTTTGTTTTTGCGATAGTTACATATTCAGCGTCATTTATAGGAAGTGTAGCGACAATAACATACAAAGAGCCGTGGTATTCTAATTTAATAAAAACAAGTCTTACACCACCAGATTGGGTTTTTGCACCTGTATGGACAACTTTATACTTGTTAATGACAATATCAATTTGGTTAGTTTGGCACAAAAATTATAAAAACCTTAGTCTAATTTATTTATATTTTATTCATCTAATTTTCAATACAACTTGGAGTATTGTTTTTTTTGTATACCATAATATTTTATTAGCACTATTAAATTTAATTATAATTATATTATTTATTATATTTTTAATGTTCGAATTTAAAAAAGTTAGCAATTTAAGTTTTATACTTATGATGCCATATTTACTTTGGAGCATTTATGCATTATTCCTAAATATAAATTTATTATTATTAAATTAAAAATGGATGATGTTGTTATAATCGGCGGTGGAATAATAGGAACTGCAACTGCTTATTTTCTCTCTAAAGAAGGTAGAAAAGTAAAAGTAATTGAGAGAGACCCTACATATAAAATTGCATCTTTCCCTCTATCTCTAGGTGGATTTAGAAGACAATTTTTCCAAAAAGAAAATATTTTGTTAGGAAAATTTGCTAAAGAGTTCATTTTTAATTTACCAAAAAATTTAAAAACAAAAAAAAATCCGAACCCAACTGCCAGCATGGTACCAAATGGATATTTATTAATGTTTGGACCAGATAGAGCAGAGGAGCAATATAAAGCTTTAGAAAATCATAAAGAGTGTGATGCAGGAACTAAAAATATTAAAGGTTCCGAACTACCAGAATTTTTTCCATATATAAATAACGATGGAATAGAAACTGCAACTTACACAGATAATGAAACTGAAGGATGGATAGATCCATTTTTATTTCATGGAGCTTTAAAAAGCAAAGCTGAGGAGTTGGGTGCTAAATTTATAAAAGGTGATATTAAAAATATTTCAGAAATTAATGCTAAGACTATTGTATCTGCTGCAGGATGTTGGACAAAAGAATTATTAGGAGACATTCCTGTTGTTCCACAAAAGCACACAGTTTTTAGAGTTAAATGTCCAAAATATATTAAAGAAATGCCTCTTACTGGAGATCTAACAACGGGAGTATATTGGAGACCAGAAGGAGGTGAATATTTAGCAGGTTCACCGATTTCTACATTCGATGCAAAAGATCTTGAACCTGATTGGAGTCACTTTGACGAACTTGTTTGGCCAGCTCTTGCAAAAAGAGTTCCTATTTTTGAGGAACTAAAACTAACTGGCGCATGGGCAGGCTATTATGATTGTAATAAATTAGACAATAATGCAGTTGTCGGCAAACATCCAAAATATGAAAATGTCTATATGGCATCAGGTTTTACAGGAAGAGGTCTAATGCAAGCACCTGGTATAGGCAGAGCATTAACTGAACTTATTACTACTGGAAAATACCAAACAATTGATATCAGTGTTTTCGGAGTGGATAGAGTTTTAAATAGTAAGGCTCGACCAGAGCCATATGTTTTATAGTTTTTTTATATAAATTCCCAAAATTCCATTGAAAGTAGATATTGCTATTATCAATAATTGACCTTTAAAAGAGTAAAAATTAAAACTTGGGTAAAAACTTATCGCTATAGAAAAAAATAAATAAGTTAAAATAAAGGGTTTTATAAATTTTCTTAAAGATTCCAAATTCTCTTTAACACCTCCTCACGACCACAAGCTTTTTTGTACATTAAATAATTTAAAAAGTATTCATTGTAATAGTTTTGGTGCTTATCCTCAGCTATATAAAAAATTTCAAATTTTCGAACATAAGTTAAAACTTTTTTTTGAAATTTTTTTTCAATTTCCAAAATACTTTTACCAATAAGTTTTTTTTCTAAATCATTTTGATAAAAAGCAACTGATCTATAACTATAGCCTTTATCACAAAATTGACCAAAAGCATCAAAAGGATCTATATTTAACCAAAAGTTTTGCAATAATATTTCATATGAAATTATTTCTTTATCATAAACTATCTCGATCACCTCAAAATGACCTGTATTGCCATAGGTTACTTCTTTATATGTTGGGTTTGAGGTAGTTCCGCCTGAGTAACCTGATATTACTTCTTTAACACCATCTAATTTTTCAAATGACTCCTCCATACACCAAAAGCATCCTCCAGCAAAATATGCTTTACTAATATTTTCTGAATAAGCATAATTAATTTGTATTAAAAAAATTATTATAATTTTTGTAAATTTCACACGATAAGAATATTAAAATATTAAAATTTGTTAATGATATAAAAGGTAGCTACTTTTAATGTAGCTACCTTATTTAAATATGTTAAGCTTTTTTATATTTAGCAGCTTCTTCAGAACCACTTGTAGCTGATCCTTTACTGTATGAGTGTGCCCCCATACCTGCTAATTGTCCATCTTTCACAATTAGGTACTGATTTCTGATTTCTGTACCATCGAAAAAGCATTCTAGAATTTCTCTAACGCCATCGGCATATCTTGCTTGAGCAGTTAATGATGTTCCAGATGTATGTGGAGTCATGCCATGATTTGGCATACTTCTCCATACGTGATCATTTGGTGCTGGCTGAGGAAACCATACATCCCCCGCATATCCACTTAGTTGACCACTTTTCAAGGCTTTTGCAATTGCGTCTTTATTACAAATTTTTCCTCTTGCTGTATTTACAATGTAAGCACCTTTTTTCATTTTACTTATCATTGCATCGTCAAATAAATTTTCCGTTTCAGGGTGAAGAGGACAATTAATTGTTACTACGTCACAAACTTTAACCATAGATTCTACTGATTCATGGAATGTTAAGTTTAACTCTTTCTCAACGCTATCAGGTAGTTTATGTCTATCAAAGTAATGTAAATGAACATCAAATGGTTTCATTTTTCTAAGAGCATCTAGTCCGATTCTTCCTGCAGCAACAGTTCCAATATGCATACCTTCAACATCATATGATCTTTGGACTGCATCCGCTATATTCCATCCACCTTCATTAACAATTCTATGCTGGTTATGGTAGTCTCTCACCATTGAGACAATCATCATAACTATGTGTTCAGCCACAGATCTAGAATTACAAAAAGTTACTTCAACAACATCAATTTTATTATCCATAGCAGCTTGTAAATCTACATGGTCTGATCCAATACCTGCTGTAATTGCCATCTTAAGATTTTTTGCCTTAGCAATCCGCTCTTTGGTTAAATAATAAGGGAAAAAGGGCTGAGAAATAACAATGTCAGCATCAACAATATGTTTGTCTGCTTCACAACCATCTCCATCTTTACTGTTAGTTACTATTAATTCGTGCCCATTACTTTCTAAAAATTTTCTCAAGCCGAGCTCACCGGAAACACACCCTAAAAGTTGACCAGGCGTATAGTCTCGTCCTTTAGGTGTAGGCAATGTCATCCCATCAGGATATTTTTCTAATTTTGGAAGACTAGACAAAGGGTATGATTTTGGCATTCCTCCTTTAGGATCGTCATATAATATACAAAGTACTTTCATTTTTTATCTCTCCTTTTTAATAAATTCTAATAAAGTCTATTGCTTAATTTATGAGGGAAAGTCTAGCATATAAAAAAGTCTCTGCAAATAATATTTAATTTATAAGTATACTATTTTTTTGGGTATTCTTTACGTAATATAAATCTATTTAGAACGACCCCAAATACAATCACTATTAAACTACCTAAAATAATAGGACTTAATATATAACTGAATGAAGCAGATCCTATTATTACAATAATTGGATTTCCACCTGCTGGTGGATGAGTTACATTTAAAAATATCATCAAAAAAACTCCAAAACCAACTGCAGCCGGTATCATAGCGTAAATTGGTAATGGTACATAATTAACAAATATTACACCTGTAATTGAAGTTAATAAATGACCAAAAAAAATATTTTTAGGTTGAGCAAAAGGACTTTCTGGGTATCCAAACAATATTACCATTGTTGAACCAAAAGAAGCAATTAGAAAAATTCCATATTCAGTTTTATAAGTTAATAATGTTAAAACACCTATTGTTAAAAAAGAAAAAAAACCAGCCAGTGATGATTTAATTAAATTTTCTTTATTCATAATTTTTTATTAATTTTGATAATACATTAAATGGTAATACTAAACATTGTTTACGGGAAATATTGTCTTTGTTAATTACTTTAATAAAACCATTCCATTCTTTTGGAAATTTGGTGCTTGGATCTTCAAAAAAATTTTCCACAGTTTCTACAAGATTTTTTATTTTGGTAATCGATTTCTTTTTACATTTTTCTGAAAGTAAACTAGCTGATGCTTCACAATAAATGCACGATTTACTTCTATAACCAATATCTAAAATTTTTTTATTTTTTATTTTAAATGAAATTTCTATTTCATCGCCACAAATAGGATTTTTTTTTTTAAATTTATCAGTAAAATCTTCTAATAAATTATTATTTTTAGAATTTGAGGCGATTTTTATAATTTCTAGGTTCATTGATTTATAAAGATATTCTATATTTACCTTTATAAATAAAAAAAGTTAATTAGTCTTCAATAATTATTAATTGATTTAATTTAGTTGTGGAAAAAGAAATTTAGTAATAGAAATTATCAATGATACAACTTAAAAATCCAAAAGGAGCAATTCCTTTAGTATTAATTGCAGGGTTATTATGGTCCTTTGGACCCTATGTAGTAAGAAATATTGATGAACCCCATCTTGTCCCTTGGCAGTATCTTTTCACAAGAGGAATTGTAATATTTATACTTTTAAACTTTTTTCTTTATCTAGAGGAAGGTAAGAGTTTCTATAAAAATTATTTTAAAATGGGAATTTCAGGCCTAATTGGTGGAGCAGGGCTTGGAGCAGCAATGATAACTTTTATATGGTCTATCACAAATACCTCTGCTGCAATAACGTTGTTATGTCTAGCTTCTATGCCATTCATAACTGCACTATTAGGATTTCTTTTTTTAAAAGAAAAAGTTTCTGTAAATACCTGGATATCAATCATAATTGCATCAATCGGAATTATTATAATGGCTTTAGGATCTCAAAATTCAAACAATATTTTTGGATTATTATTTGGATTAATATCTGCATTAGGTTTTGCTATATTTTCTACGACGCTTAGATGGAGGAAAGACACACCAAAATTTACGACCGTATCTGTAGCTGGTTTAATATGTTTTGTATTTTCCTCTATAATGATAATTTCATTAGATATAAACTTTTTATCTAGTGGTAAAAACGAAAGCTTATTTGCTTTACACGGTTCCTTAGTTTGTTTTGGTCTGATACTTTATTCTATTGGTTCAAAGCATATTCCTGCTGCAGATTTGACTTTACTATCCCTCACTGAAGTTATAGGAGGTATTTTTTGGGTATGGTTACCTTGGTTAGGTATAAATGAAATACCATCTACAAATACAATAGTTGGTGGTTTTTTAATATTTATCTCAATTTTTTATTATAGTTTTTTAATACAAAATAATAAGAGATTTATCGGCTTGAATTAGATAATATAAATTTCATGAATAAAACAATAGTTAATAGTTGGAATGAATGGGATCCACTTAAACATGTAATTGTTGGAAGAGCTGACAACTGTTGTATCCCAGCTCCTGAACCAGCAGTTGATGTAAAAATACCATCAGACTCAGATATGAAAGGTACACACGGTAGAAGAACCCAAGAAACTATTGATAGAGCAAACGAGCTTTTAGATAAATTTTCTAAAACACTAGAAAGTAGAGGTGTAAGGGTTGATAGACCATCTCCACTAAAGTTCGACACAGAAATTGGTACTCCAGATTGGAAAGTAGAAAATATGTTTGGCTGCATGCCTCCAAGAGATGTGATAATAACAGTTGGAAAAGAAATGTTAGAGGCAACAATGAGTTTTCGTTCGCGTTTCTTTGAATACTTAGCATATAGACCTTTATTACAAAAGTATTTTATGGAAGATCCAAATATGAAACATGAGTCAGCACCCAAACCAAGGTTAACAGATAAAGACTATCATAAAAATTATCTATCAGATGATGTCAGCCTTGAGCAAAGATTAGAATGGGCAGAAAAAAAGTACTTTGTAACAACAGAGGAAGAACCTTTATTTGATGCTGCTGATATATTGCGTTTTGGTAAAGATTTAATTGTTCAACATGGTTTTACAACAAATCTTAAAGGGATTGATTGGCTAAAAAGGCATTTTCCTGACCATCGTGTTCACACAGTTAATTTTCCTGGTGATCCATATCCTATTCACATTGATGCTACATTTACACCTATTAGACCAGGTTTAATTCTTAATAATCCCCAAAGAAAACTTCCAAAAAATCAAAGAAAACTTTTTGAGGATAATGGATGGGAAATTGTTTACGCAGCTCAACCTGCTCATAATACTCCACCACCATTATGTTATTCTTCAGTTTGGCTATCAATGAATGTGCTTGTTGTAGACCCAAAAACTGTATGTGTTGAAAAAAGTGAGGTATATCAAGCTGAACAACTTGATAAGTTAGGAATGGAAGTTTTACCGATAGATTTAAGAGACGTATATGCTTTTGGAGGTGGCCTTCATTGTGGAACTACAGATGTTAATAGGGAAGGAAATTGTGAAGATTATTTTCCCAAACAATAAGTAGTAATATATAAAATTAAATTAAATTAATTTTTAAAACTTTTTTCTACATCAAAATTTTCTAGTCTTGATGAATTTTCATTTTGAATTTGCTGATCATCTAAACCTCTTAATTTTAATTGTTCTAACTCAATTTGTCTCAACTTAATTTCTTTTTGTTGTTCTCTTTCTTCAATTAATTTTTGTTCTCTTTCAAACTTTTTTTCCCATTCTTTAATCTTTAGCGCTTCTTCATCCTTATCTAATTGTTTTTGTTGATCTAGCATTTTCTGCTTTCTATATCTTCTTTTATTTTCTCTTTGTTCTTTTATTTTTTGCTCTTCCTCTCTTACTTTAAGGTCAACATCTTTTCTTTTTTGTTCTTCCTCTTTAAGCTTAAGTTCTTTATCTTTTTTTTCTGTTCAGTAGTTGCAACCTTTAATTCATTTTCTTTATTTATAACATTTTGTTCTTTTAATTTTAATTCATCTTCTTTTAATGACTGTTCTTTTTTAGTTATTTTTTGTTCTTTTTCTCTAAGAATTTGATTTTGTTCATTTAATTTAAGTTTATTTTCACGTTGATCTTGTTCAACAGAAATTAATTTTTGTTCTTTTTCTTTAAGTTTAATTAATTCCTCTAATCTTAAGAGTTCTTTTTCTTTCAATTTAATTTCTTTATCTTTTTGTTTAATTTTCTCTAATTCTTTTTTTATTTTATCTTCTTTTTGTTTGATTTCTTTCTTCTCTTTACTTTTTTGATTATTTTTAAAATCCTGGTACAGTAAATTAAATATTCCTGAGTCTTTTTTCCTCGTATGATTTTTTTTTCTCATATGTTTATTTAAACAAAATATCTGGTTTTCGACAAGACAGAGTCATGAAATTTTTTTTTAATACAACCTACGTTAGATTTAAAATCTAATTTAAAACTATTTACTATTAATTAATTTTCATCTTTTTTTGTAAGAAACACCTTTTCTTTCCAACATTTTTTTGACTTTTTCTGTGTATGGTTCTTCAATGTGCTCTGTAGTTGGATTTAATTCCATACCGAGAGGAGTTATAGTCTGCGGCATTGGTGTAAATTGAGAATCTGGATTTTCTTTAGCATCTCTTACTTTCATTCTGTATATTGCAAACAATCCAATTAGAGAATGAAAAAAAATTAAAAAAATAAAATATCCATTCGGTCCAACGACATTCATAAAAGATGCACATAAAAATGGACCAGACATTGCTCCTAGTCCAAATGAAAATTGTAACCCAGCTCCGGCAGATACAAATTTTTCTTTAGGTATAAAATCATTTGTATGAGCAAATATTATAGCGAACATAGGTAAGCTACAAAATGAGAATAAAACTAAAAAAATATAAAACCAAAACTTATTTGTTGCTAAATCACCAGGTAAATACATTTGGCCAGATGAAAATATTGCACAAAATGCAAAAAAGGCTGCACCAAAGGTTGTATAAGTAATAATTTTTCTTCTATCGAAATTATCAGAAAGCTTTCCCACCGGCCACTGAGCAACTGCCCCTGATATTGCTAAAAGAAAAGTTACTAGTGATATTTCAAATATACTGAAGTTCATTGAAGCAGCATAAACTGCCAGTAATGAAAAAAGTGCTGATTGTGAAGTTCCATACAACAAAGAACCAACCATTCCAAGTGGCGATACTTTATATAATTCTTTTATACTCATTTCAGTTATTTTTTTAAAATTTGGTGCTTTTCTTTTAGTTAATAAAATTGGAATCAAAGATAAAGACATAAATAGAGAAACTAAAATAAATGGTTGAAAGTTTTTTGGTGAGCTGAAATTTAAAAAAAACATACCTAGTGCCATTGCTCCAAATTGAATAACCATATAAATTGACAAAACACTTCCTCTATTTTTGTTACTTGATCTATCATTTAACCAACTCTCTGCTATGGTATAAAGTGAAACCATACTAATTCCGGTAACTACTCTTAAAATAAACCAAGTTATTGGATTTACAAAAATTGAATGCATAAGAATTACTATAGATGCTATAGATGCAAAAGCTGCAAATACCCTTATATGACCTACTCGAGTAATAAATTTTGGAATAGTTCTCGCTCCAATAAAATAACCTACAAAATAACCTGACAGCATAAATCCTGTTGCTGATAGTGAAAAATTTTCTTGAACTGCTCTGACACCAAGCAAAGAACCTTGATATCCATGAGCCAACATAATTAGTCCCATTCCAGTAAATAGTGCCCATGAGTTTTTTAAAATTTTATTCATTAGTGCGTGAGTATGCTTTTTTATATAAAAAGCAAGTGATTAGTTTTTTATTATGGTTTTTTTATGGCTAATATAGAATGAATGGTAATTGTGAAAATAATTACTATTCCTCCAAATAAAGTTTCAACACTTGGTTTTTCATTAATTACTAGCCATACCCAGATTGGACCTAGTATTACTTCTAATAAAAAAAAAAGATTGACTTCTGCAGCAGTTATAAATCTTGGAGCTATAGTAACTAGAACAAAAGGTATGGCAACACACAAAATACACATTACAGGAACTATAATTATATCATTATTTAAAAGATTAAAATTGCTTACAAAAATAAATGCAAAAAGTGCCGTCCCTAGTTTGCCTAATACAGCGGCAGGTACAAGATCTTTGCTTTTTGCATATCTTGCCAAGTTTGCACTTATAGCTAAGCCTAAAGCTGTAAGGAAACCAAATATATCACCTATAATATTTCCTAACTGAAGAGAGTCATAAAATATGTATACAACAGACAATAAAGTTATAGTAATTGCAGTCCAAGTTCTTTTATCAGGTATTTCTTTCAAAAAAAAAGCTCCTAAAAATGCTGACAGCATTGGTGCCATAGCCACCATTATAAGTGTATTTGCAACATTAGTATTTTGAATTGAAATGATAAAAGTAATATTACAAATTGTAAAACTTATTGCATAAAAAATTCCTACATACCCAATATTTTTAAATGCTATAAAAAAATTTTTTTTATAGAATAAAATTAATCCTAATAAAACTATTACAAATGGAATTGCTCCTCTGTAAAATAACAAACCCCACGTATCAATATTAGCCAACCTTATAAACAGGGAGTCAGGCGTTATAAACAAAACACCAATAAACGCCAATAATGAACCCTTTTTTTGGTTGTTTAATTCTTTAAACATCAATGGACATTTCTACGTATTTTTTTATATCATCAAGTGATTTTAGTTTATCCGAACAAGTTTTATTTTTGCAGATTACAGCAAAAAAATTGTCATCAGTCACATTATAAATAATAGATACATTTCCCATAAATAATTTAAAGATTTCATTTTTATATTTATTAATTTCATCCTTTCTACCATGTAAAGTAATCGTTATATTTTTTTCACATATATCTAAAATTTTTAAGTAACTGAACATTTGAGAAAAATTATAGCTGATATATGAATTACATGATTTGCTTAATAAATCTATTTTTTCATCCCAATATTTATCATTTGTTACATTTTTTAATTTATTACAAACTAATAAGAAAATGCTATTTCCATTAGGTATATTTACATCAAAAATATCAATTGGGTTTACAAATAAATCATTATTTAATTTTGGATTTTTTTGAAGCAATTTATGCTCGTCATTATAAAAAAGATTCCAAGTTTCACGCATTACGATTTCACACTTTTTAAGTGCAGCCTTATCATGATTTAGTTCATACAAAGTTATCAGCAATAAAGAAAAATATACATAGTCTTCTAGAAAAACATCTACTTCTTTATGATCTTTATCGTAGCAATGAAAAATATTTTTACTTAATTTACGAATAATTTTTTTTGAATTTTCTAATTTTTTTTGAAGTAATTTTTGATCATTTAATATCAAAGATGAAAAAAGAGTTGTATATATCCAATAACAATTTAAATCTGTTTGAACCTTTCTATCAAAAAAAGGTTTAGTTCTTCTATTTCTTTCATTTAATAATTTTTGTTCTATATTTGATATTAAAGCATTTTCCTTCTCACTAAATTGTATATTATTATTTTCGACTAGAATATTTAAACCTTCAAAATTTCCTTTTTCACTTATAGAATATTTTTTTTTAAAAGTTTCAAAATTATTCCCTAAAAAAGTTTCTAAATCTTTATACTTCCATGTATAATATTTTCCTTCAACACCTTCACTATCCGCATCATATGCAGATCCTAATAACTCATCTTCTGACAAAAACTGAGAATTAATAAATTGGATTGTTTGGATTAATTTTTTTTTAAAATAATCTGAGTCATTAGTTTGAATGTATTTATTAAGCAAGTCAACATATAGAATGTTGTCGTAAAGCATCTTTTCAAAATGAGGAATTATCCATTTTTCATCAACAGTATACCTTGCTATACCTCCTTCCAAATGATCATAGATACCTCTTGAAGAAACATTTTTTAAAAGTTTTTTTACCGACTCTAAAAAAATTTTTTTTTTATTTTTTTTATAGTAATAAAATATTGTTTCAAAAATATAGAATTGAGGAAATTTTGGTGAACCTTTAAATCCTCCATTTATTTCATCAAAATATTGAATAATTTTATCTGCGTATTGCTCTAAGTCTTGTTTTACAATTGCATCTTTTCTACTTAAATCCTTAAAAACAGTTCTTAACTGAAAAACTTGTGAAATTATTTTTTTTTGGTTTTCATTATAAACCTTTGATACATTCTCAAGCACCTGTGAGAAACTTGGTCTACCTTGTATTTCATTTGGAGGAAAATAAGTCCCACCGGTGAATGGGACTGCATTTTCATCCAGAAACATAGACAAGGGCCAGCCACCTTGTGCTCCGGTAAGTATACCTAAACTTTTTTGAAAAATAGAGTCTAAATCAGGTCTTTCCTCTCTATCTACCTTAATATTTATAAATTTATCATTCATTATTTTTGCAATTTTATCATCTTCGAAGCTTTCATGTGCCATTACATGACACCAATGACAACTTGCATATCCTACACTTAAAAAAATTGGTTTTTTTAATTTTTTTGCTTTTTCTAAAGTCTCTTTATTCCAGGGCAACCAATCAACAGGATTATTTTCGTGTTGCTTTAAATATGGACTTTTTTCTTTGCTTAATTTATTTGGCACCTTTTCTAAACACTATAAGGTTTTCTTGAGAAAATTCTTTTTACCATTGGAGCAAAATACTCAAGGTCAAAAGATTCATAATTAGGATCAAAACATCCTTGATCGTAATTTTCACAGAAATCTATTGTTGCTTGATAATACTTATGATCTTTATACTTACTTCTTTTATATCTATCTCCACCTAGATGATGAGCGTAATAATAGGTTTGAAATAATCCGTGCATTTTTACAATCCAGTGAGTTTTTTCACTTACATATGGTTTTAAAATTGCTGCTGCATACTCTGAATGATTCATTGGAGCAAGTTCGTCACCTATATCATGAAGTAGAGCAGCAACAATCATTTCTTCGCTCTCTCCATTTCTTAAAGCTTTCGAAGCGCTCTGAAGTGAGTGCTCAAGTCTTGAAACTTGATAGCCCTCAAGTGTCTCATTTAATCCAGACATAAAATTAAGAATTCTATCAGCAGTTTCACTTGCATACTTTTTTTCATGTTTATCTAAAAAAAGGTAATCTTCTTTTGTGCCGTTTTTCATTTGTGTAAAACTAACTTTTTTCATAATTAATTATTTGAAGCTGTACTTAAAAGAGATAGTTGAGTAACTTTATCATTTCCTAACTCATCAATTACTTTAACAGGATAATCTCCTGTAAAATAATGATCTGTAAGTTGGGGGTAAGTTTCATTTCTTTTTTCATAACCCATAGCATTATATAAACCATCAACAGATAAAAATTTAAGAGATTTAGCGTTAATAAATTTACAAATTTCATCAACCGACTTATTAGCTGCTAACAATTCTTTTTTTGTAGGCATGTCAACACCATAAAAATCAGGATACTTAATTTCAGGACATGCTATTCTCATATGAACTTCCTTAGCTCCTCCATCATATAACATTTTTACAATTTTTTCAGAGGTTGTTCCTCTTACCAAAGAGTCATCTACTAAAATAATTTTTTTATTTTTAATTGAAGATTTATTTGCATTTAGTTTTAATTTTACACCTAAACTTCTTATTTTTTGTCCAGGCTCTATAAATGTTCTTCCAACATAATGATTCCTAATTAAACCTAAATCAAATGTAATACCTTTTTTTTGGCTATAGCCTAATGCTGCTGCATTTCCAGAGTCGGGAACAGGAACGACAACATCAGCATCAACAACATCCTCATTTGCAAGATACTCACCAAATTTTTTTCTATATTCATAAGCAGTCTTACCGTTTAATATACTGTCTGGTCTTGAAAAATAAATATACTCAAAAATGCATGGTCTTATTTTTTTTGGTGGGAACGGCTTTAAAGATTTTATTTCATTATTTTCAATACAAACTATTTCTCCATTCTCAACCTCTCTTATAAATTTTGCTCCAATAATATCCAATGCACACGTTTCTGAGGCAAAAACATATGAATTTTTTAATTTTCCTATTACCAAAGGTCTTATTCCTAGAGGATCTCTTACGCCAATTAATGTATTTTGAGCCAACATAACTAATGCATAACCTCCTTGAATTTGGAAAAGTGCATCTATAACTTTATCTATTATTTTTTTTCTTTTTGATTTTGCAACTAATTGTACAATTGTTTCAGTATCTGATGTCGTATAAAATATTGCTCCCTCTTCAACTAATTTTCTTCTTAACGTAATTGCATTTGTCAAATTTCCATTATGTGAAACACCTATACCACCAGCATTTGTATCAGCAAAAAAAGGTTGAACATTTCTCAAAGCTGTACCACCTGTAGTGCTATATCGGTTATGTCCAATTGCAAAATTACCTGGTAATTTTTTTAAAACTTTTTCTTTATTAAAGTTATCTCCGACTAATCCAAACCTTTTCTCAGAATGATATTTTTTACCATCATAGGTTACTATTCCACATCCTTCTTGTCCTCTATGTTGAAGAGCATGAAGTCCTAGTGCGGTTAGTGCAGCAGAGTCGTTTGTGTTACTTATTCCAAAAACACCACACTCCTCTTTTAACTTAGGGTCATATATCTTGAACCTTGTCTTTTGCATTTTGATAATCTTTTTCATTTGGAAATACTTTTATAAGGTAGTTGCTACCTTTTTCAACCCATGGAAAAGTAAAAGAGGAATTTAATTTAATTGGCCATTTTTTATGACTATATACTATATCCAAAGTTGTAAATAAACACACTGCTATAGTGTAAGATATAAAAAAACCAAAAAAGAAACCGAAGATTCTATCTACCATTCCCAGACCAGTAAATCTTACTGCTTTACTAATTCCTTTACTGATCAGTAAAATTATAAATATGATAATTATAAATAAAACTATGCCAAGTCCTATATCTAAAACATATTCACTATCTAGAGTATTTTTAAAATAAGGTTTAACCCTTGGAAAAATGATAATTGTAAGTATGTAAGCAATTATCCATTTAGAAAAAGAAAGAATACTTAAAACAAAACCATCCTTCAAACATTTAATTACAAAATAAACTGTAATGAGTAAATAAATTATATCAAATAGAGTTAATTGTTGAAAAACCTCTAAGAATTTTTCCATTAATTATTTTTGAAAGGTTTGAATAGTAATAATAAAGATGGAAGTAAAGTTAAAACAGAAATCATAGCTAATAACATTGCAATACCTGTGAAAACCCCAAAATAAATTGTAGGGATGAAATTTGACAATACTAATATCGAAAAACCAAAAACAATAGTGATAGATGTATTTAAAATTGCAACACCAACAGTTGAATGACATATTTTAAGTGTATTTATATAATTTTTGCCTTTTAAAAATTCTTCTCTAAACCTATAAATATAATGAATACTATTATCTACTGCTATTCCAATTGTAATCGCTGCTATTGTAATCGTCATCATATCCAAAGGTATATTTGCTAATCCTATTATACCAAGAATAAAAAAAGCTGCTAAAAAATTTGGTATAACTCCTATAAGAGATAATTTTATATTTCTGAATAAAATTAGAAACATAATAAATATTCCAATCATTACAAATCCCAAAGTTAAAATTTGTGATTTAAACAAGCTTTGTAAAAGATTATTAAATAAAATTAGAACACCTGCTAATTTATATTCATTTTTTTTTAAATTAAGTTTATTCTCAAGATCAAAATTTATTTTATTTATTAGATCATTTCTTTTTAAATCTTTTTTAGAGTCTTTAATTCTAAGGCTTATTCTAGCTTCAGAGTCTGATATTGAAATATAAGGATCAACAATTTGACTTTTAATTGATTCAGGAATTTTTGAATATAAAACTCCCATCTCTAGTGTACCAAGAGGTTTATTATTATTTAATTGCGTCGCTACATCAAGTACCGATGAAAAAGATAAAACTTTACCTACTTCAGGAAGATCTTCCAAATATTCATGAACTCTTTTAATTTTATCTATTTTGTCTTTAGTAAACCAATATTTCTCATCATTATCATCTTTTTCATCACCCCAGTCATCTTCCTCATCAGCAGTTTCGTAATTAATTTCTTTTTTGGGAAATTTTAAAATAATTTCTAATGGCGTTGTTCCTCCCAATTTTTCGTCAATAAGCTTCATTCCTTTATAAATTTCTGTATTTTTTTTGAAATAATTAATAAAGCTATTTTCTACTTCCAATTTATTAATACCCACTATACTTAAAAAAATAACTAGTCCTGTTATAAAGAAAATTATATTTCTATTATTTAATGTAATTTTCTCAAATAAAATTGTTATTTTTGACTTATATTCTTTTTTAATTGTTATTTTATTTTCAGAAAAAAAACTTAGTAATGTTGGAAGTAGAGTGAAAGTAATTATAAAGGAAGTAATAAGCCCCAGAGTCATCATCCATCCAAAATCTATAACAGGTTTAATTCCACTAAATACGAGTGATAAAAAGGCAAATATTGTTGTTAAAACTGTATATAATATTGGCCAAAACATTTTATTAGTTGTTTTTTTTATTATTTCTAATTTTGAAAGTACTGGATTTTCTTTTCTTAATTGCAAAAATCTTGTACTAGTATGAATATTCATTGCCATAGTTAATATCAACATTAATGCAATAAAATTTGATGATATTACAGTGACTTTCCAACCCAACAGACCTAATAAACCCATCATAATTAAAACTGAAAAAAAACAACTGCTAATTGGAATTACTATCCAAATTATTTTTCTGAAAACATACCATAATGTAAAAATTATAAATAATAGAACGCCAGCTCCAAATACAATAATATCATTTTTAATGAAAGTCATCATATCATCTGCTATCATCGGAATTCCACCAAGATGAATTTTTCCAATACTATTGTAAGATTTTATAACTTCTCTAATTTCTATTATGTTTTCATGATTTTCTTTTTTAATTTTGTCTTTATAAATTTCTAGTTCTTCATTTGATAATTCGAATGGTTCTGGTTTCTTTTTTAAATAGGCAATGATACCAGTTGTATTTCCGTCTTCACTTATTACAAAATTTTTAAATACTGGGCTATTTAAAATTTCATTAAATCCTTTCTTCCTATTTATTCCTTCACTCTTCAATGTACTAAAATTTTTTAATTTTTCAGTTAAAGTATCATCAGTACTAGTTAGCAAAGGTACATCCAATATCGTAATTACACTATCAATCCAATCGAGACTTTGTATTTTATATTTTAAACTTAATAAATTATTAATTGAATTTTCAGAAATCATCGATTCTTTTGGAGTAAAAGTTAAAACTAAAAATTCTTTTGAATTATATCTTTTATTAATTTCCTTTAAATATTTTAGATCAGGATCACCATCAATAAGCAATGTATCTGAAGAGGCATCTAATCTAAAATCTTTAGAAAAATAACCAAAAATTAATAATAAAAAAGCAAGCAGCAAAAAAACTGCCTTAGGCTTTTCTAAAACATTTCTTTGGTAAAATTCACCTAGCATTGAATAGGTAAATATATAAATTAAATTAGTTGTTTTGAATATCTTTAAATTTGGTAAACATTTCCTCAAATTCTAGGGAAACATTACCAGTAGGTCCATGCCTTTGTTTGCTTATTATTAATTCAGCTAAGTGAGAAACTTCATTCATTTTAGCTTGCCATTCTGCATGTTCTACAGTGGCAGGTCTTGGTTCTTTACTTTTAAGATAATAAGCTTCTCTATAAACGAACATAACTACATCTGCATCCTGCTCAATTGATCCTGATTCTCTTAGGTCTGAAAGCAGGGGTTTTTTGTCATCCCTTTGTTCCACAGCTCTAGACAATTGAGAAAGAGCCACAACAGGGACTGACAATTCCTTGGCAAGAGCTTTCAACCCTTGAGTAATCTCTGAAATTTCTTGAACTCTTCCTTCTTTATAATTTGAAGCCCTCATTAATTGAATATAATCTATTACAACCATTTCTAGTCCATAAAGTCTTTTTATTCTTCTTGCTCTGTTACTTAATGCTGCTACGGTAATTGCTGGAGTTTCATCAATGTAAAGGGGAAGTTCAGATATATTTTTAGAGGTTTCTATAAACTTATCAAATTCTTCCTCAGATATTCTTCCTCTTCTAATATCGTTAGATTTTATTCTAGATTGCTCAGCTAAAATTCTTGTAGATAGTTGTTCAGATGACATTTCTAAAGAAAAAAAAGCTATTGTAGATTTTTTAATATTTTCTTGAATATTTTTTGCAGCATGAAAAGCTATATTTGTTGCCAAAGCAGTTTTACCCATTGAAGGTCGTCCCGCAATAATTATTAAATCAGACTTATGCAGTCCACCAAGTCTATCATCTAAATCAGTTAATCCAGTTGGAACTCCAACTATTCCTTCATCATTTTTATAAGCATTAGAAGCCATTTCAATTGTTAATTTCATAGCCTCATCAAACTTTACTAATGACGAGCTAAAAGAACCTCTTTCGGCAAGATCAAACAAAGATTTTTCAGAATTTTCAATTATTGTTTTAGCATTTTGATCTAAATCATTCAGTTTAGCTGTATCAATTATATTTTCTGAAAGTTTAATTAGCTCTCTCTTTACGTATAAATCGTAAACTAGTTTTGAATACTCAATAGTTTGCCGAGCTGCTGATGAAAATTTTGTTATTTTGACAAGATACTCGGGGATATTAATGCTATCCTTTTCATTATCAAAATAGTTTTTTAAAGTAATTGGATTTGCAAGCATCCCACTATATATAAGTTTTTCGATAGCGGCATAAATTTTTTGGTGCATAGGGTCATAAAAGTTTTTACTAGTAACAATCATATTTATTTCATCAAATAATTCATTAGCAATTAAAATTGAACCTATTACCGATTGTTCAGCTTCGATATTATGTGGTAATTCTTTTGATATATTTTTTACTATGTTTAAAGTCTCTGACATTTTTACTATTTTTAATTTTAAAAATAATAATTAACAATGAAAAAAATAATCTGGGGAAAAATTTGTATAATTATTTTGCTTCTTCTTCAGGAATAACTTTTACAGTCACATTTGTGACAATTTCTGAATGAAGATTAATACTTACTTGAAAATTACCGAGTGTTTTTATTTCTTTAACAGGTTGAATTTGAGATGGAGCAATTTCTATTTTTTCATTTTTAAAAATTACTTTAGAGATTTCTGTTGGTTTAACTGATCCATAAAGTTCTTTATTTTCTGTGCTCAGTTTTTTTACAGAGTAAACTTTATTTTCTATTATTTCTTGTATGCTTTTGGCACTTTTCCTCTTTTCTAAATCTTTTTTATTTAATTCATTTTTAAGATTATCTACTTCTTTAATATTTTCTTTAGATGCAAATAATGCTTTTTTTTTACCTATAAGATAATTTCTCGCATATCCTCTTTTTACATCTATAACATCCCCTATTGAGCCAATTTTTCTTAAATTTTCTAAAAGTATTACTTTCATAGTTTAGATTAAGGCTAGATTTCTAGCTCTTTTAATTGAGAGAGATAATTCTCTTTGTTTCTTTTGAGAGATATTTGTAATTCTTGATGGTAATATTTTACCATTTTCAGAGGTATATTTTCTTAAAAGTTTTAGATTTTTATAGTCGATTTTTGGTGCTCCTTTTGCTGAGAGTGGACATGATTTTTTAAATCTAAACTTATTATTTTGAAAAATACTTAGTTTATTAAAACTACTTTGTTTACCTTTTTTTTTATCTGAGAACTTGTTTCTTTTCATTACTTACTTTTTTCTTTTTCTTCGTTAGTTGAACTATTAAAATAATTTGTATCTAAATCCAATTTTTTATATTTAATTGTTAAATATTTTAAAATATTTTTATCCAATTTTTCATTTTTTTCTAATTCAAGCACTACTTCTGGTCTTGATTGAAATTTGTAATGCAAATAGTTCCCTTTTTTATTTTTTTTAACAATATACGATAAATTTATTAGGCCCCAGTTTTCTATTTGTAAAATTTTACCATCATTTTTTTCAATTATACTCATATACTTATCTTGTAACTGTTTTAACTGTGTTTTGCTTGTATCTTGTCTAGCAACGATTGTATGTTCGTAAAAGTTCATAATTTTATTTTAAAATTTGAAACCGTATACTATTATAATTATATAAAAACAACATAATAAAAAAAATTCTAAATTAATTGTTACTATGTTTTCTATAGTTTTTCCAGGTCAGGGATCTCAAACGGTAGGTATGGCTAGAGATTTTTACCAAAACTTCGAATTAGTAAAGAAATTATTTAATGAAGCAGATGAAATACTAGGTGTAAAATTATCAAAGATAATTTTAGATGGTCCAAGAGAAGATCTTAATATGACTGAAAATACTCAACCAGCAATATTCTTAGTAGGTTATTCAATTTTCCAAGTTGCTTTAAGAGAGTTTAATTTAAGTCTTAAAGATGCTAGTTTTGCAGCAGGACATTCTTTAGGAGAATATACTGCTTTAACTTGTCTAGACTCTATAAAATTTTCAGACGGTTTAAAGATTTTAAAAATTAGAGGCAAATCTATGCAAGAAGCAGTTCCAATAGGTGAGGGCGGTATGATAGCTGTAATTGGTGTCGAAATAAACGAGCTCGAAAAAATAATATCAGAAAATAAAAGTAATTTTAATTGTTTTATAGCAAATGATAATACTGTTGGACAAGTAGTTGTTAGTGGAAAAATTAAAGATCTTCAAAAGTTTATTGAGGTTCTCAAAGATAAAAAAATTAAAAATATCAAATTACCAGTCAGCGCTCCTTTTCATTGTCCTTTAATGAATATAGCAACTAAAATTATGAGTAAGGAGATAGAAAAAATTGAAATTAAAACACCAAAAATAAAAATTTTATCTAATGTAAATGCTAAAGTAGCTACAGATATAAAAGATTTAAAAAGGTTGCTTATATCTCAAATTGAAAGCAGAGTGAGATGGAGGGAAACAATTAATACAATGATTTACGAAAATTGTCATAATTTTGTTGAAATTGGACCGGGAAGAGTATTATCTGGAATGATTAAAAGAATTGCAAAAGATTTGAATGTTAGTTCAATTAGCTCTGTAGATGATTTAAAAAATTTTAAAAGTTTATGATTGATCTGAAGAATAAAAATATATTTGTTACTGGGGCTACAGGTGGAATAGGAGGAGCAATTATTGAAACATTAAGTTTAGCTGGAGCTAACATAATTGCAACTGGATCTAATCAAGAAAAAATAGATAAAATAAAATCAAAATTTAAAAATATTAAAACAATTAAATTTGATATTAGCAATCATAAAGAAATAGATAAATTAGTCGATCAAGCCTCTGATTTCTTTGATGGGAAAATAGACGGTTTAGTAAATAATGCTGGAATAAATAGAGATAACATTTTTTTAAGAATGTCTTTGGAGGAATGGCAAAAAGTTATTGATGTAAATCTGACTTCTAATTTTTTAATTAGTAAATTTTTCATTAAGAAAATGATTAAAAACAAATCTGGAAAGATTGTAAATATTACATCAATTGTAGGCCACACTGGAAATGTTGGACAATCAAATTATGCAGCATCCAAATCAGGAATTATTGGAATGTCTAAAAGCCTTGCTACAGAATATGCAAAAAAAAATATATTAATTAATTGCATTTCACCTGGATTTATAGATACAGCAATGACAGACAGCATTGATGATAAATTTAAAGCACAATTAATAGATAAAATACCAATAAATAGGTTAGGCAAACCAAAAGATGTAGCAAACGTTGTATCTTTTTTAATGTCTGATCTTTCGAATTATATAACAGGAGAAACTATACATGTTAATGGAGGTATGTATTTTGGTTGACAAAATTACTATTTTATCTATTAACGAACTATCAAACTAAAGGAATATTAATATGTCAGAAGATATATCAAGCAAAGTGAAAAAAATAGTAGCAGATCATCTAGGTATTGAAGAATCTAAAGTTACAGAAGAGTCAAGTTTTATTGATGACTTAGGAGCTGATAGTTTAGATACAGTTGAACTTGTAATGGCCTTTGAAGAAGAGTTTGGATCTGAAATATCAGATAGTGAGGCAGAAAAGATATTGACTGTTGGAGATGCTGTTAAATTTATAGAAAGCAAAAGTAACTAATACTTTAATTTCTAATGTCTTTGAAAAAAGATGGAATGATGATAATTCTCTCATCACCATCAGGTGCAGGAAAAACAACTCTAACAAGATTACTCTCAAAAGAATTAAAATTTCATATATCAATTTCATATACTACAAGAAAACCACGACCCAAGGAAGTTCACTCAAAACATTATTTTTTTGTAAAAAAAAAAGAATTTAACAAGTTAATAAGAAAAAATAAATTTTTAGAGCATGCAAAAGTTTTTAAAAATTTTTATGGAACATCAAAAGAGAATGTTTTTGAAAAGCTGAAGAATGGAAAAGATGTAATATTTGACATAGATTGGCAAGGAACTAAACAAATTAAAAAGAAAAAACTTAATTTTAAAATACTGACAATATTTGTTCTTCCACCAAGTAGAGATGAATTATTCAAAAGATTATCCAATAGAGATATGAGAGATAAATTAATAGTTGAAGAAAGAATGAAACAATTCAATAAAGATATATTACACTGGAAAAACTATAATTATATTGTAATCAATGATAATTTAATTAAATGCGTAGCAGAAATTAAAAAAATTATTCTAAAAGAAAAAAAACAAAAAAAATTTCACCAGCAAAAAAAAAAAATTCAACAACACATAAAATTTCTTTTAAACTAAAATGTTTCAATCATTTTTACTATATTATAATAAAAATTAGGGGGCAGGTTCTGTGGCCTAAGGTTTAAATCTATTTTAATTTGATTATTAATGATATCTTCACTTAGTAAAGTTTTAATAACATTTTTTATTTTCTTTCTTCTTTGATTAAAAAACATTGAAGTAATTCTTTCTAGGTTTTTAGTGTTTCTTATTTTTAAATATTCTTTTTTTGGAGTAAATTTTAATAAAGTACTTTCGATTTTCGGCACAGGAAAAAAACTTGTAGGCTTTATATTGAATAGTTTTTTACAATCTAGTCTCCATTGTGCTAAAATTGATAACCTACCATAACTTTTTTTATTGGTTTCTGAAACAATTCTTTCTGCAACTTCTTTTTGGAACATGAGATACATTTCATCAAACCAGGGCTTTTCATCTAAATTTAATATCCATTTTGATAATATTTTTGTTGAAATATTGTAGGGAAGGTTTCCAAATACTTTGCATTTACAATTAAATATTTCTTTTTCATTTAATTTTAAAATATCTAAATTTAAAATATTAATGTTTTTATTAAACTTCTTATGCAGGATTGGAATTAAATTTTCGTCCTTTTCAACAACTACAAATTTTTTTGGTTGTTTTTTTAAAATTTTACTTGTTAGGTTTCCTGACCCAGGACCAATTTCTAATATATTATCATTTCTATTAATTGATGATAAATCTATTATTTTATCTAAAATATTTTGATCTATTAGGAAATTTTGACCGAGTTTTTTTTTATATTTAATTTTCAAATTTATTAATAAAATTAAATGTTTTAATCAAACTTAAAGGATTTGATAGATTTTTTCCTATCATTTTTTCATTTGGACCGTGATCTGGTGAAATTCTTATAAATGGTAGACCTAAAGTTATGTTAATTGCGTTAAAACCGTAGATTGTTTTAATCGGTGTTAACACTTGGTCATGATACATTCCAATAATAACATTGTATTTACTTAGATTTTGTTTCAAGAAAATCGTATCAGATGGCAATGGACCTTCAATTTTTATTTTTTTCTTTTTTAGAAAATTTATTGCTGGAACTATAATTTTTTTTTCTTCATTAATTTTTTGTTTTGTCTCACAATGTGGATTTACACCAGTAACTGCAAAAGATGGTTTTTTATTTAAAAAACCCTTGTAGAATTTATCTATTGTCAAAACTTTTTTAATAATTTTTTCTTTAGTAATTTTCTTAAAGATAGTTCTTAATGCATCATGAGTTGTAATTGGACATACAGATAATTCACCTGCATAAATTAACATAGTCTCATCTCCTTTTTTATTAACTTTTTTTGCTATATATTCTGTAACTCCTTTATATTTTTTATCTAAAAAATGAATTTTTGAAATAGGACCATTAATTAAGAATTTTATATTATTTTTTCTTAAAATATTTAAACCTATACTAAAGCATTCTTCAATGTATTTTTTTGATTTTTTAGAAATTTTATCAAAAGGTTTTTTAAACCTAAAATCGATATCTACTACATTTATTTTTTTTATACTAATTTTTTTAATATTGAAATTATTTTTTTTATAAAAATTAAATTTAAAATTATATTTAAGCTTTTTCATTTGAGCAATTAAAAGTTTTTTAGATACAATTAATATTATTGGTCTTTTTGGATGTATTTTTTTTATAGTTTTAAAAAAAATTTCTAAAAAAATACTATTTGGTTCACCGCCAATAATCAACAATGGACTTTTTTTTTTCACTAATTTATTTTTTGGTTTATTTTTACTTTATTAAAATGAAGTACCGAAAAATTTTTTAATTTTTCGTTAGTTTCATAATTAATCATATTTTTAATTTCTTTTTCTATATCAATTTTTTTTTCTAAATATTTTAAGTCTTTAACGTATAATAAAATATAACCATTCATGGTTTTAATTGGTTTAGTAATTTCACCTTTTTTCAAGTTTTTAAGCTTTTTATATATCTCGTTTGAAATTTGAGTCTCGTTTATCCATCCAATTTTTCCACCAAGCTTTGCAGTTTCTGAAATACTATAAATACTAACAGTACTTTCAAAGCCAATATTCTCAATACTCTTAATTATATTATATGTTTTTTTTTCTAGTTCGTTTAATTCATTAATATTATAGACAAGTTCGTATAAAAGAAAATTTCTCTCTTTTTCTTTCTTTGACATCTCAATAACTTTTTTTCTAATTTTATCTTCGTCGATTTCAATTCCCCCTCCATATCTTTCATATATTAGTCTATTCCACAAAAATTCCATATAAATCTTCTTTTTTACCATTTCGAGTTCTAAATCTTTTGATTTTAGAAATTTATTAAATTCATCCTCACTATTTATATTAAAATTTTTAATAAATGATAAAAAAACTTTTTTTGGAAGATCTTTATGATCAATTATGAAAAACCTATTTAATTCTATTTCTTTAATTTTCTCATTTATTAAAGATTCCTCAGCGACTTCTCTAAATCTTATTGGATCCAAATTTGCAGTTTTTGGATTTAATGTTTTAAGATATTTTTCTTCAACATCTACGTCTAAATTCGTAATTATTTGATTATTAACTCTCTTTACAATTATAATTTTGCCTTCCGCAGTAAAATTTAAAAAGAAAATAAAAATAAATAAGTAAAATATGTTTTTTTTAATCATTTAACATTTGGCCCAGAAAATTTACCAAAAGAACTAATTGTTAGGCTAAAAAATATTTCATCCTCAGGTTTTATATCTTGGTTATCATAGTATTTTTTTTTATATTCTACTCCTGCTGTTAAGCAATCAAGTTTATATTCGTAAATAATATTATTATATTCGATTAAGTTTGTCTTAGTATTTTCTCTTCTTGAATAACTAATGCTATTGTTATTACCAAAATTATATTTTATAGAACTATCAAAATAACCTTGTTCAGTTACGCTAATATCGTTATCCAAATAAATAAATTCAGTTATAAAATTATTGACATTAAATTTTAAGTCATAATAATTATAATTAGATTCTCTAAAGTCTTTCTCAAATGAATAATTTGATTTAAAATCTATTATATCTTTATATTTTAAATTTAAATTTCCAAAAATATTTGAAGACTTATTTCCTAAAGTGCTATTAGACGGCAGATCTTGGTTCTCTTCCATTCTAAAAACTTGAGCCAAACCTATTTCTAAAGAGGTATCATTTTTTACCTTATCTGCAATTTCATAGTTTAAGCCTATTGATGCTGACTCTCCTGTTTCTATGGTATCAAATAATGATAATCTATTTAAAGAAAATATATTATTTAAATCCAATCTTCTATCTTCATTTATCAAGTTTTTTGTTTTATTAGGGCTATATCTTAAAGACATTCTTGGACTTAATAGACTGGAGAATTTTTCACCTTCTTTTTTTAATGGATAGCTTAAATTATAAATTAATGTCCCAAAACCTTGCACTCTTGAATTTTTAATATCTGAGGTTTTATTGGTTTCTTTATTTAAATTGATTAAATTAATATACCAATCTTGTTTTGTTCCAAAGCTAAATATTTTTTCTGGAGAAGAATAAAGTAAATCATTTTTATTTAAAATTACATCCTGATTTGTATTATTTTTTTTATAGTAGGATATAGTTTTAAAACTTATATCTTTGAATTTTTTTTGAATTGATATATAAGGCAGGACAAATTCAAACCGATCAGATCTTTTTTCATTTAAATTTTCATAAACTTTAGAATATATATTTACATCTAAATCATCGTTAGAGCCTTTGTAATCAATTGTTGAAGTTAGTAAATTTCTATCACTTATTATTGGAGAAGAGATAGAGTACTTACTAAGATAAGTATCATTTGTTGAGTTCTCTACTTTTATAGTTAAGCTACTTTCGTCAAAATAATCTGAAATATCATCAAATTTTGAACTCAGAAAAAAATGTGACTTACCTCCGCTTTTGTCTATTAAAGTGCTAAAATCAGCCGTCAAATTGGATTTTTTTCCAACCTTTCTATACTCATTTTGGATTATTGCACTATTTGAATTAAATAATCTAGGCTTAAAAGTTAAATCTTTATCTATAGACATCGCATAAAAATATGGAATGGTAATACTAAAGCCTGATGTAGAAGAGTCAGAAAATGAAGGAGATAAAAAACCTGACTGTCTCTTTACGGTTGGATCTGGATGGAAAAACTTTGGAAAGTACATTACTGGCACATCGTAAACTTTAAGCCATGCATTCTTGTAATCTATTAACTTTTTATTTTTATCATGTGTAACCTCCTCTGCTTGTATTATCCATGGTGAACATCCCTTTCTTTTTGCACAAGTAGTATAAGTCCCTTTATAAACTTTTGAAAAATTGTTATTTGAAATAATACTTAATCCTTTTAATCTAGGTTTTTCTAGGTTGGAACCTCTCATCTCATAAGATAAATCTTTACCGACAAATTTCTTTTTTGTTAAATCTAATTTAAATTCACCAAATAAATATTCACTGTTTTCTTTATCAAGCATTTTGACTTTACTACCTGAAATAATTTTATTTTTTGTATTAAAATTAAATTTGTTTAGACTTATTTTATTTTCATTCAAATCTTTTAATTCAGTAATATTATTTGAAAAGATTAAAAAGTTTTTCTTTTCATAAACTAGGTCCTTACTAGTTATAAAATATTCCTCCTCAATTTTTATATAAGCTGAACCTTGAATAAAAATTTTGTCATCATTTTTAAAATATTTTATTTTGTTACTTTCAATGTATAAATTGTTTGTCTTATCTTTAATGATAATATTTTCATCAGCTACTAAAGTATTTTTTATTTTATCGTATTTAAATTTTTCACCAGTTATTTCTAATCCAGTATTTGACTTTGCTTTAAAACCATTATTTCCTTCAAGAACCTTTCCTCCTTCTAAGATATTTAGCCGACTACTATCTATTTTTATTTCTTCTGCAGCTAAAATTGAAAAAAAAGAAACATAAAGCAAGAAAGTAGTTACAATTTTAAATAATTTGTTATTTTTCATTTATTTTAATTAATCCAAAAAAAGTAATAATGCCCAAAGTAATAATTGGCAACCATATTGATAATAAATTAGAAAACTGTTTTGTTTCGCCTAAAGTATTAAAAAAATAAGTAATATAATAAATTGTAACTGATAGCAAAACACCTAAAGTAAGCAACAAAACTTTACTTTTATTATTTCTAAAATTTATCATTATAATTGAGGCTAAAACTGTCATAATAGTTACTAAAAAAGGGTAGGAGTAAAGTTTATTTAAATAATAATCAATTTCTCTAGGTGAGAACCTAAATATCTCTGCTCTTTTTTCAGGATTAATTAAACTCCAAATAGTTACAGAATTCAAAGTATCGAATAAACTATTTAATTTTGTAGTGTTAAAATTTGAATTGAATTTTAATTCATCTTTTAAAACTTTAGGTTTATTTTTTTCAGAAATTTCTGCATCGTGAATTACCCATGTAAATGAATTTATATTTGCTTTTTTTGCTTCTATGTTTTGAATTAACTTAAAATCTTTTGAAAATCTTGTAATAGATATATTATTTAAAATGTCACCCTCTAAAGATTCTGCATTTATAAAGTTTATTCCATTATTAATTTTGTCTCTGATCCAAAGACCGTTTGAATTGATTACTGCTAGATATTTATTATCCTCAGAATATTTATTTTTAATATCATAATAAAAATACTTCATTTTTGCAGAGAAACTGTAAAAAAACAAAATAATGATAAAACCAAACAGTAAGGTTACTAAAGAAGTTGTTAATATAATTCTCATATTATTCAAACCAAACTTTTTTAAAGATTGTATCTCATCATTTTCATGAAAATTTAAATAAAAAAATTGTGTTGATAAAAGAAATATAAACGGCGAAACTTCATACAATATAGATGGTATATTAAATAAAGTTAAAATAATTGCATAGTAGAAACCGTTACTAAATGATCTAAAATAATTTAATTCTTCGAAAATATTTAATAAAAAAATTAAACAAGAAAAAACCAAAGTTACTAATGCAAAATAATAAAAAAATTTAGTTATTAGATATTTCTGATAAATCTTGAGAATCATTTTTTGAACCCATATTTATAGTAGATGAAAAAATAATTAATAATAAATACTGTAATTGGCATTGATAAAAACACTATTGTATTTACTAAATCTTTTGCAGAATATCTGATTAATACTTCAGATAAAGAAATTATAATAAATCCATATAAAAATATTAATAATCTTTTTAGTTTATAATTAAATTCATCTTTTGATATTAAAACTAAGCAACAGCCAATTAAAACTAGCAAAGGTATATAAATTGGCAAATAAGATCTTTTAAAAATTTCAATTAGAATATCATCTTTTCTTACATCACACTTTAAAAATGGAGACTGATGTTTACTTAAAAACTCTGAAACAATTGGCAAGGATTCTTTAAAGCAATATAAAAGCTGTAAAGTATTTGTCTCTTGGAATTTTCTATAAACAGTTGTTTTTGTTTCATATATGGATAGAGAAATTTTTGTTTTATCGAAAGAAAAAGAACTTATAAATCCCTTGTCGTTATTGATAAATTTTCCATTACGAAGGAGTAGAAAAGTAGATCCATCTTCATTCTTTATTACACCCTCAGAAGCATATATTGTTTGAGTTATATCTTCCGATTTATTATCTTTTATAAAAACATCATAAATCTTATTGCCTTCTTTTTTATTAACAAATATTGTTAGATTTTTTACTCCATCAAAAAAACTTTTTTCTTTAATTATATTCTTCAAATAACCAATATCTGAGTTTCTAACAAAAGACTTTGCCTTATCTTGAGTAAATGGAACAAAAAATAAAGCAAAAAAAAGCTGAATAATTAAAAAAATTATAGAAAACTTAATTATTTGGTTAATAAAATGTATTTTGCTTATTCCATTAATCCAGAAAATGATAATTTCATTTCTTCGCTCATAATTGATTATTACAAGACAAACAGATAAAAATAATACGAATAAAAGTATCCTGCTTATTATTTTAGGTAAATTTAAAAGGGAGAAATATGCATATACTTGTAAGCTATGACCATCCTCAGTTACTAAATCTAAATAGTTCACTGATTGTATAATCCAAACAATTACACTTAGAGTACCTAAAATAAATAAAAAATATAATAAAACTTCCTCAAAAAATTTTTCAAATATTAACTTTTTCATTGAATTTTCTCTTTATGATACATATATACACTACAACTTACAGTATAGTAAAAATAAATGGCTTTAAAAATAAAATATTTAAATAGTAAAATTGGGGCTTCAAAAAACAAAGCCATAATTTTAGCAAAAGACTCAAAAATTTCAGATTTAAAGGGAATTTTTGAAGATAAAACGAACCAGAAAATAATAAATTTTTTAAATAGTAACAAAAAATCAAAAGAAAATAAAATATCGTCATTAAATTTAGATTTTGATAAAAAATTAATAATTATTTTATTGGCCATCAATAGTGAGTCATTTGAATCGGAAAAACTAGGTGCAAAATTTTACGATTTTTTAAAGAGTAATCAAGTAGATGATATTTTGATTTTTGGATCTAATTTTAAATCTGTAGCTGGTAAAATTAAATTTGAGTCTTTTTTACACGGTGCTGAACTTAAATCATATGAGTTCAATGTATACAAATCTAAAAATAAAAACAAAGTAATTAATTTAAATATCTGGAACAATAAAAGTTCAAATGATCAAAAAGAAAAGAAAAAATTAAACTCATTACTAAGAGGCGTAAATCTTACAAAAGATTTAGTTTCTGAGCCTGGAAATATCTTACATCCTGATGAATACGCAAAGAGATTAAAAAAGTTAAGAAATTTTGGTTTAAAAGTAACAGTTTACGATAAAAAAAAATTAAAAAGGTTAGGATGTAATGCTTTGCTAGGAGTTGGACAAGGAAGCATAAGAGGATCATATCTTGTTACAATGGAGTGGAAAGGAGCAAGCTCAAAATCAAAACCTTTAGCTTTTGTAGGAAAAGGTGTTTGCTTTGATACAGGTGGTATCTCATTAAAACCTGCTAGATTCATGGAAGACATGACATATGATATGGCTGGTTCAGCAGTAGTTGTAGGGTTAATGAAAAATTTAGCTCTAAGAAAAGCTAAAGTAAATGCAGTAGGAGTTGTTGGCCTTGTTGAAAATATGCCTGGTGGAAACGCACAAAGACCAGGTGATATTGTTAAATCCTTTAGCGGCAAAACAATTGAAGTTTTAAATACAGATGCTGAGGGTAGATTGGTATTGGCAGATGCTCTTACGTTTACAGAAAAAAAATTTAAACCAAATCTTATAATTGATTTAGCTACATTAACAGGAGCTATTGTAGTTGCATTAGGATCAGAGTATTCAGGTCTTTTTTCAAACAATGATAAACTATCAAAAGAACTTTTTAATGCTGGAGAGAAAGTTGACGAAAAAGTCTGGAGACTACCTCTTCATAAAAATTATAATAAACTAATGGATTCTAAAAATGCAGATATGCAAAACATTAATTACGTTGGGGGCGCTGGTTCAACAACTGCAGCAGAATTTTTGCAAAGATTTATAATTAATAAAACTCCCTGGGCTCATTTGGATATAGCTGGTATGGCATTTTCTAAATATGCTGGAGCTTTAAACTCTGGAGGTGCAACAGGATATGGTGTTAGACTATTAAATAAGTTTGTTGAGGATAATTATGAGTAATTTAGAACAAACTCTTTCGATAATTAAACCAGATGCTGTGGAAAGAGACTTACAAGATAAAATCAAGGAAGAATTTACTAAAAATGGATTTAATATTTTTAAAGAGAAGAAAATTCATATAACAAAAACTGAGGCAGAAGAATTCTACAAAGTTCATCAAACGAAAATATTTTATAATAATTTATGTGAATATTTGTCGTCTGGGCCTATAATAGTCATGATATTAGAAAAAGTTGAAGCTGTTGCAGAAAATAGAAAATTAATGGGTGCAACAGATCCAAAAAAAGCTGAAGAAGGTACACTAAGAAAGAAATATGGCTTGTCTATAGATAAAAATTCAGTTCATGGTTCAGATAGCCAAGAAAATGCAAAAAAAGAAATACTTTTTTTTTTTAAAGACTAGATACAAATTTCTTAATAGTTTTCCAATACAAAGAATGCTCAATTTTAAGTATTCTTTTACCCAAAGTGTGATGATTATCCTTTTTCTTTATTCTAATTTTTTTTTGGGCAATAATTTTTCCTGAGTCTAAAGATGGCGTTACCAGATGAATTGTACAACCTGAAAATATTTCTTTATTTTTAATAACTCTATAATGAGTATTTAGTCCTTTATATTTAGGAAGAAGAGATGGATGAATATTTAAAATTGGTTTATTGAATTTAACTATGAAATATTTAGATAATATTTTCATATAACCAGCTAAACAAATTATTCCAATATTATTTTTTTTTAGTAATTTGAGAATAATATTTTCTGCATTTCTTTTATTTTTATATTTTACAACTTTATAGTTAATTTTATTTTTTTTTGCGTAAATTAAACCATAGGCTTTAAAATTATTTGATATAACCAAAGATATTTTTATTTTTGGATTATTTTTGAAATTTTTAATAAGTGACTTTAAATTACTGCCATTACCCGAAATAAATACTGCTACAAAAATTTTTTTTTTACCAACTAATTTTACCATTCAACAAAACTTGTTTATTTCCTCTTTTTATTTTACCAATCACATACGGTTTGTATTTATTAGGAAAAATGCTTATTATTTTTTTCAGTTTATTTGGATGAGCGATTAGACAAAAACCAACACCACAATTAAAAGTTTTTAACATCTCACTTTCTATAATTCCTAAATTTTTTAAATATTTAAAAATTTTAGTAACTCTAATATTTCTTAGGTTTAACTCTGCACTTAAACCATCAGGCAAAACTCTTGCTATATTATCTTCAAGCCCTCCACCAGTTATATTAGCACATCCATTTACCAAATCATTTTTAACAAGTTTTAAAACTTCATTAACATAAATTTTTGTTGGCGTAAGAAGTTCTTTTTTCAAATATAAATTTTTTTTAATATTAATTCCTTTTTTTTTTAATACGTATCTTACCAAGGAGTATCCATTTGAATGTAAACCACTTGATGGTACTGCCAAGATAAAATCATTATTCTTGATCTTATTTTTTTTTAAAATTTTATTTTTTGATACAAGCCCAACTGCAAAACCTGCTAAATCAAATTTTTCTCTAGTATAAGTTCCTGGCATTTCTGCAGTTTCCCCACCAACTAATTTACATTTTGTTATTTTACATCCTTTTAAAATTCCTTTCATAATTGATTTAAGTTTTTTTAAGTTAACTTTATTAATAGATATATAATCTAGAAAATAATATGGTTTAGCACCCTGAACTATTATATCATTTACACACATAGCTACTAGATCAATACCAATTGTATCAAATTTCTTTAATTCATTTGCTATTTCAATTTTTGTACCAACACCATCAGTACTAGTAACTAAGTGTGGATTTTTAATTTTCTTAGGGATTTTAGAAATTGCTCCAAATCCTCCAATGTTTACTAATTTTTGCCTCTTTTTAAGATTATTTGAATTTGAAGATATGTATTTAATAAATTTATCAGCTGCTTTTATATTAACTCCACTTTTTTCATATGTTAATTTGTTCTTATTCATTAAAATACATTATGGTTTTTAAAAAAAAAAATTATAAATATATATACATATTTAATTTGATTTTCTTTACATTTTTAACCATTTTTTCCACAACAAATGTTTTTGGTAAAATTTATAAAATTGATGATATTAATGTAAATGAACCATACAATTTAAGTTTTCAAAAAAATAATGTAATTGAAAAAGCATTTTATAACGCTTTTACAGAATTATTGAAAAAAATTACATCTTCAGAAGATTTTAGAAATTTAAAAAAAATAGAAATCAAAAAAATTAAAGAGTTAGTTGAATCTTTTAAAATTGTTGATGAAAAATTTGTAGACAACAAGTATTTTGCTAATTTTGAAGTCGATTTTAATAAAGATAAAATACTAAAATTTTTAAATAAAAAAAGAATTTCATCTTCTATACCTATTAATAAAAAAATTTTTATTCTGCCAATTTTAATTGATACAGAAAAAAATCAAATATTTATGTTTAGTGAAAATATTTTTTACAATGAATGGAAAAAAAATAAAAAAAATTATTTTTTGATTGATTATATTCTACCAAATGAAGATCTAGAGGATATTAGCATAATGCAGAAAAAAAAAAATGAAATTGAGGAATACGAGTTTAAAGAAATTATTAAAAAATATAACCTAAAAGATTATATAATTTTATTGGCATTCAAAGATAAAGACGAAATAAAAATTTTATCAAAAATTAATTTAAATGAAAATAAAAAAATAATTACCAATTTTTATAATGAAATTAATTTAGAAAATACAACTAAAATAAACGAAACAATTTTGGATCTAAAAACAAGTTATGAGGATGAATGGAAAAAACTGAATGTTATAAATCAATCTATTAAAATATATATTAAAGCTAGTATAGATAGCAAGGCTATTAACACTGTTAATAAATTTGAAGAAAAACTTCTAGCTTCTGATTTTGTATACAAATTTAATGTTGAGCAGTTTACAAATCAAAAAATATTGTTCAAAATTATTTATAACAATGCTCCTGATAAGTTTCTTGTAGAATTTAGATCTTACGGATTTAATATAAATTCAGAAGAAAATGTGTGGATAATAAAATGACTGACATAGATCAATTATTATTAAATTTTAATCAAAAAAAAAATTTTGATAAAAATAATTTTTATGTAACTAAAAGTAATTTTTTAGCTTATGAGATATTAAATAAATGGCCAAGATGGGAAAAAAATATATTAAATATTCATGGGGAAAAATATTCCGGAAAGACTCATTTAGCAAATATTTTTAAAAAAAAAAGTAAGACAAAATATATTTTAGGAAATGAATTAAATGATGAAATATTTAAGGAACTGAAATTATATGAAAGTTTAATATTAGAAAATTTTAACAACAAAATCCCAGAGAGAATTTTGTATTCATTTTTTAATTTTATAGATCAAAGTAACAAATATTTACTTATAACATCAGAGAGCGCCATAAATGAGTATAAGTTTGAGCTAAACGATTTAAATTCTAGAGCGAAAAACTGCCTTTTTGCCAAATTAGAAATCCCAGATGACGAGTTAATTTTTGCAATTATTATAAAAAATTTTTCAGATAAACAAATAATAATAGAAAAAAAATTAATTGAATTTATTATAAAACGTATTGATAGATCTTATAGAAAAATCTATGATTTTATATATAAACTTGATGAATTGAGTTTAAAAAAAAAAAAACCTATAACATTAAAAATAATTAAAGAAATATTGAAGGTTAAAAATTGAATAAGTATAGAACACACACTTGTAACGAACTTAATAAATCTTTTAATAATAAAGATGTTATGTTGTCCGGCTGGGTTAATAAAAAAAGAGATCACGGGAATCTTTTGTTTATAGATCTAAGAGATCATTACGGAGTTACGCAATGTGTTATAGAAAAAGGCAATTCTAGCTTTTACGAAATAGAGAAGATTCCACTTGAAACAGTAATAAAAGTTTTAGGCAAGGTAATAGAGAGAAAAAAAGACTCTATAAATTTAGACATTTCTACTGGTGAAATTGAAATTTCAATATCATCTTTTGAAGTTCTTGGTAAAACCAAAGAACTTCCATTGCCAGTTTTTTCAGATCAGGAGTATGCAGAAGAGGTTAGGCTTAAATATAGATTTTTAGATTTAAGAAGAAAAAAAATTCATCAAAATATCATTTTAAGGTCTAAGGTGATTTCATTTATAAGATCAGAAATGAGCAAATATGGTTTTTTAGAGTTTCAAACTCCAATTCTGACATCATCGAGTCCAGAGGGTGCGAGAGATTTTTTGGTTCCAAGTAGACTAAACCCAGGTAAATTTTATGCACTTCCTCAGGCGCCTCAGCAATTTAAACAACTTATAATGGTTTCTGGATTTGATAAATATTTTCAAATAGCACCATGTTTCAGAGATGAGGATGCGAGATCTGACAGAAGCCCAGGAGAATTCTATCAACTTGATATAGAAATGTCTTTTGTTGAACAAGAGGATGTTTTTGACGTTGTTGAAAAACTTTTAAATAACATATTTAAAAAATTTTCAAAAAATAAAATCATATCTGAAAAATTTCCAAAAATAACTTACGCAGAAGCAATGCTAAAATATGGTACTGATAAACCTGATCTAAGAAATCCTCTATTAATACACGATCTAACAAAAATATTTCACAGAGAAGATGTCAAATTTGAAATCTTTAAAAAATTAGTAAAATCAGGTTCTGTTGTGAGAGCAATAGTGACAAAGAAAACAAAAGATAGACCAAGGAGTTTTTTCGATAATATAGATAAATGGGCAAAAGATAATGGAGCAAGTGGTCTAGCATATTTTACTTTTTCTAATGATAATGGATTTAAAGGAAAGGGACCTGTCGGCAAGTTTTTTTCAGAGGACTCACTAAAAGAAATTATGAAAATTACTTCAGCTGAAGAAGGAGATAGTATTTTTTTTTCATGTGGAAAAAAGAATGAATTGGAAAATTTCTTATCAATAGCAAGAGATAAAATTTGTAAAAATTTAAATTTAATTGATGAAAATAAATTTGCATTTTGTTGGATAGTTGATTACCCAATGTATGAATTGGACGAAACAACAAAAAAAATTAAATTCAGTCACAATCCATTCTCAATGCCACAAGGAGATCTAAAAACTATAGATTTTACAAAACCTTTAAATATTAAGGCATATCAATATGATATTGTCTGTAATGGAATTGAACTATCATCAGGCGCAATAAGAAATCATATACCAGATTTAATGTATAAATTATTTAAAATAGCTGGTTATGAAAAAAATATAGTTGATGAAAAATTTAGTGGTATGATAAATGCTTTAAATTATGGAGCACCACCTCATGGTGGTATAGCTCCTGGAATTGATAGAATTGTAATGCTTTTAGCAAATGAAAAAAACATAAGAGAAGTAACGATGTTTCCAATGAATCAAAATGCTCAAGATTTAATGATGAATTCACCATCTGAAGTAACCCCAGAACAATTAAAAGAATTAAATCTTATTGTTAAGAAATAATTTATTTTTTTCCTTTTAAATTTATTTTTATATCTGAAAGATCAATTAATCTTTTTTCATAATTATTTCTGACAAAACCCTTGCTAGTGATGTCTTTTACAATTTTTAAAAACTGATTTTGATCCTCAATATCATTTTCTAAGCTATCTTTTTTTGATATAGAAGGTGTGTGTGCTAAATCCTCTCTATTCAGATATGATATAGCTAATTCTCGAAATATGTAATCTAATATTGATGTTGCACTTAAAATTCTATCATTTCCATAAACCTTTCCTGAAGGTTCAAATTTAGTATCTACAAAAGCACTTACAAACTCATCTAATGGAACCCCGTATTGCAAACCTAAAGAGACAGCTATCGCAAAATTGTTCATTAATGCTTTCACCAGTTCTCCCTCTTTACTTGTATCTATAAAAATTTCACCAATTTTTCCATCCTCGTACTCCCCAGTGTGCAAATATACTTTATGATTACCTACAGAGGCTTTTTGAATATATCCTTTTCTTCTATCAGGCATGCTAAATCTTTTTCCGTTATCATCATTAATTTTATTAATAATATTTTTATTAGTCGATTTAATTAGTTTTTCATTTTTAACTACAGATATTTCTTTTTTAAGCGAATCATTAGCATTATTATTTACTGCTTTGATATCTAAGTTTTTTGTTTTTCTTTTATCAAGCTTGATATCTAGAATTTCATATTTTCCATCATCCCTTTTTTCGATATTTTGCAGTTCATTTTCATCTATTTGATCTAAATAATGATTAACTTTAAAGCTACATGTATAGTATGTTTCAACAAGATATTTTGCCATTTTTTTCCTTAATATAAAATTTTTAAATAATAAAATATTTTATATACAAATAAATTATTTAGTCTAATTTAATTTTTACAATTTTAAATTGAAAAAAAAATAAATTTTATGTTGACACTATTTAAAGAAATTTTTATTTGGTGGAATCGCCAAACACTTGGTACAAGGATTTATACGCTTATTTTTGGTAAATTTATCGGTCAAGATGAATTCGGAAATAGATATTATCAAAGCAAAAAAAATAAAAGATGGGTTATATATAAAGATGAGATAGATGCATCTAAAATACCAATCGAATGGTACTCTTGGATGCACTTTACAAAAAATAAAATTGAAAAAATTCACGAACTTGAAAAATATAAATGGCAAAAACCTCATCAACACAATCAAACTGGCACGAGTAAAGCTTATAGCCCGACAAACAAAAAAAATGAAAATACTAAAAAAAAATATACAACTTGGAATAATTAAATTAAAAACGATTATCTTTATTTTAATGTTTTTTTCCGTAAATGGATTTTCAAGCGAAAAAAATGTATATCAAGGAAATTTTGTTGAAATAAAAATACTTGACAAACTTAGTTCAAAAAATGTTAGTCTAAATCTTAAAATTGGTGTCGAAAAAAAGTACCAAAATTTAAGCTTAAAGGCATTAAAGTGTAAAAATTCAGAATTTGACGATGATCCAGAAATTACAGCTTATTTACAAGTAAAAGATTTAAAAAATTCTACAAATGATTCAGTTTTTATTTTCAATGGATGGACTTTTGCCTCAAGTCCAACTTTAAAAACATTCGATCATCCAGTTTATGATATATGGTTAGTAAAATGTTATAGTTGAGATATATTCTCGTTATCAAGCCAACTTACGTTAAAATTTGACTTTATAAATTTTTCATGGGCTAACAATTTTTTATGTAATTCGACAGTTGATGTGATACCTTCAATTACAAACTCGTCTAAAGATCGCATCATTCTTTGAATTGCCTCTTCTCTATTTCTTCCATGACATATTAATTTAGAAATCATACTATCGTAGTAAGGTTGAACTTTATAACCTTGGTATATACAGCTATCAACTCTAGTTCTAAAACCTGAGGGTTGGTGACACATCCCAATAACACCAGGTGATGGTTGAAAATTATTTTTTGGATTTTCTGCATTAATTCTACATTCTATTGCGTGTCCCCGTGGATTAATATCACTTTGTTTCAATGCTGTATTTCCAGTAAATGCTATCCAAATTTGTTCTTTAATTATATCTATTCCAGTTACCATTTCAGAGACGGGATGCTCAACTTGAACTCTTGTATTCATTTCTAAAAAATAAAACTTTTCATCCTCATAAATAAATTCAACAGTTCCAGCTCCTTCATAATTAATTTTACTGACCATCTGAACAGTTTTTTCAAATAAATCGCTCCGGATCTCGTCAGTAAGAACTGGACTTGGTGTTTCTTCAATAAGCTTTTGATGTCTTCTCTGAACTGAGCAATCTCGTTCATGTAAATGAACAGTTCTATTTTTTCCCGATAATATTTGAACTTCAATGTGCCTTGGGTTTTCAAAAAATTTTTCTATATAGACCTCATCATTATTGAAAAATTTTTTTGCTTCTAGTTTGGCTGTTAAAAATAGTTGTTCAAAATCATCTAATTTTCTAACAATTTTCATTCCCTTTCCACCACCTCCACCAGCAGCTTTTATTAAAACAGGAAAACCTATTTTTTCTGAAATTTTTTTTGCTTGGCTTATATCTGACACACCTCCCTCAGAACCCTCTATAATTGGTAATCCATGTTCTTTAGCTATTTTTTTTGCCTGAATTTTATCTCCCATCATTTTAATTAGTTTCGATGAGGGTCCTATAAATTTAATATTATTGTCTTCTAGAATTTTAGCAAATTCAAAATTCTCTGATAAAAAACCGTATCCTGGATGTACAGCTTCAGCATCTGTTAATTCAATCGCAGACATTATAGCAGGAATATTAAGGTAGCTATTTGATGGTTGATGAGATCCTATACAAATAGATTCATCTGCTAGGCGAACATGCATACTTTCTTTGTCAACATCAGAATGAACCGCGACACAAGAAATTCCCCATTCTTTACAAGCTCTAATAATTCTTACAGCTATCTCACCTCGATTTGCAATTAATATTTTTTTAAACATTAATTCAAAACAACAATTGTTTGACCAAATTCAACAGGTTGACCATCCTCAACATTAATTTCTTTTACCACTCCATCGTAAGGAGATGGAACATGGTTCATTGTTTTCATTGCTTCGATTATCATAACGGTCTCACCTTTTTTTATTTTTTTTCCAACATCAATAAATTTTTTTCCTCCTGGTTCTGGTGCCAGGTATGCTGTCCCAATTATAGGAGATGTAATTTTTTTTCCTGTTTCATATTCTGAAATTTTATCTTCTTTTTTTTTTACGATTTTTTGGCTATTATTTTCTAAAAAATTTGATTCGCTTGACTTTGAAACTTTGACTGAAGTTTTATTATCTGAATATTCTAGCTCTGTTAAATTAAATTCGTTTAAATAATCAGTTAATTCTTTAATTATTTTTTTATCGATTTTCATTATTTAACATTACTTGCATTGAATTTATGGCTAAAATATAGCCATTGGTACCGAGTCCACAGATTACACCAGTCGCAATATCACTAATTAGAGATTTTTGCCTAAATTCCTCTCTTTTATAAATATTTGATATATGGAGCTCAATTATAGGTTTTTTAAATATACTTAATGCATCACGAATAGAAACTGAAGTATGTGTCAACCCACCTGCATTTATTATCATGCCATCATGATCATTTCTTGATTGTTGAATTAAAGTTACAATCTCACCCTCAATATTTGACTGCTTAAAATCTAATTTTAAATTAAGTTCATTGCATCTTGCAACACAACTATCTTTTAAATCATTAAAAGTAACAGAACCATATTGTGATTGTTCTCTTTCACCTAATAGATTAAGATTAGGGCCATTAATTATAATTATTTTGTTCACACATAACTTTATATTATATGAATAAAAAAAATAAAATAAAAATAAAATTAAATGGAAAGACGGTTGAAATATCTAAAAACTGCTCATTAAAAAATTTGGTTACTATATTTAAAATTCCTTTAAATAAGGTTGCAATTGAGCTAAATATGGAAATTATTGATAAAAAAAAATTAAATAATATAATTATAAAATCAGCTGACAGAGTAGAAATAGTTCAATTTATTGGCGGAGGATAAAAGAAAATGGATAAATTGAAAATTGCAAAAAAAAATTTTTCATCAAGATTAATTGTAGGAACCGGGAAATATACCACAATGAAAGAATGTGCAAAGGCGATTAAAATTTCAGGAGCAGAAATTGTAACAGTTGCAGTCAGAAGAGTTAATATATTAGATGCTACAAAACCTCTTTTAATGGACTTTATAGATCCAAAAAAAATTATGTATTTACCAAATACTGCTGGATGTTTTAGCTCAAATGATGCACTTAGAACTCTTAGATTAGCAAGAGAAATAGGTGGATGGAAACTAGTTAAACTAGAAGTTCTGGGAGATAAAAAAAGTCTATTTCCAGATATGATTGAGACTTTAAAATCTACTGAGACCCTAACAAAAGAGGGCTTTGACGTAATGGTATATTGCAATGACGATCCGTTGATGGCAAAAAGATTGGAAAATGCTGGAGCAGCAGCAATAATGCCATTAGCGGCGCCAATTGGATCAGGACTGGGAATTCAAAATGTAGTAAATATTAAAATTATTCGTAACCAAACAAAACTACCTTTGATAATTGATGCAGGTATTGGCCAGGCCTCTGATGCGGCACAATCAATGGAGCTTGGATGTGACGGAGTATTAATCAACACAGCAATCGCAAAAGCAAAGAAACCATTTGTGATGGCAGAAGCAATGAAATTAGCAGTTATCGCAGGAAGAAAATCTTATTTGTCAGGGAGGATTAAAAAAAATATTTTTGGGAGCGCTTCCTCTCCAAAGTTAGGAATTATTTAGTTTTTTTTTGAAAATCTTTTTCTTGATTGTTTTTTTTTAAAATTAATAATTGTTTTCTTTCTTTTAAAATTTTTATCTATTTTTGATTTATCTAAAGTATTTTTATTAATTTGATATATATTTTCAATTTTTTCTAATACTTTTTTATTTTTACTTTCAAAGCTAACAATATAATCAGATGGCTGCATATTGTCATCGTAGTCTACATTAATTTTTAATTTATTTTTTTTTTCAAAAAATTTTATATTTAAGGAAAAATTATCATGAATAAAATTTTTAACTTTTTGATTTACAGTTATATTCACAACTTTCGATTTATTCTCAATTGATTTTAATTCAACCAATTTAATAATTTTTAAAGACAAAGATTCATTTGTTAAAGTAATCTGCCATTTTACACTACTTTCTCTTAATCTTTGTCTGGACATCTCAAGAAGGCCAAAATTACTTATCCTTCCAATTTGAATTCTTGCTCTATCAGATCTACATTTTTCTTTTAATTTTCTTTCGACTTGCTTTCTATTGTTAAAATTAAGCATATCAATAAAATCAATTATTATTAAACCAGAAAGATCTCTTATTTTTAATTGTCTTGCTATTTCTTCAGCAGCCTCCATATTTGTATCTAGAGCAGTATTCTCAATATTTTTTTGCTTAATTGATTTTCCTGAATTTACGTCAATAGAAATTAAAGCTTCTGTAGGATTTATTTCCAAATAACCTCCCGAGTTCAATTTAACTTTAGTCTGAAAAATTTCGTATAATTTACTCTCTATTTTCTCTTTAAAAAATAACGGAAGTTTATCTCTATATTTTTTAATTTTTTTCACATTTTTTGGCATTATCATTTTCATATAATTTTTTGCCTTTTGATAACCTTCATTACCTTCAACAAAAATATTTTGAGTATTATCATCATACATATCTCTTAAACTTCTTTTAATAATATCACTTTCTTGGTGTACCAAAGAAGGAGCTATAGAGTTTATTGCGTTATCTTTTATTGAATTCCAAATATTCAATAAATTGTTAAGATCATTGTCAATTTCGTTTTTTGTTTTATTTGATCCTGCTGTTCTCACTATTATTCCCATTTCTTTTGGTATTTCAATTTGATTTAAGATATTTCTGATCTTCTTCCTGTCAGATGAATTAAATATTTTTCTAGAAATGCCACCTCCTTTTGGAGTATTAGGCATTAATACAATATATTTTCCTGCTATTGAAATAAAAGTGCTTAGTGCAGCGCCTTTTAAACCTCTCTCATCTTTTAAAACTTGAACAAGTATGACTTGATTTGGTTTTATAACTTCCTGTATTTTGTATCTCTTAGATGGAAATTTTTTTTCTTTTTTCCCTATAGTATTTGTTTTTAAATTTTTATCTACTTCTTCTAAGCTTGGATTTTTATCCTCATTTTCATTAATTACATTATTTTCTTCTTCTTGCTTTTCACTTTCTTTGAGTAACTCCACCCTTACTTCCTGCTCTTCTTTTTTTATTTTTTCTAAATCGCTTATTGGAAGTTGATAATAATCACTCTGTATGTCATTAAAGGATAAAAAGCCATGTCTTTCTCTTCCAAAATCAACAAATGCTGCTTGAAGAGAAGGCTCTATTCTACTGACTTTTCCTAAGTAAATATTATTTTTAATTAAAGTGTTATTTAGACTTTCATACTCGTAATCATCAATTTGCTCGTTTGATTTAAGTACAACTCTAGTCTCATTAGGATGCGAAGCATCGATATATAAATTCTTTGACATATGATTTTTATTTTAATTTTCATGGTTTTTTTAAATTCTGTGCCTTAACATTAACAAATTCGTTAGATAATTAAAACTAAAATGAGTAAATTAATCAAAAATACTTTAATAACCGGTTTTATTGCTTTTTTACTATTAATAATATCAATAATTTCTATTCTTTGGATCTTTTCTAATGAATTGCCAGATTATAAATTTCTAAAAAATTATAAACCTCCTGTTTCAAGTAAATTATATTCTGGATCTGGTCAATTAGTAAGTGAGTTTTCGTCTGAAAAAAGAATTTTTGTTCCATACAAATCAATACCAAACACAATAATTAATTCTTTTTTATCCGCAGAAGACAAAAATTTTTTCTCTCATCCAGGGGTAGATGCCAAAGGGGTAATAAGAGCTTCAATAAAAAATATTTCAAATATATTTAAATCTGAAAGACTCGAAGGTGCATCTACTATTACACAGCAAGTTGCAAAAAACTTTTTACTAAGCAATGAAGTAAGTCTAAATAGAAAGATAAAAGAAGCGATACTTGCCTTTAGAATAGAACGAGCTCTCTCAAAGGAAAGAATTTTAGAATTGTACTTAAACCAAATTTATCTTGGAGAAGGCAGTTACGGTATAGCTTCTGCAAGTCTTCAATATTTTGACAAACCTATAAATAACCTGAATTATTTGGAAGCTTCTCTTTTGGCAGCTTTACCAAAAGCGCCTAGTAGATATAATCCATATAAAAATATTAAAATTGCAAAATATAGAAGAAATTTAGTTTTAAAAAATTTATTTGAGAATTCTTATATTAATAAATCTGAATTTGAAATTTTAAAAAAACAACCAATCGAATTAAGAAAAAGAAAAAATAAATATACTGAAGATGCAAAATATTATGTTGAAGATGTTAGAAAATTTATAGTTGATAAATATGGCTTTGATAAAGTTTATAAACAAGGTTTTAACATTAAATCACCAATAAACTTAGAATTACAATCAATAGCCTCAAAAGTTTTAAGAGATGGACTTATTAGTCATGATAAAAGAAGGGGGTGGAGGGGTCCCATAGATAATATTAAGTATAAAAAAAATTGGTTTACAAAATTTTCTGATTTTAAATTAGAAAAGTCAATTGGATGGAAGCTTGCAATTATAAAAAAAGTAGAAAAATTTAGTATTCAAATTGAAACTGAGGAAAAAGATATTGGAATAATTAATTATAAAGATATTTCTTGGACCAAAAAAGAATTTGATGAAATTCTAAAAAATGGAGATGTAGTTTATGTTCAAAAGATTGGAAAAAAATATAGCTTACGTCAATTACCACAAGCTAATGGTAGCATAGTTGTAATTCATCCCTTCACAGGTAGAGTTTTAGCACTATCTGGTGGTTTTAGTTTTAAAAAAAGTGAATTTAATAGAGCTACTCAAGCGTTAAGACAACCTGGTTCAGCATTTAAACCTTTTATCTATGCACTTGCTTTAGAGAATAATTTTACACCCTCATCATTAGTTTTGGATGCACCAATAGTATTAGACCAAGGTGTTGATTTAAAGAAATGGAAGCCAGTAAATTACGGTAAAAAATTTTATGGACCATCTACACTTAGAACTGGTGTAGAGAAATCAAGAAATCTAATGACAGTTAGAATTGCACAAGAACTTGGAATAAAAAAAATTACTAAATTTTCAAAAAAATTAAACATTTATGATAATCCAGAAGAACTGATGTCTATTTCTTTAGGTTCTGCAGAGACAACTTTATTAAAGTTAACTACAGCTTACTGCTCTTTTTTAAATGGTGGGAAATTAATAGAACCAATTTTAATTGATAGAATTCAAGACTCTGAAGGCAGCACAATTTTTAATTCAGAAAAAAGAATATGTAAGCAATGCGATGAAATTTCGTACCTTAGTAATAATATTCCTGAAATTTCAGATAATTTTACAAAAATTTTTTCACCAGAAACAGCTTATCAGATGGTATCAATGTTGGAAGGTGTTGTAAAAAGAGGTACAGGAAAAAAATTGAATAAATTGAATTTAGACATAGCAGGAAAGACAGGAACAACTAATAATAATACAGATGCTTGGTTTATAGGCTTTACATCAAACTTAGTAGTAGGGGTTTATGTTGGTTATGATGATCCAAAAAGTTTAGGTAAATTTGAAACAGGATCTAAAGCTGCTCTTCCAATTTTTGAATCATTTATCAAAAAAGTAGTAAATAAAAAACAAGCTCGACCATTTAAAGTTCCAAAAAATATAAAAATGCAAGTTGTGGAACTTAAAACTGGTAAAAAAGTAAATTTTGGAAGCAAAAAAACGATTATTGAAGCCTTCAAGAATGATAATTTGGAAAAAGATAATTATAATGATAGTACTAATTTTATATATAAAATGTCAAAAAATAATATTTTAAAATTTTATTAATGGATAACGATATACTTGAAATTAGTAATAAAATAAAAAAAGCCAATCAAAGAATAAAGGAGTATCTTTGAGTCTAAAAATATTTCTCAAAAATTAAAAAATATAAATTTAAAAATCCAAGAACCAAATTTTTGGAAAGAAAAAAAAAAAGCTGAAGATATATTTAGAGAGAAAAAACTTTACGAAGAACTAATTAATAATAATTATGTTTTTATCAAAGAATCAGATGACCTTAATGAACTTTATAAACTTGCTAAAGAAGAAAATAATCAGTCTATAATTAATGAAGTCTTAGAAAAAATTAGTTTTCTATATAAAAAAGTTAAAAAATCGGAAATTACTTGTTTTTTATCAAATCAAAATGACAGTATGGATGCTTACCTAGAAATTCATGCTGGTGCTGGTGGAACTGAAAGTCAAGATTGGGCAAATATGCTTAGAAGAATGTATTTGAAATGGGCATATACAAAAAAATCGAAAACTCAATTAATCAGCGAACACGTTGGTGAGGAAGCAGGTATAAAATCATCAACAATCAAAATTTCTGGCAACTATATTTATGGTTTTCTAAAATCAGAGTCTGGAATACATCGACTAGTAAGAATATCACCATTTGACTCTGGTGCCAGAAGACATACTAGCTTTGCTAGTGTGTGGGTGTATCCAGTAGTGGACGAAAATATTGATATAGAAATTTTTGAAAAAGATTTAAGAATTGATACATATAGATCTAGTGGAGCCGGAGGGCAACATGTAAATACTACAGATAGCGCAGTTAGAATAACTCACTTACCAACAAAAATAGTTGTGCAATGTCAAAATGAAAGATCACAGCATAAAAATAAAGAAACTTGCATGAACATGTTGAAGGCTAGATTGTATGAATTTGAGTTACAAAAAAAAGATAAAGAAAATCAAAATTTAGAAAGCAGTAAATCTGATATAGGCTGGGGTCATCAAATTAGGTCGTATGTTCTTCATCCATACAGATTGGTAAAAGATAATAGAACAAATTACGAAAGCTCAAATCCGGATAAAGTATTAGATGGAGATTTAGATGAGTTTTTAGAAAGCAGCCTTTATAATTTAAATGGCTAGAGTAATAAAAATTTTATTCTATACAATTGCGGCTATATTTATCATTTGGGCTTTTTTGGCAATCATGCTTGCTTCAATTGGTTTAGAAACCAAAAGATTTAATCCTATAATCATTGAACAAGTAAAAAAATATAATAACGATTTAAATTTAGATATTAAAAAAGTAAAAGTTTATCTACATATTGGAATAGCCAATTTAAAAAATCCTAAATTAAGAATTAGCTCTAAAAATCCAACATTAATTCTGGATAAAAATAAAATAGAATTTAAAATATTAGAAACAGAAATTGATATTTTCTCTTATTTTAAAAACAATTTTGTAATAGAAGATTTTTCTTTTATTACAAAAGATAATAAAATTAATGATTTAATCTCAATTGCAGCATTAGAAAGACCTTCATTAATTATTTACAATGTATTTATCAAAAAAGGATATGCAAATTTTTATGGTTTTATAAAATTTGACAAAGAAGGTAGTATCAAAAATTATAAACTTGATGGTAAAATTAAAAATGCAGAATTAAAATACAATAAAAAATATTATCTTAAGAATATTAATTTTAATTTTACAAACCAAAAAGAAGGTACAATTATAGATGATGTCGAATTTAATTACAAAAAAATAAAATTTTTATCAGAAAAAATATCTATAACTAACACAGAGAAAACAAATGTTAAAGGAGATATTAAAAATGAAAAGGTTTCAATTAACTTAAATGAATATAAAAGTTTATTCCAAAAAGATTTAAATTTTATTAAGGATCAAGAAATTGAATTTGAAACAAAAAATAACTTTTCTTTTAAAATTAATAAAAGAAAAATTAGTGAATTAAAATATTCATCAGAAATAAATTTAGAAAAAATAACTTTAAATCCAAAAAGTAATTTATTTAAAAATTATTTTAAGGATTATAATGATTTTATTTCATTAAAAAATAATTCTTTAAAATTAAATTATGAAAATAAAAATGTAAATATAGAAGGAAGAAGTGAATATTCTTTCGACACATCATACGATAAAATCAAATATAAAATAAATCAGGAACAAAGCTGGTATAATTTTTTTACCATTATTAACTTTGATAACAATTCAATAAATATTAAACCAATTACTTATAGTAAAGATAAAAATAAAAAATCTAGCTTAGAATTAAATGGTTCATACAACAAACTCCAATATAAATTTAATGAAATTATATACAATGAAGGAAAAAATTTTTTTAAAGTTAAAGATTTAATTTTAAATAAAAATTTAAAAATACTGGATATAAATAAAGTTAGTATCGATTATTTAAATGATAATGATAAACATAATAAAATTGATATAGAAAAAGACTTAACCCATTATAATGTAACTGGTAAATCTTTTGATAGTTACAAGCTAATTAATGATATTTTCCTGTCTGATAGTGAAAAAAGTCTTTTAGATAATTTTGATCTAAAAAAGAAAACACAATTCATCATTTTTATAAATAAAGTTTTTTTAGATGATAAGAATTTTTCAAAAAACCTAAATGGCGATCTATTAATTAAAAATAACAAAGTTAATAGTTTAAAATTAACCTCTGATTTTGAAAATAATGGAAAATTTAAAATAGAAGTAAAAACACTTAAAAATAAGAAAAAAACTATATCCTTTTATTCTGACAATGCAGAACCTTTTGTCAAACATTTTTCATTTATTAAAGGTTTTAAAGAGGGTAGAATTGATTATTTTTCAGTTAAAGAGAAAGATCATTCCAACTCAACATTAAATATTTATGATTTTAAAATTAAAAAAATGCCTGCTTTAACAAAATTATTATCATTAGCATCTTTGCAAGGTATTGCCGATGTAATGACCGGTGAAGGAATAAGATTTAATGAATTTGATATGAAATTTAGTAATGAAAAAAAATTAATGACAATTGATGAAATTTATGCAATTGGACCTGCTATTTCGGTTATGATGGAAGGATATGTCCAAAAGGACAAATTGGTTAGTTTAAAAGGTACATTAGTACCCGCAACAACTTTAAACAAAGTAATAGGATCAATACCATTTTTAGGAAAAATTTTAGTAGGTAATAAAGTAGGAGAAGGTGTTTTTGGAGTAAGTTTTAAGATTAAAGGACCTCCAAAAAAAACAAAAACTACAGTTAATCCTATTAAGACTTTAACGCCCAGATTTATTACTAGAACTTTAGAAAAAATAAAAAAAACAAATTAAATAATTTTTACTATAATATGTTTTTTTTTACCATAAGACAATTTTAAAAAATTTTTATTACTAAAATATTTTAAAGAAACAATTAGTCTTTCGTCATCTACTGTTTTGTTATTAATTTTAATTCCTTTATTTTTTATTGTTCTTCTAACCTCACTTTTAGAAGTTAAAAGCTTTGATGTAACAACTAAATCAATTAAATTTATACCATTATCAATTTGTTTCTTTGACACTTCCACTGATCGAAGATCTTCACCAATTGACCTACCTTCAAAAGTTTTTTTGGCAGTTTCTAATGCTTTACTTGCAGCCAACTTACCGTGTAGCATTGTAGTAGCTTCATTAGCTAGTATTATTTTTAATTCATTTATATCATCATTTTTAATTAGATTTATTTTTTCCAAATCAATATCTGTAAAAATTTTTAAAAATTTTATAACATCTCTATCATCTATATTTCTCCAAAATTGCCAATAATCATAAGATGAAAGTAAATTTTTATCTAACCATATGGCACCTTTTTCAGTTTTGCCCATTTTGCTACCGGTTGCTAAAGTGATTAATGGAGTGGTTAAACCATATGCAACTTTTTGAGAATACCTTTTTATAAGTTCAGTGCCATTTACTATATTTCCCCATTGATCGGACCCTCCAATTTGTAAAGTACAATTTTCTTTTTTGTTTAACTCTAAAAAATCGTATGCTTGGAGTATCATATAATTAAATTCCATATAACTTAAGGATTGTTCTCTTTCTAATCTTGTTTTAACACTTTCGAAGGTTAACATTCTATTGATTGTAAAATGCTTTCCAATATTTCTTAAAAAAGAGATATAATTTAGTTTTTTAAGCCAAGAATAATTATTTACAAATAGAGGCTTTGTTTTTGGATTGTCATTATCCAAAAAACCTTTTAATATTTTCTCTATATTTTTAATATTCTTCTCTATTTCAGCTTCACTTAAAATTTTTCTAGTTTTATCTTTGCCCGATGGATCTCCTATTCTTGTTGTACCACCACCGATTAATACAACTGGTTGATGACCGTGTTTTTGCATTAGTCTTAAACACATTATTTGTAGCAAACTCCCCACATGAAGACTTTCAGCAGTGCAATCAAAACCAATATAACCTCTGATTTTTTCCTTATCTAATAGTTTAGATAACCCAACTTCACTTGTGCATTGATAAAAATATCCTCTATCTTTAAATTCTTTTAAAAATTTATTCATAGGTCTATAGTTCCACAATATACAATATTTGATAAAAAAAAATAAGAATGGATAAAATTTATACAGCAATGGGTCTTATGAGCGGAACCTCATTAGATGGAATAGATGTCTCAATAATTGAATCTGATGGTAATAGAGAATATTCGTCAATTTTAGATAGATATTTTGAATACGACTCTGAACTAGTTCAAAAAATATTGAAAACTAGGGATAAAATTTCCAATTCAACGGATTTAGAGAGATATCTTGAGGAAATAAAAGACTTAGAGCGAGAAATTACACTCTTTCATGTTAAGGCTGTAAATGAGACTTTAAAAATGTCGAAGGCAAATGTAGATTTAATAGGTTTTCACGGACAAACAATTTATCACGATTCTAAACAAAAAATTTCTAAACAATTAGGTGATGGAAAACTATTATCTCAATTAACAAAAAAAAAAGTAATTTATAATTTTAGACAAAATGATTTAGAAAATGGTGGTCAAGGTGCTCCTCTTGCGCCAATTTTCCATAATGCGCTTGCCAACAAGGTAAATAAAAAATTTAATTTAGCGTTTCCAATAAATATTTTAAATATTGGAGGTATTTCAAATGTTACAACTACCACTGACTGGAAAGATTTATGGCATGTAAATAAAATCTATGCTTACGATATTGGCCCAGGGAGTTGTTTAATAGATGAATGGATTAGAAAAAACTCAAAAAAGAAATATGACAAAGAAGGTTTGATAGCAAGATCAGGTAAAATAGATAAGTTAGTTCTGAATCAGGCTCTGGAAAATTTTAATTTAAATTCATATCACGGAAAATCTTTAGATATTAAAGATTTTGATATTTTTTTTGCAAAAGGTCTTTCATTAGAAAACGGTGCAGCAACAATTACAGATTTTACTGCAAAGTTAATTGCAGATGGAATTAAATCCTCCAATGAAAAAGGTAAATCACTGATGCATAAATGGTTAGTATGTGGAGGAGGAAGGAAAAATGAATATTTATTAGAAAGTATAAAAAATAATTTTGATAAAATAGATATAGAAACAATAGATAAATACGAGATAGACGGAGATTTTATTGAGTCACAGGCTTTTGCTTTTCTTGCAATAAGATCATTACAAAGAATGCCGCTTTCTTTTCCAAGTACAACGAGATGTAAAGAGCCAATAACCGGAGGAGTTATAGTTGAGAATTTTTAATAAAGCGCTGTTTCTTTTTTTATATATTTATTTAAAGATTTAGTTAAACTTTTATCTGCATTGTTAAAAAAATGGTTTGCTTCGTTAATTATATCAAATTCAACTTTTATTCCTTTTTGAGATTTTAATCTCTTATCTAACTCTGTTATGTGTTCCATAGGAACTAATTCATCTTTTTTTCCATAAATCATTAAACCTGATGTTGGACATGGTGATAAGAAAGAAAAATCATAAACATTTGGTTGAGGTGAAATAGCAATAAATCGGTTTATTTCTGGTCTTCTCATCAAAAGTTGCATCGCAATTAAAGATCCAAATGAAAAACCTGCTATCCAACATTGAGAGTTGTCAAAATTTTCTCTTTCCAGCCAATCTAATGCAGCGGCGGCATCTGCCAATTCTCCTTGTCCATTATCAAATTCACCGTCACTCTTTCCAACACCTCTAAAGTTAACTCTACACGCTGAAAAATCGTTATCTAAAAAAGTTTGAAATGTATCGACTACAACTTTATTATTCATAGTACCACCATACTGTGGATGAGGATGAAGTATTAAAACAACAGGAGATGTACTTTTTTTACTTTTATAATATTTTGCTTCTAATCTTCCTGCTGGTCCCGGTATAAATATTTCTAAAATTTTACTGTCCATAAAAGTTATTGATAATCAATCTCAAAAAAAAATTATATTTTTCTATCAAAAATGAGCGTCAAAATGCAAGCTATAAAATCTTAAATATACTTGACTAAAATAGTCGGGTATATATATAAACCGCATAAATTAACAATTATGAAACTATCTAACAAAGGCAGGTATGCAGTTATGGCGTTAGCGGATTTGGCTAAATTTGAGTCAAATAAACCAATATCTTTAAGAGATATATCTTTAAGACAAGGAATTTCTTTGCTTTACCTAGAACAAATATTTTTGAAGTTAAAAAAAAATAAAATTGTTGTTAGTGCTAGAGGTATAAATGGTGGATATAGCCTTAACAAAGAAGCCAATGAAATAAAAATTTCTGATGTGCTAAATGCAGTAGACGAAAAAGTAAAAACAATAGGATGTTCAAAAGATTCCAAAAAAGGATGTAATGGTAAATTAGCGAAATGTATTACTCATAACTTATGGGATGAGCTTGAATTACATATAAATGATTTTTTTAACAAAAAAAATCTGGGAGATTTAATTAAAGGAAAAAATGAAAATACAATCTAATCAAGATACGAGAAATAAAGAAATAGATAAGTTAAAAAAATACAAATATGGTTTTTCAACAGATATTGAAAATATAAAAGCTCCAAAAGGACTTAACGAGGAAATAATAAAATTTATCTCAAATATTAAAAAAGAACCTAAATGGATGCTAGATTTTAGATTAAAAGCATTCGAGAGATTTAAGCAATTGAAAGAACCTAATTGGCAAAAACCCAAGTATCCAAATATAGACTATCAAGATTTATATTATTACTCAGCTCCGAAAAGCATGGATGATAAACCAAAAAGTTTAGATGAATTAGATCCAAAACTTTTAGAAACTTATAAAAAGCTTGGTATACCTCTTCAAGAACAAGCTAGATTAAATGGTATTGCTGTAGACGCAGTATTTGACTCAGTTTCTGTTGCTACTACATTTAGAGAGGAACTAACTAAACATGGAATTATTTTTTGTCCAATATCTGAAGCAATTCAAAATTATCCAGAATTAGTTAAAAAATATTTGGGATCTGTAATTCCGACAACAGATCATTTTTTTGCAACTCTTAATTCTGCGGTCTTTACTGATGGCTCATTTGCATATATTCCAGAGGGGGTAAGATGTCCAATGGAACTATCAACTTATTTTAGAATAAATGCATCCAACACAGGACAATTTGAGAGAACTCTAATCATAGCAGATAAGGGAAGTTATGTAAGTTATTTAGAGGGTTGTACAGCGCCGATGAGAGATGAAAATCAATTACATGCTGCTAATGTTGAGCTTATTGCACTTGATGATGCAGAAATAAAATACTCTACAGTGCAAAATTGGTATCCAGGGGATAAAGATGGGAAAGGTGGTATTTATAATTTTGTAACAAAGCGTGGTTTATGCAAAGGTAAAAATTCAAAAATTTCTTGGACACAAGTTGAAACAGGTTCAGCTATTACTTGGAAATATCCAAGCTGTATTTTAAAAGGCGATAATTCAGTTGGAGAATTTTACTCAATTGCAATAACAAATAATTATCAAAAAGCTGATACAGGCACCAAAATGATCCATCTAGGTAAAAATACTAAAAGTAAAATTATATCAAAGGGAATTAGTGCTGGATTTTCTGACATGACATATAGAGGTCTAGTAGATATTTCATCAAAAGCCGATAATTCAAACAATTATACTCAATGTGACTCTTTATTAATGAGCAATAAATGTGGAGCGCATACAGTACCATATATTAAAAATAAAAATTCAGAGTCAAATATTGCACATGAGGCTACAACATCAAAAATAAGTGAAGAGCAACTGTATTATTGCCAACAAAGAGGTTTAAGCGCAGAAGAAGCTGTTGGTTTAATAGTAAATGGATTTTGTAAAGAGGTATTGCAACAGTTGCCGATGGAGTTTGCTGTTGAGGCCCAAAAACTTGTTGGAATTAGTTTAGAAGGAAGTGTTGGATAATGTTAAAAATTAACAAATTAAACGCAAAAATAGACAACAAAGAAATTTTAAAAGGATTTTCTCTTAACATAAACCCTGGAGAAGTTCATGCTATAATGGGTCCAAATGGATCAGGTAAAAGTACTTTATCAAATATTTTATCTGGGAAAAAAGGATATGAAATATCAGGAGAAGTTCTTTTTGAAGAAAAGGATTTATTTGAACTTGAAACAGAAGAAAGAGCTCATAAAGGTATTTTTTTAGCTTTCCAATATCCATTAGAAATTCCTGGGGTAAATACAAATATATTTTTGAAAACCTCACTAAATGCTGTGAGAAAAGCAAGAGGAGAGAAAGAACTTGATGCTATAGAATTTCTTAAATTAGTTAAAAAAAAATCAAAAGAACTTAAGTTTGATGAAGAAAAGTTGAATAGACAATTAAATGTAGGTTTTTCTGGAGGAGAAAAAAAGAAAAATGAAATATTACAAATGTCAATGCTATCGCCTAAGTTATCTATTTTAGATGAAACAGACTCAGGACTAGATATAGACGCTTTAAAAATTGTAGCAGATGGAGTTAATACATTAAGAAGTAATAAAAATTCATTTCTGATAATTACACATTACCAAAGGTTGCTTGATTATATTAAGCCTGATTTTGTACATGTCTTAATGAATGGAAAAATCGTTAAATCTGGAGGACCAGAACTAGCTATAGAATTAGAAAAAAAGGGGTATAAAAATTTTAATTAAATGAAAGAACAATTACAAAAAGATTTTAATAATATTATCAAAAATTTAAGTTTATCTCAAAGAGATATTGAAATAAAAAAATTTTTCTTAGATAGTTTTATAAACAAAGGCTTTCCAAATAGAAAAGAAGAGGATTGGAAATTTTCAGATCTTAATCAAATAATAAAAAAAAATATTGGAGAATTAAGTTTTTATGCTGATTATACTTCTACCAATAAAGTTGATACCTCAATATTTGTAGATGGTTTAGAACATAATAAAATAGTCTTTATAAACGGTAGAATTGAAAAAATTGATTTTGATTATGAAAAAAAAGATCAAATAGAAATAATTGATCAGTCAGAAACAATTGATAGATTTAACAATAATAATTCTTTATCTGACTTAAATAATGCGTTTACTAATAAATCCTTTAAGATATTGATTAAAAAAGGCTATCAATTAGCAAAGCCACTTATAATTTATCATACAACTAATTCTAACATTTGGTCTAAAAATATTAATTTAAGATTAAATTTTGAGCTTGCAAAAGACAGTTCTATAAAATTAATTGACTTGTTTAATGATAGTTCCGAAAAAAATTTTTTAAATATTTTTTATAACTTCGATCTAAAAGAAAATGCTATTTTGAAAAATTATAAAGTAGACAGATTCGAAAATAAAAACATTAAATATTCTTATAATAATATTGAACAAGATAAAAATAGTATTTCAGAGACATTTATTTTATCTTCGGGATCAAATTTCTTTAAAAATGAAATTAATAGCAATTTAAAAGGAGAATATTCTTCAGCTTTTGTAAATGGTATTTTTTCTCTTAATAAAGATAAACATCATGAAATTAGAACAATAATAAATCATTTAACTAAAAATACGAAAAGCTATCAACTAATCAAAAGTGTTTTAGAAGATAGTTCTAAAGCAGCGTATCAAGGAAAAATATTTGTTAATTCAGACGCTCAAAAAACCGATGGATACCAACTAAGTAAAGCTATTCTTCTTGACGAAAAAACAGAATTTAATGCAAAACCTGAGTTAGAAATTTATGCAGACGATGTAAAATGTTCGCATGGATCTGCATCAGGAAGCTTAAATGAAAACTCAATATTCTATTTAATGACTAGAGGACTTAATTACCAGGAAGCAAAAGAACTCCTTATAAACGGCTTCTTGTTAGATGTTATCGAAAAAATTACTGATAGTGAGGTTAAAAATTTAATAAAGAATATGATTGGTTTGAAGGAATGAATTTAAAAAACATTAAAAAAGAATTTCCAATATTTAGAAACAAAGTACATAATAATGATCTTGTATATTTAGATAGTGCGAATTCATCTCAAAAACCACTTGTTGTTGTTGATAGAATTTATGATTTTTATACCAAGGAATTTTCTAATGTTGGCAGAAGTGTCCATTATTTAGCTGTTGCAGCAACTAATCTTTATGAAAACACAAGATCATCTGTTCAAAAATATATTAATGCTAAAGATAAAAATGAGATAGTTTTTACAAAAGGAGCAACAGAAGCAATTAATCTTGTAGCAAATTCGTTTGGTCAAAAATATTTAAAAGAGGGTGATGAGGTATTATTAACTGAATTAGAACACCACTCAAATTACGTTCCTTGGCATTATTTAAGAAAATCTAAAGGGATTAAAATTGAGTTCGCTGAGATAAATGTGAATGGCGAAGTTACTTTAGAAAGTATTGAAAAAAAAATTACAAAAAAAACAAAAATAATAGCTATTACTCATCTTTCAAATGTAACCGGCGCTATATTACCAGTTAAAGAAATTATAAAACTTGCACATTCAAAAGGTATTCCAGTTTTAATAGATGGTTGTCAAAGTGCCCCACATTTAAAATTAGATATGCAAGATCTAGACTGTGATTTTTATGCAATATCTTGTCATAAAATGTATGGACCTACAGGTCTTGGAATTTTATATGCTAAAAAAAAATGGCTTGAGGAATTGCCACCATATCAAGGTGGAGGTGGAATGATAAATGAAGTAAAAAAAGAGAGTATTTCTTATGGTGATCTCCCAAACAAATTTGAAGCTGGAACAATGGCTACCGCCCAAGTAATTGCTTTTGATGAGTCAATTAAGTTTTTAAACAAGATTGGAATAGAAAATATTGTTAAACATGAAAATGAACTTATGGATTACGGTCAAGAATTATTGAGAAGAAATAATTCTGTAACATTAATCGGAAATCCTAAAAATAAAGGAGCTGTTTTGTCTTTTACTATGAAAGATATTCATCCTCATGATATTGCAACAATTTTAGATGAGGATGGAGTAGCAATTAGAGCAGGACATCATTGTTGTCAAATACTTCATGATAAGCTAGGTTTAGCAGCAACTGCAAGAGCATCACTTGGCGTATATAATACCAAAGATGATTTAGACCAACTAAATTCCTCAATCAATAAATGTAAAAAAATATTTGAATAAATGGACTTAAAAGAACTTTATCAAGAAATTATTTTAGATCATGGTAAAAATCCTAGAAATTTAGGAAGAGCAGAAAATTTTAATAAAGACGCAAAAGGCCATAACCCTTTATGTGGTGACAAGGTTCATGTATATCTTAAATTAAATGAGAATAAAAAAGTTGAAGATATATCTTTTGAAGGTCAAGGTTGTGCAATATCTATGGCCTCTGCATCAATAATGACTGGTTTGATAAAAGGTAAGGAGGAAAAAGAAGTAAAGGAAATAGTTGCAGATTTTTTAGAAATGATAAAGGAAAAAGAAAATTTAAATACTAAACTTTTAGGAGAAGACGAAAAGACTAAGTTAATGTGTTTATCTGGAGTAAAACAGTATCCAATGCGAGTAAAATGTGCAACATTATCATGGCATACTTTAACTTCAGCTATTGATAAGTCACAAAATGAGATTAACAACGAGGTTAAGTGAGTACGGAAATAAAACAGAAAATAATTGCTGAAATCAAAAAAATTTACGATCCAGAAATTCCAGTAAATATTTATGAACTTGGATTAATTTATGATATAACTGTTAATGGAAATGAAGCAAAAATTAAAATGACCTTAACAACACCTAATTGCCCAGTAGCCGAAAGTTTGCCTAAGGAGGTAAAAGATAGTGTGATGCAAGTAGAGAATATAGATAAAGTTGATCTTGATTTAGTTTGGGACCCTCCTTGGGATAAATCAATGATGTCAGAGGCTGCTAAGTTGGAGTTAAATTTATAATGAAACAAATAATCAAATTAAGCGATAAAGCAGCAGAAAGAATTAAACAAATAATGTCTGCCGCAAAAGATGGATCAATTGGTGTTAGAGTAGGAGTAAAGAGCGGAGGTTGTGCTGGGATGTCTTATATAATGGAATATATAAACAAACCGAATCCAAATGATGAAATTATAGAGGACAAGGGTGTTAAGGTTTTTATAGACTCTGCTGCAGTAATGTATTTATTAGGAACTGAAATGGATTATAAAAAAGAGGATTTTTCGTCAAATTTTGTATTCAAAAACCCCAATGAAACAGAAAGATGTGGATGTGGGGAGTCATTTAAAATCTAGTATAAGTTTTATGCATAGCAGAGTTGCAAAAAATGCATATCTGTGTTAAACTGATTTATGATGAACGTATTTGAATTTAGAAATTTGCTTAGTTCAGAAGAAAAAAAAGAAAAAAGAAAATCTTTTTTTAGATCTCTTATAAGACCCGTTGAAACAGGAGCAAATGGAACTCAAGACTACGTTGTTAAAAAAGGTTCTGGTAGAAACAAAATAGCTTCTACCAGACAATAATTTAACAACTGTAGTACATATCAAATTCTATAGGATGAGGTGTGTGTTCAAAATTATGAATTTCTTCAAATTTTAACGCAATGTAAGCATCGATTTGGTCATCCGTAAACACATTACCTTGTTTTAAGAAATTTCTGTCTTTATCTAAACTCTCCATAGCTTCTCTTAAAGAACCACAAACAGTAGGTACTTTTTTAACTTCTTCTTCAGATAATGCATATAAATCTTTATCAAATGATTTACCTGGATGAATTTTATTCTTAATTCCATCTAAACCTGCCATTAACATTGAAGCAAAAGTTAAATAAGGATTACCAGAAGCATCAGGAAATCTGATTTCACATCTTGCACCTTTTTTACTTAATGTTATTGGAATCCTACAAGAAGCAGATCTGTTTCTTGCAGAGTAGGCTAGCAAAACTGGAGCTTCAAAACCTGGAATTAATCTTTTGTAACTATTAGTGGTTGCATTAGAAAACGCATTAATAGCTTTTGCATGTTTTAATATTCCACCAATATAGTACAAAGCTGTCTTGGACAATCCTGAATACTCATTTCCAGAAAATACAGGCGTACTACCTTTCCAAATTGATTGGTGCGTGTGCATTCCTGAACCATTATCACCTTTGACCGGTTTAGGCATAAAAGTTGCAGTTTTGCCAAAAGAGTGTGATACCATCTGTACTACATATTTATAAAGTTGAACATTATCAGCTTGATCTACTAAAGTTCCAAAATACATTCCTAACTCATGTTGACTAGGAGCTACCTCGTGATGATGCTTTTCGACTTTAATTCCAACATCTCTTAAACCTTTTAAATATTCGCTTCTCATGTCCTGAGCACTATCAACTGGAGGAACTGGGAAATAACCTCCTTTAATCCCTGGTCTATGACCCATGTTACCATTCTCGTATTTTTTTCCAGAGTTATAAGGACCTTCAGTGCTATCGATTGAAAAACTTGTCTCATTCATATCATTTTTAATTCTAACATCATCAAAAACAAAAAATTCTGGCTCAGGCCCAAAGAAAGCCTTGTCACCAATACCAGTTTTTTTCAAATAAGCCTCAGCTTTTTTAGCAATTCCTCGAGGATCTCTCTCATAAGGATTTTTTTTGATAGCGTCTAAAATATCACAAAACAAAATAAGGGTATTGTGTGATGTAAATGGATCTACAATTTTTCTTGTTAGATCAGGTTTTAAAATCATATCAGACTCATTAATTGCCTTCCAACCCGCAATTGAAGAGCCATCAAAGAAAACACCATCATTTAACATACCATTATCGACTACTGTTGAGTCCATTGTAAGATGTTGTAGTTTTCCTCTAGGATCTGTAAATCTTAGATCCACATATTCTATATTTTTATCTTTTATAAGTTTTAAAATGTTACCAGCGCTCATATTATCCTCCCAATTAGAGTGGTTTTTTAACAGAAAAAAATGTAATAATATCCCTTATTAAATTTATATCTCTTATGCAATTTGTGCATATATTATAAACCTAATTATTAGTGCTAGGCAATCAATTAATAGTTGTATGGAAAACTTATTAAATAAAGAATCAGTAAAAAGGGCAGATCAAGCTCTTAAAAAATTTGATGAGAATTTAAAAATTATTGTATTAAAAACGACAGCTAGAACAGCGATAGACGCAGCAAATTCTTTAAATTGTGAAGTAGGAGCAATTGTTAAAAGTCTTCTTTTTAGAACTGATAATTCTTTTCTTTTATGTTTAGTGTCTGGTGATAAAAAATGTTCACTTAATAAACTCAAGAAAATTACTTTAAAAAAAGATGTTTGTATGGCAAGTCCCGATGAAGTGAAAGATCAAACTGGGTATACAATAGGCGGCGTCTCACCTGTTGGCCATTTAAATTCAATAGAAATATTTGTCGATAATTCTTTACAAAGGTTCGAAAAAATTTATGCAGCCGCAGGTCACCCAAATTGCGTTTTTGAAATTAGTTTTATAAAATTACAACAAATTACATCAGGGAAAATTATGGATATAATAGAATGACAAGTCCAAAATCAATAGATTATATTTTGTTATCTGTTTTATCATTAATATGGGCTTCAGCTTTTTTTAATATTAAAATAGCAACTTATTCTTATGGACCTTTAACAATAGCGTTTTTGAGAATCTTTCTTGGTGCAGTTCTAATTGTTATTTTATGTTATTTTAAAAATATAAAAATTGAAGCATTTTCAAAAGATTGGTATTGGTTTGCATTAATAGGTTTTGTAAATCTTGTAATACCTTTTTTTTTAATTGCTTACGGTGTTCAAAAAATCCAAAGTAATCTTGCTGCAATTTTAATGTCAACTACACCATTAAGTTCAGCAATTCTTGCGCATTTTTTTACAAAAACAGAAAAAATAAATTTTACTAAAATTATAGGTGTAATTGTTGGTTTCTTAGGAATTATAATTTTATTTTCTGATAATATTTTAATAAATAATGAAAATTTTTTTTATGCTCTTATGATTCTAGTTGGATCTACTTTTTATGTAATAGGAGGAATTTTAACTTTAAAAATTAGTAAAAAAAAAAATGAAAATTTGACAAGTTCTATTTTAATTTGGGGATCATTAATTATATTCCCAATCGCCATGTATTATGAACAACCTTGGAATCTTACTCCAAGACTAGACTCGACTTTATCATTAATATATTTAGGAATTTTCCCTACTGGTATTGCTTGGTTAATAAGATTTCATATTTTAAAAAAAAATGGTTTGGTATTTCACTCACAAGTAGCTTACCTCATACCGATATTTGGAGTAATATTAGGTTATGTTTTTCTAAAAGAGGTAATAACCTTTAAAGTTTTAATTGCATTATTTGCAGTAATTCTGGGATTTTATTTTGTAAGAAGATCAATTAAACAAAATCTTGTTTCAAACTAGATAGAGCTGATATATGCTTAGGATTTGTCTCACAACATCCACCAAGAATTGTTGCTCCGTTTGCAACAAATTTTTTTCCTAAATTTTTAAATATTTCTTCTGATACTTCTCTTTTTCCCATTACAGTGTTTAAATTAACTGCGTCCTCATTATATTTTGCATTATTAATTTTTCTTACCGGAGATGGCTCATCATCACCCCAAAGATTTACTTTGTAGCCAAATGGTAATTTATGTAATTTAAGACTATTTATTGAGTTTTCAGCAATCTCCATTGATATGCATGATCCAATAATCCCTATCCAGTTTGGACTTTTGTATTTATTTAATACTTCATCTATTGTTTCACCTGATGGAAGTTTTCCATTTTTTAATAAATGTATACCTACTAAGATAGGTTTGTTTAACTTTTCAATTATTTCTGATGCTATTCCTATTTCTCTACCACTTGAAATAACGTCTAAATAAAAGAAATCTATAAAATCTTTGACACAATTTATTTGATCATTAAAAGCTTTATAAATAACTTCTTTGTTTCTCGTATCTTCTTTGTATGAATCATGCTGCGCAGGTATACTGCCAGCAATTAATATTTCTTTTTTAGATTTTTCTTTAGCTATCATCGCAAGTTCACAAGCTTTTTTATTTGCATATTCAAAACGATTATTTACTTTATTTTGTTCCATTCTTATTCTTCTGCTTGAGAAGTTAGTTGTAGTAATAACTTCAGCACCAGCCTCAATATAAGCTAAATGAGTATCAATTATTAATCCGTGATATTTTTCATCTAATACTGCACTTGTTGACCAGAGAGTTCCTTTTGAAACAAGACCCTTAGCATGCAATTCTTGCCCCATTCCTCCATCTAAAATTCTAAGTTTACTAAAAAAGTCTTTTTCCATGAATTTAACTTATCATATATTTAAAATTTTCAAGCACAAGTTGAGAAAGTAAATTGTGTCATTTACATTCAACTTAAAAGAGTTTTAAATAATATTTATAAAAAAACTAACTAAGGAGAGTATATGAGTGCAGAAGCAATGAAAGTGTCTTCGGTTCTAGATACCTCTCATCTAAAGGTTAAATTTCCATTTAAAGCAAAATATGGAAACTACATTAATGGAAAATTTGTAGAACCTAAATCAGGCAAATATTTTGATAATGTTAGCCCGATATCTAATGAGAAGATCTGTTCAGTTGCACGATCTAACGAAAAAGACGTTGAAGCAGCATTAGATGCAGCTCACGCAGCTTTCCCTGAGTGGGGAAAGACGGACATCACAACAAGATCAAATATCTTGTATAAAATTGCTGATGTTTTAGAAAAAAACCTAAACTTATTAGCTGTTGCTGAGTGTTTAGACAATGGAAAACCAATAAGAGAATGTATGGCAGCAGATCTACCTTTGGTAATTGATCACTGGAGATATTTTGCTGGAGTAATCAGAGCTGAGGAAGGTTCTATTGCTGAGATTAGTAATAATCAATATTCATACAATTTTCATGAACCATTAGGAGTAGTTGGTCAGATAGTTCCATGGAATTTCCCATTATTAATGGCTACATGGAAATTAGCACCAGCTCTTGCAGCTGGAAACTGTTCTGTTTTAAAACCAGCAGAGCAAACACCTGCATCAATTATGGTAATGATGGAACTGATTGGTGATTTATTACCTCCAGGAGTTGTGAATATTGTAAGTGGCTTTGGATTAGAAGCAGGTAAACCTTTAGCTTCATCTAAAAGAGTTGCTAAAGTTGCATTTACTGGTGAAACAACAACAGGAAGATTGATTATGCAGTATGCTGCACAAAACATAATTCCGATTACACTGGAATTAGGTGGAAAATCTCCTAACATTTTCTTTGAAGATATCATGGAAAAAGATGATGACTTTTTTGATAAATGTATAGAAGGATTTGTAATGTTCAATCTTAACCAGGGTGAAGTTTGTACTTGTCCAAGTAGGGCTTTAATTCAAGAGTCGATCTATGATAAATTCATGGAAAGAGCTATTGCAAGAACAAAAGCTGTTGTACAAGACAATCCATTAAAAATGGAAACTATGATTGGAGCGCAAGCGTCAGTAGAACAGATGGAGAAGATTAAGTCTTATCTTGAACTTGGAAAAAAAGAAGGCGCTAAAGTTCTAACAGGTGGCAGTGTTGCTAAGCTTAATAGTGGATTAGAAAAAGGTAATTATATCCAACCTACTATTTTTGAAGCTAATAACAGCATGCGAATCTCTCAAGAAGAGATTTTTGGACCTGTTGTATCTGTGATTAAATTTAAAGATGAAGCAGAAGCGTTGAAAATTGCTAATGATACTCTTTATGGTTTAGGAGCAGCTGTATGGACTAGAAATGGAAATATAGCTCACAGAATGGGTAGAGAGATACAAGCAGGAATAGTATGGACTAACTGTTATCATGCTTATCCAGCTCACTCACCATTTGGTGGATACAAACAATCAGGAGTTGGAAGAGAAACTCACAAAATGATGCTTAATCATTATAGACAGAATAAGAACTTACATGTCTCTTATGCTGAAAAGAAATTAGGCTTCTTTTAAACAATAATATATACTGGCCCATGATTCTAAATCATGGGCCGTACTTTAAAAATGAAAGTATCAGCAACACATTCAGCTCTTAATTTACTATCTGAGCTTCAGGAGAAATACGGAGAAAAATTAATGTTTCACCAATCAGGTGGTTGTTGTGATGGAAGTGCTCCCATGTGTTTTCAAGAAGGAGAATTTCCTTTAGGTGATAATGATGTTAAATTGGGAGAAATCGGGGGTGTACCTTTTTATATGAATGGAGACCAATATGAAAAATGGAAACATACTGATCTAACTATTGATGCTGTTAAAGGAATAGGTGGCATGTTTTCATTAGACAATGGAACAGGTCGCAGATTTCTGACTAAATCAGAAATCTGCCTGGTCGTTGATAACGACAAAAAATAATAAATTTTCTACTGTCCTGGTGGTTTATAACCAATCTTACTTGCTTTATTTGTTGCTTTTGTAAAATCTATAGACTCTAGTATTGTCATATTTTTTACGGCACCAGATGACTCTACAACTAGTTTAATAGCCGCGAAGTCATCAAAAGATTCTAGTTCAACTAAAACTATAAAATCATATGAACCTCTAACTATATCCATACTGTGTATTTTTCCACCTACAGCTTTTGTTAATTGTTCTACAACTGCTTTTCTATCGCTTGTTGGATCTTTCATAAATCCCTGAAAAGCTTTTTCTGTATAGTTTCCCATAATATACGCTTTCATAATATCTCCTTTTTTTAAAAAAATATTTTAGCAAAAAATATAAAATTGTAAAAAAATTAAATTGTCTCAACTAAAATTGTATAAGATGGTTTTATTTTCTTGTAGCTATAAATACACCAATAGATACCATTATAAATCCTATTAAATCTACAGTTGTTAAATTTTCATTTAAAAATATCCAGGCCATAGTTGCTGTAACTATTGGAATTAAAAAAAATAAAGATACCGTTTTGCTAGCAGAATTTTTTTTTATTAAATACATTAAAATAGAAAATGCTCCAAGAGATACTAAAAATATTTGATGAGACATTGCTAGTAAAAACTGTGAATTGATATTTAGAAATGGTCTTTCAAATATAAATACCAATATGAAAAGATGAAATATTACAGCACCAATAGCTTGGTACATGTTATTTACAGCTAGCGGAATATTGTTACTAACTCTCTTCTGCCAAATGGTCGAAGAAGTTATTGCTAATAAAGCAATAATCCCTGCTATAATTCCATCTATCGGCAAGGATTTTCCAACATCAAAACCAATTACCAAAACCGACCCAATAAATCCTAAAAATATTCCTATCCATTGATTTAATAAAATTTTTTCTTTTAAAAAGGGTCCTGCCAAAATATTTGTGAGTATTGGCTGCAAAGTGACTATTAAAGCAACAATTGCAGTTGGTAATCCAACAAAAATTGAATAAAAAACACCCCCTAGATAAAAACCATGGAACAAAATACCAGTACTTAAAGAATTAAATAAATTTTTAATACTTATTAATATTTTGAGTTTTTTAAATAAACAGTAAATAAAAAAACAAATTGCTACAAAGAAAAATCTAAATGCCAATGCTGAGAATGGATCACTATTTAAAACGATTGGTAATGTTGTAATAAAAGCTGATGACCAAAGAATAACAAAAATTAGAGGGAAAAACTTTGACACTTTATTTAAATGAAATTAAGTTATATATTTAAATTATATTATTCAATTAATAGATCATAAAAAAAAAATTATGTATAGCAAATTTGGACAGTTTATTGATGGAAAGTGGCAACAATCAAAAAATAAAGAAACCTATGAAGTAATAAATCCTGCAACTGAAGAAATATTAGGCAATGCATCAAAAGCATCAAGAGAGGATGTGGATAATGCTCTTAAGTCTGCTGAAAAAGGTTTAGAAATTTGGAAAAATACTTCACCATGGGAAAGATCAAGCATCATAAGAAAGATAGCAGATAAGATGAGAGAGAAACGCGACACCCTTGCAAAATGGATGACTTTAGAAGTGGGTAAACCTTTTAAAGAGGCTCAAGGTGAAGTTAATGGTTCTGCTGATATCTTTGAATGGAATGCAGAAGAAACAAAAAGAATTTTTGGTCAAACAGTAGAAAGTAGATTTGCAGACACAAGAGTCCATGTTTATTATCAGCCTGTTGGAGTTGTTGCGGCTCTAACACCTTGGAATTTTCCTTTAGTTTTATCATCAAGAAAAATTTCTACAGCACTTGCTGCAGGTTGCTCTGTAATTGTTAAGCCTGATGTTATTACTCCAGGGACAGTAATGGAACTGGTTGATATATGTAGAGAGTGTGGTGTTCCTCCAGGAGTAGTAAATTTATTGTCAGGAGATCCACCAAGTATTGCTCAACAATTAATTTCATCAGATATAATAAAAAAAATTTCAATAACAGGATCAACTAGAGTTGGAAAATTAATACTTAAACAAGCTGCAGATAAAGTTCAAAGAGTTACTATGGAGTTAAGTGGACATTCTCCATTTATTGTATTTGAAGATGCAGATATAAAAAAAGCTGCTGATATGGCAATTTCTGCAAAGTTTAGAAATAATGGCCAAGTATGTATTTCCCCAAATAGGTTTTATATTCATGAAAAAAAGAAAAAGGAGTTCGTAAATCTTTTTGTTGAAAAGACTAAAAAATTAAAAATTGGAAATGGCATGGATCCAGACGTTCAATTAGGTCCATTAACAACAAAAAAAAGATTAAATGAATTAGAAGATTTAGTTGAAACTACTAAAAAAGAGGGTGCTAAAGTTTTATTAGGAGGAAAGAGACCTTCTGATTTCAATAAAGGTTTTTATTATGAACCAACTATTTTTGATGATGTAAAAGATGATTTTACAATAATGAGAGTAGAACCTTTTGGACCGCTTGTTCCAATGTTGTCTTTCAATTCTTTTGATGAAGTTGTTAAAAGAGCTAACAATAATGATCTGGGTCTTTGTAGTTATATTTGCACAAATTCAATGGAAAAAGCTCATAAAGCATCAGAAATGATGGAAACAGGTACAGTAGCAGTAAACACTCCTGTTGTAGCAATTGCTGAAGCACCTTTTGGAGGAATTAAACAAACTGGATATGGAAGAGAAGGTGGTTCAATGGCTATTAAAGATTATCTTAACGTCAAATATACCCACCTTGGTTTAAAGGGATAAAATATTAAAAACTATGAAACTTCTAAGAGTTGGATCAGCAGGAAAAGAAAAACCAGTAATATTAGATAAAGAGGAAAACTACAGAGATTTATCTAATATTATACAAGATTTTAATCCAGAATATTTAAATTTTCAAACATTAAATAAAATTAACGAATTAGAAATTCAAGACTTACCTATAATTTCAAAAGATCAAAGAATTGGAGCATGTGTTAATAATTCCTCAAAATTTATTGGCATAGGTTTAAATTTTAAAGACCACGCACTAGAACAAAATTTACCTATACCAAGTGAACCAATTATTTTTTCAAAATTCACTAACTGTATATGTGGTCCCAATGATGATATACAGATACCAAAAAACTCTTCACATACAGATTGGGAAGTTGAACTGGGTTTCGTAATTGGTAAAAAAGCTAAGTATGTTTCTGAGGACAATGCACTTGATCATGTGCTTGGTTTTTTTTTAGTAAATGATGTTAGTGAAAGAGAATTTCAAAAAAAAAGAGGTCTTACTTGGGATAAGGGAAAAGGTTTTGATACATTCGGACCAATTGGACCATTTATATTTACCAAAGATGAAATTCCTGATTTTCAAAATTTAAACATGCATTTAGATGTAAATGGAGAAAGAATGCAAACTGGAAATACAAATCAAATGATATTTGATGTAAAAAAATTAGTGTCCTATATGAGTCATTGTATGACTTTATTTCCTGGAGATATATGTTGCACCGGAACGCCACCAGGCGTTGGTGAAAATATGTCACCTCCTAGATTTTTAAAAAGTGGTGACACGGTTGTTTTAAGTATAGATAAATTAGGAACACAAACTCATAAGGTTATAGAATAAGTATTAAACAATATGCTCAAAAGAGATTTATATTACGAAAGAATTCCAACTAAAGCTTTAAGAGATGATGTTCGTTATTTAGGAAATATTCTTGGAAAAGTTATTAAAGAACAAGAAGGTCAACAATTTTTTAATTTAGTTGAAAAAATAAGATTATTATCAAAGGCTAACGTAGCAAATAAAAATCAAAAAAATCCATTTAAAAAAATTTCCTCTGAAATTAAAAAATTAGATGCAGAAAAGTTGTTTAAATTAACTAGAGCTTTTAATCATTTTATGAACTTTTATAATCTTGCAGAATCAATTGATGCAACAAGAACACTTGACCAATATGAAAATAAAAAAATTAATAATAAACTTAATAACATTTTTATTGAAGAAATTTTTGAAAATTTTTTTAAAGATAAGAAAATTCCAAATAATAAAATTTATAATATTGCAAAAAGTTTGAATATCGGGATCGTTTTAACAGCACATCCTACAGAGGTAAAAAGAAGAACGCTTATACAAAAATATCACTCACTTACTGAGGTTTTAGAGCAGAGAAATCTATTAAAAGACTATCCGTCTAAAATAAAAATTTTAGATAAAAAAATGTATGATGAAATTACAATCGTTTGGAATACGGATGAAATT
>CACEMD010000007.1 GCA_902560625.1 uncultured Pelagibacteraceae bacterium
TTTTTTCTTTTTAGTAGATTTTTTCTTAACTGCTTTTTTCTTTTTAGTAGATTTTTTCTTAACTGCTTTTTTCTTTTTCTCTTTCTTTTTCTTTACTGCTTTTTTCTTTTTTCCTTTTTTCTTTTCTTTTACAGCTTTTTTCTTTTTGCCTTTTTTCTTTTTGTTTACTTTCTTTTTCTTTTTCTTCTTTTTGTCTCCTTTAATTGCTTTCTTTTCTTTTTTCTTATCTTTTTTCTCTATCGCAGGAGTTGGTTCTGGACTTTCTATTTCATTAATTTCAGTAATTTCATTTTGTATAATTGCGTCTTCATCAATTACATTATTATCCGTTACATCTATATTGTTATCTACTTCTTGTTGAAGAAGAACTATTCTTTTTTCGTTGTCCTTCTTTAAGTTTTCTTTGATTATTGCTTTTATTTCTTCTTTTTCAAAACCTTGAGCCTTTAAATCTTGTCTAATTTTTTTTCTAAGTGCTTTTCTTTCTTCTTTTGAAGTTCCGTCAGCTTTTGCAACTCTTAAAGCTTTCATTTTCTTTTTAAATTTCTTCAATTGGTTTTTTGTAATTTGTTTTGCTTTATCTGGAGCTTGTCCATTTTTCATGCTTGAAATACTGTATGGATTGTTCAACATAGTACTTCCAAACTTATTACCGACTAAAACAGCACCTGGTCTTAAACCTAATGTATTATTTTTACCTGGACCGATTAATAAAGTGTCCGTTCTTTTCTTTGATACTATTGTTTGAAATTCTGTTCCTCTTGATCCGAGTGTTCCCTCAGGAACCTCAACTGTCAAACTGTCAGGATTTTTTTTACTTATTAAACCAGAAATTACTTTTAAGCTTCCTTGTTTTACACTTGCAACTATTTTTCCATCATTTGTTGCTGGATCGTATATAAATGTATCCATTACAACTTCAGAGTCTGATCCAATTGTAAATGTCGATTGATCAAGTAATAATAGCTGAGTACCTGCTCCCTCAGCTGCATAAATCGTTTCGTTTAAATATATTTTATCACCAGCTTTAAGTGTTCTAGTTTCAGTTTTTACTGTACCAGATATTGCACCGACTATACCGACTAATTGTTTATCAATGCTCAACTCTTGAGCTTGTACCAAATTAGCAAAAAGCACGAAGCTAGCTATTAGTGATAATAATTTTTTCATTAGACTGAATATATACAATAGTACACATCTTCAAAGTCATTTTTACACTATTTTGGGGTTTTTGATCAAAAAATAACATTGAAAAATAAGGTTTTTTTAAGCCATATATAATGTTTTGAATTTATAAGTTTTTTTAATCCTTAAATAACTGAAACGACTTTGAGATATTAAATGATATGGAATCGCTGATGTAATCGTAATTCATCATATTTCCTTCAGAGAATACTCTATCCATTGATAAAGTCATAAGTAAGTTTTTATTAGGATCAATTGAAGGAAAAAAATCACCTACAGCTTTTATTAACATAAGATCGATAGTGTTTGCCATATCAGATCTCTTTTTTTCAGATGTTGTGCTAGAATCAGGATGTATATAATCGTTAAAACTTAATCCATTGCCAATTGAAATATATGACCAAGGTAGTGCAAGATTTATTCTGGCTGAATAATCATATGTAACGAAATCATTTGTTCCAACTTTTGCCTCTGAGATACTGAAGGTTGAGCCCAAACTTGTAGAAATGACATCATTAAACATAAAACCATGCTCTACAGAAACTGAATGACCAACCGCATTAGTTTCGTTTGCAGTAGTTCCACTTGCATTTTCATTGCCTTTACTTTCAGAGTAAGTGTAACCATAACCAATTGTTGAACGCTCACCTGCCATAAAAGATCCACTTAAACCTGCCATTAATGAAAAGCTATCAGCATCGTGTTGATAATCAGTTTTCCCTAACATTAAGTATGGACTTAAACTTTGGTTACCAATTGTAGTATCGTAACCTAACATTAGACCATAACCGTCAGCGGTATCAGAAGTTCCTTGATTTTGTCTTGAATCCGAAAAACTTGCATTAATTGTGAATGATGATCCCTCTCCTATTGATCTTATTGCAGTTAAACTGATTGCATTTGTATAAGTTCTATCAAACATGGCAGAATTAAAATTGGAAATGCTTCCTGAGCTATATTGCCTTCTTGTTTTTGAAACACTATTAACATTATTGCTTTGAATTCCTCCACTAGATACTTCTGCCATTACATACCAAAGTTTAGGAGCTCTTCTATCTTTCATTTCCTGTTCTATCTCACTTACTGTTTCTAAATCTTCAGTTGTTACATCTGGATTAGCTTTTATATCATCAATTACACCTAAAGCTTTATTGGGAGAGTCTGCTTGTACAAGAACTGATAGTAAATATAATTTAATTTCAATATTATCTGGATAAATCATATTTAGTCTTTCAAGTGTTGCTATTGTTTGTTTGTAATTACCCATTTTTCCTTGTTGCTGAGCGTATTTAAGGTTTAATTCTAAATCATTAGGCTTTTGAAGAATTTGCATATACGTAATATTTTTGTCCATTGTTCCTGGAATTACTTTTTCCTCACCATCGACTGTAATAGTAGTTGCACTTGTCTCTGCTAATTTTATAGTTTCTTCAATTTTTGGAACATCTAAAACTGTATTTTTAATTTTATTTTCAATAATGAGTGACTCCTCAGTATTTTTAATTTTAATCTCAGGAGTTTTAGCAATAATTATTTTTTTATTATTTTCAAAAATTTTTGTTACATTTAAAAGTTTTTTTTGATTAGTTTTAATAATTTCGTCCTTTTTAATTGTATCTTTAATTTTGCTAGATTTGATATATGAAGCATTTAAAACTTTTTGCTCAATAAGTTTAGAATTTAAATCCTCTATTTTTAAATTTCTATCAAAAGTTAGTTCACTAAAGGCACCAGCAGGAACGGTTCTTACGCTTTCAGAAAAAAGTCCAAGAAATAGAAAAAAAGCTAATACTCCATAAATTCCAAATTTAGAGGAAGATTTTTTTAAAACTTTCCTTTTTTTTCCAAAACGTTTTTTTTGACTTCCCCTCTTCATTCAATTTTTTTATTAAGTTAACACCCCTCAGTAGTTGTTGCCCCTGTTTCATCTGTAGTTATAGTACATGTGCCATTTGATGCAATTGCGGTAAATCCTGTGGCTGAAATATAAGTACAAAAATTATAATCAATATCTTCTGTGTCAATATATTCTGCTTTTCCGAATAATTCCGATCCAATATTTCCTGAAGTAGCTTCACTTGGTGTGCAATCAGTTCCTACTGTTTCTGATCCGTCTGAGGAATAATAACTTCCATAGTTAGACATCTCTTCGGTTTGTGCTAAACCAATTGTCATTAACATGCTTTCTGCAGATTTTTGTTGTGTACCTGCTACGTAACCTGAATAGGCAACTGTTCCAACCGCTGATAAAATTCCAATGATCGCGACTACAACTAGAAGCTCTATTAATGTAAAGCCAGAGCTTCTAGTCATAAAAAAATTTTTTACTCTAAAGTAATTTCTTGCGATAACGTATCTTCTCCATCTGCCGGTGTCATTGTAAGAGTAAGGCTATCTTCTGTTGGAGGAGTTGCATCAGGATCTCCATCTACCGCTGTTACATATAATGTACCCTCAGTAGTACCAGCGTCAGCAACTGAAATTGCTGCTTCAGATGAATTATGAGGATTCTTATCAGTTGATTTTTCCTCTAATGCGTCTGCCCAATCTGAAGGCGAAGGGCTAGCATTGCAAGTGATTTTACCCTCAATTGCAGTACCCGATGGATTTAAAATACACTTTTGTATTTCTGCAGTTAAATATTTAACTGATTGTGAATATAAAGTTTTTGATGCATTCTTTTGTGCAGAAGCAGTATAACCTGTATATGCAACAGTTCCCACAGCTGCTAAAATACCTATAATTGCAACAACAACTAGCAATTCAATAAGTGTGAAACCTTTGTTGTTTTTCATTTTATTCCTTTTTTTTTTTATTTTTATCTAATTTTTAATAATTATTTATAATAAGTAAACACTTTATAAATATGAATTATACTATATAAATTTAAGCAATTTTCCCCAGAATGGGTAAAATTTAGTTATTTATATAGAACGTATATATGCTATCACTTTAAATTGTAAAATTATATGACATACAAAGTTACAGAGGAAGGAAACGTTAGTACAGTATTTCTCAATGGTGAGATTGATATGGACGTGACTGAAAAGGCAAAAGAGGTAATTTTACCATTAGTAGAGTCTGGTAAGGAAGTTCATTTAAACTTAAAAGATGTATCTTATATGGATTCTTCAGGAATATCCGTTCTTATAGAAAGTCACCAAAAAGCATTAGAAAGTAATACAAAAGTAATAGTTAAAGAAGTAAGTAAATCTGTTTTAAAAGTAATAATGATGGCAAAATTAGAACAGATATTAAATCTAGAGTAATGAATATTTCAGAGTCAAAAGATTTTCTTGTAAGCAGTGCTAGCTTAAAAGAGGTAAGAACTTTCTCAAGAGATGTTTTTAATAAAATAGAGCTACCTCAAGACCAAAAAGATGAACTTGTATTAGCAATCGCTGAAGCTGCCCAAAATATTGTAAAACATGGTTATAAAGATGTTGCTGAGACTACAGATAGAATGGAAATAAAAATATCTTTAAAAGATAACGAATTGGAAATAGGATTTTTTGACAAAGGAAAGCCTGTAGTTCCAGGAAATGTGCAGCATAGAAAACTTGACGATATTAAGCCTGGTGGCTTAGGAACATATTTTATTAAACAAATAATGGATGATGCTGTTTTTAAAAAAAATGAACAACAGTGGGTTAATCATCTTGTTCTTACAAAAAAAATTTAGCCGATTAGTGCACCAACATTAAATATTGGTGAATACATTGCAATCATCAATCCACCGATCATTGTTCCCATAAAAACAATCATTATTGGTTCAATTAAACTAGACATATTGTCAACGGCGCCGTCAAATTCTTCCTCATAATACATCGCAACTGAATTAAACATTTCATCTAACTGTCCAGTCTGTTCACCTACTGAAATTAATTGGCTGAAAGTTGGAGGAAACAAAGGTTCCTTTAAAAAAAGTTTTGTTAATGTGTCACCAGAAAAAACACCTTTTTTAACATTTTCTAAAGCTTCAGTGACAACAACATTATTACTAACTGATTTAGCAATTTCTAAACTTTCTAATAAATTTACACCTGCAGCGCTTAGATTTCCCATAATTAAGGAAATTCTTGCTAATAATGATTTTAAAATTAAATCACCGAATACTGGAAGTTTTAAAATTTGTTTATGCCATTTATATTTTATTGCTTCGTTTTTAGTTGTTAAATATTTAAATGCTACAAAAAAGCCTATAGATCCAAATAGTAAAACCAGTCCACCAGTTCCCCGTAAAAAATCACTCATCGACATTATTGCTGCTGTAGTGCCTGGAAGTTCAACTCCCATTCCTGCGTACATCTTAGCAAAAACAGGTACTACTTTTATTAACATAAAAGCACTTACAACTACTGCTACAGTGAACATTATTGAAGGATACATCAATGCAGATTTAATTTTCTTTTTAATCTTTTCTTTTTTTTCAAGCGAGTCTACAATTTTAAGTAAAAAAACATCTAATTTACCACTCGCTTCACCTGCTTTAACTAGATTGCAATAAACGTTATCAAAGTATTGCGGATATTTTTCAAAGCATTTTGATAAAGTTACACCACCTTCAAGACTTTTTCTGATGTCTTCTATTAATTCTTTAATTGAAGGGTTTTCAAGTTGATCTCTTAACATTCCAAGAACCTCTAGGATAGGCAGTCCTGCTTTAACCATTGTAGCAAATTGCTTTGAAAATATGAGTATATCTTCTACTTTAACTTTCTTTTTCCCAAAAGAAAATCCTCCACCTTTAGATTTCGCTTTAGTTTCGCCTTTTTTTTTCTTTGATCTTATAAGATTTGTGATTATTACTTTTTGTTCTTTAAGTTTGTGAGATGCTTCTTCTTGATTAATGGCTTCTATCTCACCTTCAACATATTTACCGTCTGCGATACCTTTGTATGTAAATGCTTCCATAATTTTCTATGAAGCCGATAAAACTCTTTCGTACTCTCTGAAGTTTAGCTCTCCATTTGCAATTAATCTTCTGCCCATATCCTGCATTGTTTGAAATCCCTCTTTAATTGCTATTTCTCTCAATTCAGGTGTTGTTGCTTGTCTTAAGATTGCCTCTTTAACTGGCTTTGAAACAACCAATATTTCATAAATACCTTGTCTACCTTTGTACCCACTGTCTTTACATTTAGGACAACCTTTTCCTTTCAGCGCTTTAACTCTCGATGCTTGCTCTGGGCTAAAGCCTAAATCCTGTAAAACCTTTGGAGTGACATCGTCGTCAGGAACTCTACAATCTTTACACGATCTTCTAGCTAACCTTTGTGCCAAAACCATTTGGCAAGCAGCACTTATTAAATAATCAGGTGTTCCCATGTTCTGTAATCTAGTTATTGTGCTTGGAGCATCATTAGTATGAAGTGTACTAAATACTAAGTGTCCTGTCAGCGCAGCTTTTAGTCCAATATCAACTGTCTCTTTATCTCTCATCTCTCCAACCAATATTATTTCTGGGTCTTGTCTTAAAAATGATCTCAATGCAGCAGCAAAACTTAATCCTATATCATCCTTAATTTGAACTTGACCTACTCCATCTAACTCATATTCAACTGGATCCTCTGCTGTTAATATATTTAAGTGAGGTTTGCTGACTTCTTTAAGAATACTATAAAGAGTTGTTGATTTTCCTGAACCAGTTGGTCCAGTTACAAGTATCAATCCTTGAGTACCGTGTATTGCTTTTCTTAAATTTTTTAAATCAACATCGTCAAAGTTTAATTGCTCTAAAGTAATATCGCCAGCATCTTTGTTTAAAACCCTCATTACTATTCTTTCATTATTTGCAGTCGGTAAAATAGATAAACGTAAATCGACTACTTTCCCGTCAATTTTAAAATTAATAGCTCCATCTTGAGGCAGTCTTCTTTCTGCTATATCAAGTTTACCCATAATTTTAAAACGGGTCACAACTGCACCATAATTATCGTGAAGAAATTTCCTATACTGTTCTTGTTCAGTTAACATACCATCTAATCTGTAACGCACTCTTGAGCTAAACCTATAGGGTTCTATATGAATATCACTAACACCTGACTTTATTGCATCTGCTACTACAGCAGTACTAAATTTTATAACTTCAGACTCATTTTCTATGGCTTCGATATCTTCTTCTGGTTTTTTTTCTAAAACCTCCCCTGCTTCACCTAAATCAGATTCAAAAGTTTTTGTTTTTTCTTTATTCTCTTTTCTTATTGTATCTGTAGTTACATCTCCGCTCTCTGATAAAAGCTTTTCGATAAATTCAGAAATTTGCGATACTTTAGCTGCATGAAGTTCAATATTTTTTTTGGTAATAGCTTTTAAATTTCTCATCAAACCAAGTTTAGAACTATCAGAAATTGCAATATGAAGAGTTTTTCCGTCAACTTTAAATGGTGCAACAAAATTTACGTTAATATAATTTGAAGGTAGAACACTTTTGACTTCTTCGACAATTTGAATTTTAGAGAGATCTACAACCTCGAGATTTTGCTCTTTAACTAAAACATCAAGAATTTTTTCCTCATCAGTTAGTTTAAGTTCGAAAACAGCATCGATCTGAGATTTATTCCCTTCGGTACTTACCTTTTTAATATTAATTAAATCTTTTCCTGAAATTATATCATTATCAATTAAGACATTAATTAAATTAATTTCACTTTCTCTACTAATTTTAAGCATTCTATAAAACCCTTGGTGCAATAAATACTAATAATTCATCCATGTTATCAGTATTTGACTTACCTTTAAATAAATTTCCTATTACAGGGACATCTCCAGCACCTGGCGTTTGTGATTTACTGTTAGTAACAGCGTTCTTTTTAATTCCACCAATTACAACAATGTCACCATCAGCAACTAAAAGTTTAGTACTTATTTCCATTTTATTAATTGCTGGATCTCCTGGGTTAGACCTATTTGGAGTATCATTATTAACCTGAATATCCAAAAGAACATTGCCGTCACCAATAATACTTGGGGTAACTGTCATTTTTAAAGCTGCCTCTTTAAAGGATGTGTCAGCTCCCTCTGAAGAACTTGACTGGTATGGTATTTCCTCACCCTGAGTAATTGTTGCAACTTGATTATCTAAAGTGAAAATTTTTGGATTTGATATTGTTTTTCCTAAGCCTTGGATTTCTAGTGCAGTAATTTCAGTTTTTAATACAGCAGAGCCAGTACTTCTTAATATTCCTATTCCACTTGTAGCTCCAGCTGCAGTGAAATCAGTTAAACTATCAGTAGTAGAAGCTAAACCAGCTGTTGCTGACCCAATTCCTGCTGCTCCAGTGCTTGTTGATTGAACACCACCCGCTACATTTCCTTTTCTTTTATAATAACCTCCGAGTCTAGTTCCAAGAGCTCTTTCAAAATCTGAGTTTGCCTCGACAATAAATGCTTCAATTAAAACTTGTTTAGTTCTAACATCTATCTCTCTAATTATTTTATCTACAACATCTAAATCCTTCTCTTTACCTCTTGCAATTATTGATCTTGTAGTTTTTTCTTCTGTAATTTGGACTAATGAAGAAGCTTCATCGACTGCTTTAAATAATTCATCCAATGTTGCTTTTGCCTCTGCTGGACTTATGTAATAAAGCCTGAAAATTTCTGAAACAACTGGCTCGACTGAGTCCTCCAGTTCTACTTTTTTTTTAACAGCTTGTGCTCTTGCAGATTTTGTAGACTCTTGTTGTGTTAAATTTGATGGTGAATGCACTCTTATCAAATTACTCGATACATCAAAATCAGCTGCATAATTTTTTAAATCTAATAATGCATTAAATGCTGTGTCCCATGGAACATTCAGTAGCTGAGCAGTCACCGAACCAGCAACCTCATCACCTATCAAAATATTTATTTCACCTGCTTTAGCCATTAATTCCATGGCAGATTTATAGTCTAAGTTCTGAAATTTAAATGATACATTTTGTTTTAAAAGCTTGTAATCGTCTGAAATCAAAAGATAATTTCTTTGTTTTTGAGAAGAAATTTGTTTTCTTTTTCCTAATTTAATGACATCTCCAGTTGCAGGCTGAGGTCCCATATCTGCTGTTTTGTCAACTTCAATTCTTCCCTTCTTTTTAATATCATCTTTTATTAATGGAGTTTGATGTTTAAATTTTTTCATTCCAAATTTACCATCAGAAGTACAACCGCTTAAAAATATCGAAACAACCAAACCAAATATTACAAAAATTTTAGAAAATTTAATATTCATCTACTTCCTTTATTTGATTTTTAAAATTAATAATTAAAAACTTACTGTCCTCATCTTTTTCAAAAACCACCTGTTTCAAATTTACATCAACTAGTTTCAATCCGTTTGATAATTCTTCGTCTAATTCTAAAGTTAAAAACTCGCCTGAATCATCAACCAATGTTGCAAAACTTTGGTCAGTACCATTAAATGAAGCTACTAATTTATAAGATCTTAACTTAGCGGAAGCATTTGTTGGTTCATTAGTTATTAATGTACTTGCAGTAGATGCATCACCTGCGAAAGGATCATTTAAAGGCAGAGGTTCTTCTTCAACTATTTCTTGATTTAAACTTTGTTGAGTCTGATTTTGTTTTTCTTTTATCTGCTTATTAATTTCTTTCGCTTTTTCCACGATGTTAGCATCATGATTATCGCTGAAAGATTTCTGTGAAAAAACAAATATAAATAAAGTTATAATTATAAGTCTAAAAAAATTCATCTGGCAAACCTACTATTGTTAATGTTCCACTCACAACTACCGTACTGGTTGTATTACCTTTTACCACTTTTATGGATTCTTTGTCAAAATTTAACATTTTTCTAGACATAGCAACTTCCCTTTTAAATTTGATATATCCTAAGAAATTCCCTTTTATCTGAAAATTTACTGGTATTTTATAATACGCAATATTCTTTTTGGCTTTTACATCAGTTTTCTTCTTTTTGCTCTTTTTCTTCTTTTTCTTTTTCGTACTTTCTAGTGCAGCCTTTTTAGTTATAGGAGAAGGAGTACCTTTTTTTATTTTTGAAATAACTAGATTATTCTGACCGGCATATACACTTAGAGTTTGATACAATCCTTCTACCTCAGCTTTACTATGAAATAATGTTGAATATTTTTCATACTCAGGTGTTAATTTTTTAATACTTTTTTTTGCTTTTTTTATTTCATTATTAAATTGAGTTATTTCATCTTGCTTCGATAGCATGTCATCAATTTGGATTTTTTTCTTATTAACTATTGGATTTAAAATTGCATAATAAATTATTAAAAATAAAACCACTGAACCAAATCCAATACCAAATTTGATTAAAGTTTTTTTATCTATAGCCTGAATTTTTGACTTGATAGTTTGTAGATCAATATTTTTTAAATCTAAATTAATATTTTTTAAATCCATAAAGTTATCCTTTTAATTGTACAAAAACCACAAACTTTTTTTTTGTATCCGCAGATGCACTGGTTGAGCCACTGTAATTCATTTGCCCTAAAGAAGCTTGAGATATTAATTCTTGTGAACCCAAATTTGCAATTAATTTTAAAATATCTTGGTCACTTTGTGCTTGTCCTTTAATTACAATTTGATTACTTCCATTATAATCTACTGAAGCAAATTTTACTCTTTTAGGTACGCTCATAGCAACTTGTGCTAAAATTCTATAGCTAATTTTTTTATTGGATTTTAAAGTTTTGCTTAATCTTAAAGTTTTTGTAATTTTTGACATCTCTTTAGCAATTTTTTCTTTTTCCAGCTTTTTAGATTTATGGGTTTTAAGAACATTATCGTAATCAGCTAACTTAACGTTATAAGAATAAATGTTCCAAAAAGATAAACCAAAGAGAATTGTATAAATTGCTAGTACTGTTGCTCCTATTCCTTTAAAAGCAAAATTAGAAAAAGCTTTCATCTTTTTCTCTTTAATCATTCCTTTTCTGTCAGGTAATAAATTTATATTTTTAACAGCAGTAACAAATTTATAATATCCAAATACATCTAATTTTCTAAATGCAAGGCCAACAACTGTTGATAAATAAGATCTATTAGGTAAATTTACTTTTTCTTTATTTTGCTGAGGAATTAACAATCCATCCATTGGGTCAAACAAATTAAAACCTACGTTTATAAGATTTTTTCTAAAACTAGATAAAAAATCTTCTACATTATTTAAGTCGGAAACAACTTTTATATTTCTTATTCTTCTTTCATATTTTGTCTCAAAATCCTGAACTGCTTGTTTTACTTGTGTAATAAACCTTCTGACTAGAGCCTCTTTTTCCTCTATATCTTGAGATTCTAAAAGTATTTTTCTATCCTGACCTCTTAAAAATATATCAGTAATAATAGGGTTATTATCATATAAAATCATAAGGTAATTTTCGTCTAAACCAAACTCTAATACAGCAGTTAGATTTGCGTCCTCAGACTTATTTGAAATTTGATTTATTTGGTCAACCGCAGATTTAAGTGCAAAACATTTTACGTCAATAATTACTGGATTAAGATTGCTTTGTTTTATAATTGATGTGTAATTATTAATGTCAGCTAATTTTGATGCAACAAATAATATATCCATTGTGTTAGCTTTTTCATTTCTATTAATAACTTGGTGGAAAATTGAGTAATCATCAAGATTATCTGTTAATTGAACTAAATTTTCCCAAAGTGAATTGGTTTCAATAGCTTTTTGTAATTCTTCATCCTTCATTAAAGGAGCTGTCACTACTCTAATGATCGCACTAGTAACTGGAATTGCAATCGCAGCATTCATTGTAGTAATTTTAGATTTCTGTAACGCAATTGTAAGTTCAGCTCCTAATTTTTCACCGTTATCTAAAATATTTGCATCATCTGGCAAATTTACTGGGTGAACATAAAATTTATCAAGCACCCATTGATTTGATTTATTGCTTGAAAGTTGAGCTAATCTTATTTCTTTATTAGATAATTCTACTCCTACAATTTCTTCACCTTTAACTGAAGATTTTCCTATTTTAGATTTAAAAAAACTTCCTATCTTTTTAGAAAATTCTCCGGCAGGCAAAGAGCTTTTTGATACTGAACTATTTTTAATAAAATCTGGTTTTTTAAATTTAATATTTTTTAAATTATCTAAGAATGCAAATTTAGATTTTTTATTTTCAGTTCCTTCGTCAACAACTTGATTTAAATTGGTTGTATCATTTTTAGTTTCTGTTGTTGTAGTTGATTGGTTTGTTGCTTGAATATTTTCAATTTGATTAGAATTATCAGACTGTATAGAAGTTTGCTCAGTTGCAACACTTTGTGCTTGAACTTCTTTTTCTTTTTCTTTACCAGAAACAACATCGTCGAACCATTTTTCTAAAATTGGAATTGCTTCTTCTAAATTAGGTGTGCCAGAGGATGAAATTTTTTGTTTTCCGTCGTGATAAAGTCTACCGACCCAATTTTTTGATTTTAATTCACCCTTATACTTATCTTGTCTTACATAAATATGTAATCTTCCATCTTTCTTGTGAATTACTTCGTGTTCTTTTTTATTATTTTCTTCACTTTCACTCTCAGAAGTTATTTGTGCTGTATTTTCAACATCTAAACTTTTATTTTCTGGCGTTATTTCTTTTTCAGAAGCACTTGGTTCGTTATCTGGTTGTAAATTCTGGTTGTTATCTGAAATTTGCTCTGTTTTTTGTTCAGTGCTGTCATCAGTAGAAGAATTTTCTACTTCAGATTGATTTTCATCAATCTTTGACTCGTTATCAGAAATATTTTTTTTATCTTCGTCTTCACTCATAAGTTTATTTTTTTTTTTATTTAAACATAATTACGAATCTCTAACACAATTTTAGTAAAAGTCTAACACAAAAAAAATATCAATATACCTATTTTGGGCAATTATTTAATAATAAGTTAAATAAACCATGTAAATCAACACTTTTTGTAATTTGAGATAAAAATTATTTTTTTTATTTTTTTTTAAATTTACATAATTCTCTAACACAATTTACAAAAACTCTAACACAAAATAAAATTTTGCAAAATTCTTCATTTGTGTTAGAGAAAAATAATTTTAATAATTTTTAAAAAAGTCAATAAAATCAACAAATTTTAATTTTACAACTTAAAATTTTATTTTTGTGTTAGAGCAATTTTTTTTTGTGTTAGACATTAACATTTTTTTTTCCAAATTCATTTTTATACTAAAAAAAATAAAATTTTTTTGGATTCACCTTAAATTATAAGAATAATATTCTAAATTTTGCTTTTCAAATGATAAATTTTACAATTTTAAGTAGTATTTATTTTTTTTTATACATTTTTAGTTGAAAGCATAAGAATAAAACCCAAAATAAAAAAAATTGAAACAGATAAGAAACCAATTCTTTGAGAATACAAATAAGTTATAGTGCCAACTGTTAAAGGACCTGCGAAAGCTGTAATTCTTCCAGAAAAACTAAATAATCCAAAACCTTTTCCTAAATCATTAGTGCTAAGTAATTTCGTCATCATAACTCTGCTTGCACTTTGTATAGAACCAATAAAAAAAGATATAAACATAACGTTATAAAAAAATTGACTCTTTGTCTGAGCTATCAGAGATCCGTAGATTACTGTACAAGTTAAGACTGCAATACAAATTAAAATAATTATTTTAGAAGATATCTTGTCATTTAAATAACCACCAAACAAAACGCCGATGAACGCAACAATGTTTCCATAGATTGCAAGCTTAAGTAATTCACCTTGTGTAAAACCAAATACTCCTGATGCATAAACTCCACCACCTGCAATTAAAACTATAAGTGCATCGGAATAAATCATTCTTGCTAAAAGAAATTTGCCAACAGAAGTAAATTTATTATTCCATATCAATTCAAATATTTTTTTATAAGTAGAATTTTTATCATTATCTTTTTCATAAACTAATTTTTTTTTAAAATAATAAATCATTGGCAAAGAAAAAATTAAAAACCAACATGATACAACAATTGGAATAAATCTTATGTGTTCAAATTTATTTTTGTCTAAACCAAATAGAGTTTTTTCAGGAAGCACAAATAAATAAAGTGAAATTAAAATTATTGGAACCGATCCTAGGTATCCAAGAGCAAAACCAAATCCAGATGTTCTTCCAATATCTTTTTCGCTAGAACATTTTTTTAAAAGTGAATTATAAAAAATAGATCCAACTTCATAACAATAATTAGAAATAAAAAAAATTATTAATGTAAAAAAAATATAATTTTCATTTGGCTTAGCAAACCAGAACAAACCTGTTATCAAAATACAAAGCAGTGTAAATAATTGTAAAAAATTTATTTTTCCTTCAGGTTTCTTATCCGCTAATGCTCCTAGTAGTGGACCAGTTAGTGCAATTAAAATTCCACAAAGACCTGCTGTCCATTGCCAATACGCTGCACCAATCTGTGGATTACCAACTATTTGGTTTGCAAAGTATGCTGAAGTAACAAATGTAATAATAATCATTGTATAAGCTGAATTTGCTAAATCATAAAGTGCGTAAAAGAATTTGCTCATTTATTTTTCATTTCCAATAACAATTTAAGTGCACCACTTTTGTCCCATTTATTAATTAATGAACTTAAATCATTTGTTGTTTGAGAAACAAAACTACCATAAATATTTTTATAACCTTTAGAAAGCTTGATACCAGTTTGACTTTCAAAGAATAAAATATCTTTTTTGCAAAGCTCAAGTACTTTTCTTCTTACTGTTTCTCTTGGAAGCTGAAGAACTTCTGAAATACTTGCAAAAGTAAGTTTTGTTTTTTTATTTTGTTTTTTATGAATTATATCAACCATCTCCTCTTCAAGTTCAGAAAACGTCTTAATTCCTAACTTATTTACTTCGTACAATGAATGACTAACGACTACTTGAAGTATAATAAAAGACTCAAAGTCAATTTTTAAATTCTCTCTTACCCTTGTATATAAAGAGATTACAAACATGACCCATTGATAAAGTCCTTTAGAAAATACTGGTTCAGTTTTATTTTTTTCTGTGGCTTCTTTTATTGAAACAACATTTAAATTACCTAGATTGGTTTTTTCAACACTCATGTTAGTTTTATAACTCCCTATTGTGAGTACTTTACTACCTAATATGAGCTCGATCAATCTTTAAAGTGGTTCTCCTCTAATATCAGTCGTAAGTTCTTGATAAATTATTACACTAATTGCCTCTAAATTTTTAATTACTCGATCTATGTCCCAATCTAGTTCTACATCAGCACAATTTAATTCTTTGTAATAATATATTTTAGCTTTTGGTATAGTCGGATCAATCTCTTCTGTAATAACATTAAGTATATTTATTCTTTTTTCTACGGCAAAATTATATTGTGGAAATTATTACTGCTACAAATATCATTGCGCTTTTCATTTTACAGAGTCAATTACAACAATTGTTATATCGTCTTTCTGAATTTTTCCTGACTTTACAATATCTTCTACTATAACTTTTAGTCTTTCACTGTTAGGTGTAGATTGGTACTTTGTTATATAGTTTTGAAAGCCTTCTGCACCAAGCATCTCTCCATTTGAATCTTTTATTTCTGTAATACCGTCTGTAAATATGTACATGGAACTATCTGAAAATTTTATTATTGTTTCTTTATATTTAATCTTAGGCATTATTCCAAGTGGTGGTCCAGCTTCTGTATAATTAGAAAACTTACCATCCTTAGTATGGATAAGTGGAGGTTCATGACCTGCATTTGAAAGTAACAACTCTTTTTTGTTAGCATCGTAAATTCCAACAAGCATAGTAACAAACATACCACGTGCTGCTGTTTCACAAATTTCTGAATTAAGTAAATTTAATAGTTCAGCGGCTGAAAACATTGTCTTGCTTAAGCATCTATATAGACTAGAAGCTTTAGACATAAGTAAAGAAGATTTTATTCCTTTACCTGATACATCGGCAACACCAAAACCATATTTACCATTACCAAGATCAGAAAAATTATAAAAATCTCCTGAGACTATTTTTGCAGGAATATTAATTCCTGAAATAGGAAAAGGGTCTTTTCTATTTTTAGACAATAATGTTTTTTGAATTTCACCAACTATTTCTATTTCTTTTTGCATTCTATTTTTATCAACAAGTTCTTTAGCCATTCGTGCATTTCTAATTGCAAGTGCTGCTGGCATTGAAAGAGTTTCTAAAAGTTTTCTATCACTTTCTTCGAAAAGTTTATTATTTGTTTTTTTATTCAAGCAGTGGATGACTCCAATACATTCGTTTGCAGCAATTAGTGGAGCACACAGAACTGAATAAGTTGTAAAATTTGTTTTATTATCTAAATCAAAGTAAAATTCAGCTATTTCTCTTACATCCTTTCTTACATCACCTACTCTAATGCATTTTTTTTGTAATATTGCTTTTCCCATTACTCCTTGTGTTAATGGTATCTCATATTCATCTAGGTAAGCTTGATGCTTAGATGCAATACACTGAAATACTTGTTTTTTTTCCTCAATTAAGAATATGTTTGCTGCTTGGGCGTTAATTCTTTTAATTATAACTTCTAATGCGTTTTGGAGTGTTTCATTTAAATCAAGTGTAGTGGCTAGTTCTTGATTTAAATTAGAAATTATATTTAAATCTTGAATTCTAGAGTCTTCCTTTGGTATCTCTGGCTTTTTTGATTTAAAGAACATCTTTTATATTTGTTATTTAGTTAAATTTTTGGTAATTTTACCAAAAATGGAAATCATTATCAATTCACCTAACTTTTATCTTCATATACAAGATGCTGTCATAATAATACAAGCATGTATTGATGGAATTGTTCATTTCGCGTCACAAATTAAAATTTAAATAGTGTTTTTTTTACTATCAATTATCTTAGGGGGCATCTGGGGTAGTTTCGCTAATGTGTGCATTCATAGAATCCCTTTAAATCAAAGTGTTGCAGTAAAAAGATCATATTGTCCAAATTGTGGGAAAACGATCAAATGGTTTGATAATATTCCCTTAATATCCTTTATATTATTAAGAGGAAAATGTAGAGATTGTAATAAAAAAATTAGCTCACAATATTTTTTAGTAGAGCTCTTAAGTGTTTTAAGTTTTTTGTTTATTTACTATTTATTTGGAATATCAATTACTACTTTACTGTTTGCAATATTAAGCATTTTTTTTATAATTATTTTTTTTATAGATTTAAAACATTTTATAATTCCAAATACTTTAACTTTTCCATTAATGGCCATAGGATTTATTAAATCGTTTGATCCAAATCTTAATACAAGTATTTTTCCAAACTATTTAAATTCTTTATTGGGGGGCATTATTGGTTATTTAATTATTTGGACAATAATTTATTTATATAAAAAATTTAGAAATATTGAGGGAATGGGTCTTGGTGATGCAAAATTATTATCAGCAATTGGTTTTTGGTTTGGATGGATTAGTTTACCTTTTATAATTTTAATATCTTCATTAGTAGCTTTATTAGTTGTTGCCCCCTCTCTAGTAAATAAATCTAAAAAAATGTCATCAGAAATTCCTTTTGGTCCTTATATCGTTATTGGATGTATACTATTTATTTCTTTTTCTAATCAAATAAAATATTTTATAATATAAAAAAATATGAAACAAAATGGATTTACTTTAATTGAGCTTCTTGTTGTGGTAGCTATCATAGGTATCTTAGCTGCTGTTGGAACTGTAGCTTATAACGGTTACACTAAATCGGCAAATAGAAATGCAACTTTACAAAATCATAAACAAGCAATTAAATTTATTCAAAGTAAACTTACTATGTGCGAAGTAAATGGTGGAGGGACAGTCGCTTTAAGTTCTTCGAAATCAATAGATTGTAATATTGAAAACGATGCAAGTGGAATAAATTCTTTAAATGATATTTTTATAAGTCATTTTCTAGAGCAAGGTTGGGAAAATCCATACGGTGATGATGAAGATGTAGTTTACACAGCAAAAAATGGAACAGCAGATACAGATGGAAGAATGAGGTTCGATGAAACAGAATGTTCAAGTGGTTCTGAAAAAAAACAAATTGCGCTTTGGGTTAAAACACATAAAGAATATTATCCAATTTTAATTGCAGGAGAAGGTTGGTGTGATGGAGGAGATGATTCAGGTGACGACGATCCTCCTCTCGTAGGTATAGCGGGATAGTTTTAAATGGAGAAATTTCTATTTTTTAATATTGTAGTTTCAGCTTTAAATATTTTTTTATTTGCTTATGCATACTCCTTAGATTTCTTCCCAAAAAAATGGCGCAAGAAAGTAGATCAAGATACAACTGTTGGTCTAGCGATTATTTTCTATACAATGTTTACTATGTTTTTGTGGATTATTTTTTTTTATTTAAAACTTTAAATATTAAAAATTAAAAGTTAAAAATATAATTAATATTCCCTTTTATACCATTTGTGTGTTGTGTAGATGCAAAGCCATCTATATTAAAGGATAAAACCCCAAACCTAAAAAATTTTTTACTTAGTCCTAAATTTGCAGAAAAACTTAACTCTTCTGTTAAATCATTTTTCTGAGTGTACGTAGCATTAGTGCCATTTACTTTATACTTTTGATCTTTTCCAATAAGCAAACTTCTATAATCTAAAACCCAGCTAAAATTTAAATTACTTTTTTCATTATTAAAACTATGAGTAAATTCATCCTCTATATATGCAGAAAAGTTAACTGCTTCTCTGGACTCCCATTTATATATTTTACTTTCACTATGGCTCGGAGTTAACATTAGTCCAGAGGTAAAACCTATATCTGGCTTTAATTTTTTGTTGTTAAGTTTTGCTCCAGCTATCGCCTTAAATGAAAGATATTGATCATCAATGTCTAATTTACCAGATGGTGTGGTATTAGTAAGTATAGTTCTTTTGCTATCATGAAATGTTATACCTCCCAATAAAAAAGTATCACTATTTAAATTATTAAAAAATTGAAAATTATTTAAATTTATACCTGATAAAAAGCCATAATGGTTAATATTATGATCGTTAGAAAATTTTTGAGTTGCTGTATCTATTGAAAATATAAAATCTGATTCTTCTAAAGGACTCATTAAATTAATACTTAAATTTTTTAAATCAAAACCAAGTCCTAAATTTTCCGTATCTTTTTTTCTATCTAATACTGAAATATAAGTTTCACCCCAAGTTTTATTGTTGTCTAAATCGCTTTTATCTTTTTTATATCTTTTTAATGAACCTCTAATGTCTTGTGATTTATATCCTAATAATTCATCTTGTGTTTCATTTCCACCTTGGCCAACCGAGCCTGCCGATCCTTTTACAACTTGGTTACCATTTAAATCCTCAAGTGTCATATCGTTACCAGCTGTTTCATAATAATATGATTGCCCCATACCATGTTGAAATTTTAATGTATTATTTGATCCAGTAGATCTAATGACACCAATAACTAATCCTTTATCTTTAAAGGTTACTGTATTGCCATTTCCCTTCATATCTATAGCGTCAGATGAAGGGCTTTCTGTGTTCTCAATAGTACCACTGTTTATTAAAGTTGATGAAACCCCAAGTCTAACAGTCTCATCAGAACTTCCATTGTATATTCTAGCACCAGAATTGTTGGTCAGTGTGGTTCCGCTTGAAGTTGAGCCAAATGTGATTGCTGTACCACTAGTAGCATATATTAGTCCTGAATTTGTTACACTTGCTCCTGAGATTGTACCACTACTAGCGGCAATCGTATTACCGGTTTCAGAAGAAATTATACCAGATGTATTATTTATTATTTCTGCATTTGTTGAACCCAATAAATTTATAGCTCTAGTTTGTGAAGTAGAAATTGAACCATCATTATAAATATATAATCCAGTAGAATTGTTCGCTCTAATACCATTGTAAGCTCCTCGAATTAAAGCATCGCCACTTATTATAATACTTGAATTTGTTGATGCCGTATCAATTTGAGAATTTCCACTTGCAGTTCCAACAGTAACTCCACCATTAATTGTTAATGTTACGTCTGATGCGGCAAATGTATTTTGTGCTGTATTATCTTCTGTCAAAGTCGTATCTTCTAGCAACATTGACATTGGAACAAAAGCTAATACAGAATTTATTGTAAAAACGTAAAAAACTACAGAATAAAGAATTGCGATAAACTTGAAATTTTTCATTTTTATAGTCTAGGATTATAGAAATTTTTTAGTAATTTTCTCGCCAACCACTTCTAAATACTGAAACATCCCCCTCATTTGAAAGTAAACTTATTAATGTATCGGCTTGATCTTCACTATCCGTAGTAATGTTTGCAAACAATTTATTTGCGAAAACAACTAATTTAGATAATACGCCTGGTTGTAAATAGTAGCATCCTGAGTTGTCATCAAATTTGCTATCTTCGCCAGTAGTTTGTTGTGAGTATTGAATATTTTCTGAAGTATTTGTTCCACATTCGTCATCTGCAGAACATATAAATGCATTTCCTACTCCACAAGATGCAAATCCTTCAGGTGGTTCGTAAACTGGATAATATACTGTACCTTTAAATACCGTGGGGGAAGCAGACGCTTTTCTATATCGATTTTCTACATTATCGGCTCTTACACCCGCATCAAATATCTTATTATATGGTTTGTCTAATTTGAAAACCCATGCATCTTTTCCACTAGCTGCACATTCTCCAGAATCTTCTGCTGTGTTAACGCAATTGGCACTTATTTCATATCCTACATCTACTTTTTTGGCGTTAAATGCTTCACTATAAGACCCAGCTTCTCCCATGTTAATCATTCTAAAGTTAGGGAAGTTTTTATCTTTAACACCATATAATAGATTATCTTGACCTTTTGATTTTGCACCAATATCACCAAAGTCACCTGTTCCTCCAAATAAATATAAATGTCTTGTTGATGAGCCATAAGCAGCATCCATACCAAAGTAATTATACCTTCTGTTTTCTTGGTTTGCATTTATGTTAAACAAAGTGGTATGGTCAAATAAATTTATTGATTGTGGATTAATTCTTTCTCCACTTGTTAAAGCACTAGTTAAATTTATTTTTGAAATTTTACCTTCAAAATCGTTCACATAAACAATCGCTCCTCTCCACTGAGCACCTGGGAAAGTATCAGGTGTGATAACAACGGGATCAGCAGTAATAGAATTTGGTATATCAGGATAATTCACGCCATCACGTTCAAAAGTATTGTCTAAATCAGCTATCTTAATAAGTCCGTCTCCTCCACTAACTATTTTACCTGGGTAACTTACTCCGTCTTGATCCATCATGTTTTCTAGATCAATAACAAACACACTAGAACCCAGCCCTGAAGATTTTCCAAACCCTCCCGGTAGTACTGCAACGTATTGGTCGCTTTCTAAACCACCAGCTCTATCTAAAGGCATTCTAAAAATTCTTGGTGTTGACCATGTTTCACCCAATGTACTATAATCATATTCAGGATTACTTGTTCCTGCATTTGGTATTGTTATATCGAAAGCATTTGTTTCATTATCTTCTCTCTCATCACCAGTTGCTACGTTAAAGTATTTATCCGCACCAAATGTAATTTTAGCAAGTGCACCCTCTTGTACTACATCTGTAACTGTAAGCACTTTACGTTCCATATCAACTATTTCGAATACTTCGAGCGAAGATGGGTCATCTAATACAGATTGTGGAACTGAATAATTGAAAGTAAAAGTTGAGCCTTTATAACATGCTGTTTCTCCACTTACATAAAAATTGGAAATTGCTGAACATGGAGCTACTAAATCTCTATCTGTAAATGTGTCTCCCGTTTCGTCTGTAGCTATATCTTTGTCGTATGCAACAGTCTGGTTAAAAGTTGCTCTTTGAGCTTCAAGAGACTCGGATATTGACATTGTTCCACCAGTATATGTTAAAGCATCGACTGGTCTATCTGGGTTTCCATTTATAATTTCTCCATTTTGTTTGGCTATCATTACTTTTTTATTAATCCAATCATTGTAAACTGAAAATATATGATGTGGTTTTTCTGGATCTGTAACATCTAAAACTGAATAGCCTCTACCACCTCTACCATATGGTATCATTAATATTGTGTGCCATGCTTTTGCAGTGTTAGGTTCCCCAGTGTCAGCATTTATTCCTTTTATATACATATCGTGTACCACTGGTGATCCATCGACGGCAAAAATTGCATTAGTTCCACCTTTCTTTGACAAACCACCTCCCAGTCCATCAAGAGATGCGTTAACTAATTCTGGTAACCTGCCAGCAATAAATGGAGGTACAAAACCCCAACGTTCTTGTCCTGTATCTGCATCGAATGCATGTAGCATTCCATCATTTGCTCCAACGTATAGTGTTTTTTTTCTATTTGCTTTAGATGCAGCCCATATATTGTATCCATTTTTTGCCCTGTAATATGCTTCTTGTTTTGTATTTGTATAAAGAGTATTTGCACTTGGTTCCCCAACTTCAACTACTTGAGAGTGATAAATGTCACCAAGAACAGAAAATCTAGGTTCATTTTTAGTAGCACAATCTCCACTATAAATAAAATAATCTTTTCCTCTAACAAAATTGATAAGACCTTTTATGTCGTCCCCATTACCATTTTCGATACCTCTTTCATCAAGAATGGTATCGCTTAATCTCACACCATTATCATCTGAAGCACATGCTGAATCTTTGTTATGATAATCTGCAACTGACATCCCAGATAATTGAAACAAGCCGTTTATTTTAGATGTGGTTGAAGCGTGCACTCTAAAATTATTATATTTTTCATCACCTTCCCAGTAATTCACACCATCTAAGGCAGTCCAAATTTTTCTTCTGTCATCCAAACTCTGTGCTTTAACCTCGTCTGCTGCATCCCAAACAGGAGTATGGTTAACATTTCCCAGTGCATCTATTCTTTTTCTGACTAAATGACCTATCCACTCACCATGTTTTTTGTATTCAAACTGAGCTTGATAAAGATTGCCACCCTCTTGTATTGAAGCTGTAATTGACGGAGCGGTAAATGATAATCTGCTTGCTATTATTCTTTCTACCTCACTCTTAAGTTTTGTAACAAGGTCTGCTGGACTTTCAGCTATAATCCTTTGACGGCATTCGTCACTAGCTTGAGGTGTTCCAAAATTATCGTCATCACAACTCCCAGCTTTTGCCATAGCTTTAAAATTATCATCGGCGTATCCTTTTATTCCTCCACCGTAAGCAAATACAATAGTTTTAACTTTTTTTGGTCCCGTTCTTAGATTTCTAATCATTGTCACCGCATTATCATGGTGACTCCATTGTCCATCACCTATTAAAATTACGTAATTTAATTGACAATCACTGTCCTCATCAACGATGTCTACTTTAGGGTCATTATAATATTCCGATGCCAATTGAGAAAACGCACCTGCATCTGTACCAAACTGTAATCTATCTGTAGAAGCTCTTACCCATCGTATTATATCGTCTGAGGTATCAGGACCTACTCCCACAGGAATACAAGAGTGCCAATTACACATTTTAGATTGACCGCTTGGATGAACTCCATCCCAACCTCTATAATAATTACAGTTAGGATTAAAGTCCCACCACCTTTTCCAACCTGGTCTTCTCGGTCCTTCTCTATGGCACGTATATTCGCATTCCCTACACCATCTTCCTCTTGCTCCTCTCCCTTCTCTTGATTTAATTCCACCATTCCAAAAACCATAACCAAAATATGCACCACTAGTTAAAGCACTATCACTAACCACTGCAGTAATTGCATTTCGAGCTCCGATTGCCCTACTTACTCTAGAGGTTCCCATTTCATCTACCCATGTAAAACTATTACCTGTTGTAATATCAAATTCTTGAATTGAAACTTTATTGCCACCTATCCAAGCTCTATTATTGGACACAAAAAGTGCACTTGGTGAAGTCATATTTATTGTGTCATTAGATGTTGTAGCTTCAGTACTACGGGTTCCAACAGTTGCAACCTCTTTTATAAATGTTTCGTTTATATCGAGCAGTTGAATTGTATGATCATTAGCACTTGTAGCATACATTTTGGTGGCATCTTGAGGGTCAATATCAATTTGACTTGGAGGATTAAATTCATTGCTACCTGTACGGTCACTAAAAGTACTAATATTTTGTCTATCAGCGGGACAATAAACTCCATCAGCATCTTTTGTAATTGGATATTTATAAATTCTTGAATTATAAGAAAAATAAAGATTGCTACCGTTATCTAAAGCTATAGATGGACTGTCCTTTATTAAGGTAGATAAAAGGTTGTCATCATTTGACCTTATTGTACATTTTTTTTCAACACCAGTTGTTAAATTTCTTGAAAACCAAAACGGTTCATAATTATGAGATGCACAAAATGTTCTTCTTCTCCATCTTCTTTCTCTAGTACAAATTTCATCTGTACCTGTGACTATTAAATGGTCTTCATCTAGAATTGTTCTTATATCTAAAGAATGAGGATGAATGTAACCAAAATTACCCATATCTGATCTTCCTAATTGAACATGGTCAATAATTTCAACGCAGTTTCCATCAGCATCAATAGCAACTACTCTTTGTAAAGCATTTGCTACAGCATAAATTACTTCATCAGTACCCATACCGTTGACATCTTTTGAAATATCCATTGAACCAACTGTTCTTATTCTTGTATCTTGTTTTGGAGTTTCGAGTGTACAACGCATAGAATTGGTACCCATATACAATCTATCTCCCCCAGCAAATTCCTGATCAAAATCTTCAGTATCGTATGTAAATTTTACAATTCCAGCACCACCTGTTTGCCCTACCAGCACATCTCCACTATCAAGCAAAACTACATCTCCAGGATAAAAAATAGCTGCTCCACCAAAAGGTTTATTTGTCATACTTAAAGAGGTATCTAGGAGAATTAAAATATTTGCTTTAACATCCCCTGCGCCTGATCCAGGAGGTAAAGTTTTAGAATTTGCATTATGACTGAATAATGTAAGTACTAAAAAAAACTTAATTACTAAAATTTTAATAACACTTTTAATCATAATTTAAAAATACTTCCTAAAATCATTAGTTGTAATTAAAAGATCCTCGACTATTAATTTTTTAAATTTTAAAATTCTATTATAGTAAAATTTTTTGTTATTAGCTTCCCAGCTTATACCACCTAACCACTCTGGATCTTTGATTATTTCAATTTTATCTTCATAATTTTTTAAAATATAAGTAGAAATAAACTGCGTTTCATCTTTCATTTCTGAAATATGACTATTCGATAGTACCTCAATTGCACCAACCTGATCATTTCCTAATGAATAAATTCTTACTTTTGCTAAATCTAAACCCATATCAGGACATAATATTTTAAAATCAATTTCTTTAAACGACAAATGCTTTATCTCTTGACTTAAGTTCTCTTCAATTATCTTTTCGATGTGGTCACTATCGATTTCTCCAAATACGTCAGTAACTTCAGTGAAACTTTCACCAAAGTTATATCCAAAATCACATTCCTCTGAATATGCAAAACTTGTAAGTAAAAAACTTAAAGAGACAAAAAAAGTTATTATAATTTTTCTCATATTTTAATTTGGCATCACTATAAGATTTTCCAATGGTATTATCAATTGTACATTTCCATCATTAGGATTATCATCATCGCCTTTTCCATAAAAAATTCCACAAGCATATATTTTATAAGCTGTCCCTTGAGCGTCAACATTACTAGTATTTGTAGCAATGCTTGAACCTTCAGCTCTATAAGCTGCATTACCAACGTTCATTACAAAAAATTCATATTCAAAACGTCTTAGGTGTTTTACCTCTTTTTCTGCGATTTCCTCGTCCTCTGTATCACTCAAGTGGGTAGTAATAAAATTTTCACTACTCGTATAAGGACCGTCAGATAATAAAATTGGTCCAACTATATTTATGAAATTATCTGATTTTGGTAATGTACCTCCACCTGCAATTTGAATTGTATCAGCTGTACTTAAATTTCTAAAACTTTTCATGCATACACTTTTATTATCTTCAGTAATTTCAGTATCGTTTCTTGCTGGTCCTCTATTAAACGAGTGTCTGTACATGCTGTTTGAGTATCTATGATAAGTAGCACTTGCCTCTGTGTATTGTTCTTTTCTTGCATTGAATTCGTCATCAGTTTCATCTTCACCTTGGGTCAACGCTGCATCTGCTGATGGGATTGTGTTTATCCAGTGTCCAAGATAATTGTCTATTACCCATTTTTCACCTTGCATCAATCCAGTTTCTGCAACATAAAAGGCTTGCTGATATTGATCGCTGCTATTATTATTTTGATGATCACCTGAGGATATAACTATCAAGGATCCTCCCATCAATGACATTGTAATTAAAAGAATTAATGAGAGCACTAATGCAAAGCCTTTTTCTTCGTTTCTATTCATAGCTTATAAAAATCCTCCAATATTTCGAGTATGAACTGTAACGAAAACAGTATCTCTAAAAAATTTATCAGTATAAGTAGAAACTTTTCTACCCAAAGATTTTATAATTCTATTTCCACCTGTTTTAGTAAAGAAACCTTTTTTACTTGGTGACCTAAAAGTCATACTTACATCAACAGATCGTATATCAAAAATTTTTTCTGGATTGGCTTCAGGATCAGCGTTAATTACCTCTCCATATTTTCCAAAAGCAACAAAAGACATATCAGTTAGATATTCCCTAACCAATTCACCTGTATAGCAATCTCCACTGCATTCATTTGCTGCGGATGTCCATCTTCCATAATCAGGACTATCATCAGGATCATGTATCCAAGATTCTTGTGATCTAAAGACACCATAATATTTATCACCATTCCTTGAAAGAGGTTTGGCATAATAAGTAATCCTATACTTTTTATAAGGTTGGTCGTCTTCCGCATTAAAATCACCATAGACAATATGGATACGGTCACAACATACGTCCTCTTCACTTCCTCGAATATTCCATTTTGCGTCTTCATCAGTAGTACTGTCATAACCTGAAGGTGGGGACCCAACATCGCCAGCAGCATAATTTAATTTGTTTCTATAAATAACAATAGGTGCATGACTTTTTTCCTTTGTTGAATCAGTATCACCTGCAATAAAATTGAGGTTATCTTGTCTTGGAATTCTTTGATCAAAAGGTAATGCTTCATTTTCTGCATTGTATCCATAATAATACTTAAACCCAGCCATCCTGATATCTCTCATCATCATTGAAACAATATCATGGCCAGAACGGCTTATTGCTGCTACATCCGTCACTCTCGAGTAAGAATTATTTATAACTGTATAACTCGTATACATTGCTGCTATCATTATGGAAGACACAACAACTCCAATCAGCATCTCAACAAGTGTTATTCCAGAAATTTTACTTAATTTATTCAATTATCCTCCACCATCATTCATTTTAGGCCTGAAATCTGCTTGAAAATAAAGATATTTTCTTTTTTTACCGCCGTTTAAGTTTATTTGTATTCGACCTAAATACATCGCAGAGTCCAAAACATTTGAATTTTTTAAGTCACACGCATAGCCTGTGCCACTCCAAGCGCATTGCTCGAACATTTTTATAGTTTTAAAGTCTTTTGTATTTCTCTGGGCATCAGCGCTCTTACACTTAAGAACTTGATCTTCGTCTAGAATAATTTTCCATTTATTTATTTTGTTTCCCGCAGCGTGTCCAAGTCCTGAATTATAAGGATCGTCCTCATTGTAAAACTCTTGGTACCCTGCTCGTTCTATCTCTTTTTTATCAGCACATTTGTTTATAGTGATTTTTTCTATTTCAGTATCAGGCCCACCACCACAACCATCGTCACCTGTTCCAAGGTCCTTGTAATATTCAGCAAATCTTTTACATTTATCTGGATCTGAACCTACTTTTTTTAAATGTGGCTGGCCATCTATATATATTACGTTTCCTTCATCTGCCTTTGAAATACCTCCAACAGAGTCTCTATAACCTACCATGCCTTCTGCAATCATGCTGACTAAATAAGTAGCTTTTGTTCTTTCTCCTGAAACATTTATAGAATTGACTGAATAATTAACCATTTGAAATATTGCAACAAAGCCAATACCAACTATTACACTTGATACTAAGGCTTCAATGATACTCAAACCTTTTTGATTTTTATTTCTATCTAGAAATCCATTTTTCTTTATTTCCATCATATTTTTCTAAATTAATATTTCCAAATCTAGTCCAATTAACCTCGTACAAATACTGGACATTTCCTTTAATTTCTCCTTCTTCATCAGTACATGAAGCTGCTGATTTTTCACATATAAACATACCATAAACTGGATCTGTACCAGATATAAAATTTTCTTCTGCACTAAACCATCTTCCATCTTTGGAAAAACAAACGGCAGCTTCTCCGGAAAAACTTGTTACTACATTATCTAGTGTTAATCTCGATACCTCTGGTTTTCGATCAACTAAACCATCATCATCCCAATAGTCCCCATTTGTGTTGCATCTTTCGTCTATTTTACCAAATTCTGAATCAGTATTAATTTTCTGTGCAAGAGTACTTGTATTCATCCCTCTTGAGGCAATAGTTATACTATTTTTATTTGTTCTGACATAGATTTGCACAAAACCATAAAGACCTCTTTGAACTTGTGCATTTATATTTGTAAATAAAGTTTTAACTTTTACAGCGGAATTATCTACCTCCCTTTGCTTATTCCAATCTGTAATTGGTTTGTAAGCTAAGGCAGATATTATCCCTACAAGACAAAGGGTCACCAGAATTTCCAGAACTGAAAATCCTTTAATTTTCTTTTCCTGAGCCAGCATCTATTTTACCTGATTTAACAAGTTCCTCTAATGATTTTGCCATTGTAATCATTCCCTCTTTAACGGCGGTCTGCATGATGCTTGGTATTTGGTGAATTTTAGATTCTCTGATTAAGTTTTGAATTGGAGCAGTACATTTCATTACTTCAAAAGCACCACAACGACCTTGGCCATCTTTTGTTTTAAGAAGTCTTTGAGTTACAACCATTTTCAATGATGTAGAAATTTGTGCACGAATTTGTGCTTGTTGTTCTGGAGGAAATACGTCTATAATTCTGTTAATTGTACTTGGTGCACCACTAGTATGCAATGTTCCAAAAACCAAATGTCCTGTTTCAGCAGCAGTTAAAGCTAATGAAACTGTTTCTAAATCTCGCATCTCACCTACTAATATAACATCTGGATCTTCTCTCAATGCGGCTTTTAATGCACTAGCAAAAGATTGAGTTTGTTTTCCTACTTCCCTGTGAGACACAATGCTCTTTAGGTCTTTATGAATAAATTCAACTGGGTCTTCAACTGTAATTATATTTGCAGTTCTTGTTTTATTAATTTCATTTACTATAGCAGCAAGTGTAGTTGACTTTCCTGAACCAGTTGGACCTGTGACTAAAACTAAACCTTTGTGCATATCAATTATATCGTAAAGAACTGGTGGTAAATCAAATTGGTCCATGGTTGGGATAACACTTTCAACTCTTCTTAATACAGCTGCTGGTCCATGAATGGTTTTATAGAAATTTGCTCTAAATCTAAGGCCGCTTAATGTGACGGATGAGTCTAATTCATGAGTATCCTGAAATCTTTTCATTTCTACTTCATTACAATTTGTAGATATAAGATCTTGTAAATCTTGCGCTTTAACTTGAACTTCAGGTATTTTATGAATTTCTCCCGTTTGTCTATAAGCAAGAGGCCATCCACTTCGAATATGAAAATCCGATATTTTTTTATTATTTTTTGCTAGTTCTTCTAATTTTTCAAACATTATAATATTTATATAATAGACATTAAATTTAATGAATAAACCAAAGAATTTGCCCAAAATAGTTTAAAAAATATTGAATTTATCTCTATTTTTGAAGTTTTATTGCTGGAACATAAGAAATTAGTATTTATATATAAAGAATGAAAAAAGTTACCGTATATATGGGTCCGATGTGTGCATATTGCGATGCCGCAAAAAGATTGTTGGTTAGAAACAACATACCTTATGAGGAAATCAACATAGCATTAGACACAGAGCAAAGAGATATAATGCTTAAAAAATCAAATGGTAAAAGAACAATTCCACAAATTTTCTTTGACGAACATCACGTAGGTGGATACGTAGAATTAAGAGCTTTAGAAAAAGAAAAAAAACTTCAAGATTTAGTAAAGTAAATTAATTACTCAAGTGTAAGAACTACATCGGGTCGGTTTGCATAAAAACCTCGATCTGCAGCAGCGGCTCCAGTACAGTCGGTTGCTAATCCAGCTTTTTCTAAATATCCCAATGCTGTTGATGTTCCAAAAGCAACTTTAACTGTTGGAATTTTTCCAGCCTCCATAGTAAATGGTTCCGATAATGCTTCTCTATACTCGAAAAAAGCATCACCAGCATCAACTGTTCCTGTTGCTGAGTCTGTTCCTGTTCCATCACCAGCTGTAGTACTATTCATCACATCTCCATGAGATGTACCAGCTGGAATACCTGCATAATAAGTTCCAGCAACTGCAGCTCCTGAAGTTTTGCTTCCTATTCCATTTTTACTGGTGGTTCCAGTTGAACTTGCAATAGTATAGCAAGTTGTTGCTCCACTTGTAACACTGCCAGCAACTGTAAAAGCTCTATCCAAAGTAATCTGAAAATAAGTATAAGTTTTTCCAAATTCAACTTTTGATAAATCTCCTAAACCTGCTGCTGTTGCTCCAGCCGTAGTAGATGCAATATCAATAGGCCCAGAATTACCAGAATATAAAAGTATAGGATTATTACATGAAGCATCAGTGCTGGTGCTGTCACAAATTTCAATTCTTGTTATTGTAATTTTATAAGTTGTTGCCTCAGCTTCAAGTGCAAAAGATTTTGTGTTAAAAAAAGTTAAGATAAATAAAATTATAAAAAAAATATTTCTCATATTATTGACTTGTAATAATTACTGCACCTTGGATTTCTATAGTTAAATCGTTATTTCTTCGAACTTTTTCATTTAATTTTGCTTGCATGTCTTCTTTTTCAAAAGCTACGTCAGATAATCCTTCATCCATCGTTCTTATATTTTCTCTAGGTGGATAAACAAATAATAGTTCAGCTTCCAAAACATCATCTACACCAGGAAGAGAAGAGTCATCCATTGATAAGTTCAATTGTAATGAAGGGTTTATATTTAATTCTGAAATATATTTATTTCCTTTTGAGTCTTGTGAAGCTTTTTCACCCTCCCATTTATAACCTTTGAAACTAAATTTTGCCCAAGGTGTATAAGGAACTTGGGTAGTTAAGTAGTAATCCCAGCCACTAAGTATTTGTTCAGCTGTTCCATCAATATTTTTCATATTTGTTATCTTTTGGTATCGATTTAAAGATAGATCTAATAGCGATGCTTTTGCTTCAAGTCCATATCCCAATCTCCGGTGTCCCTCGAATATGTCTGCATCAATAAAAGTATTTGCGCCATACATCAGTGAATTATCATCACTTAATTTTCTATAACCAATACCTAAATTACCATGAATTCTTCCATCACTATTTACCTCTTTGGTTCTTAAGCTAAATTGCGTGAATAAGTTTGAATTATCCTCCTCAAGGATATTTCTAAGGCCTAAAATTGAAAATTTTATTTGATCTTCATCCTTATCATTTAATTTAATAGATGTTTCAGTTAATCCCTCACCAGGAATTAGATTTGAGATGTACTCACTTATTTTGGTATCTAAACTCTCTGCCTTTAAGTTTGAAACTAAACCTAAGCTGAGAACAAAAAATATAGCTATTAATATTTTCTTCATGAATATTAATTTTTAATTCAATATTATTTATAAGTATATAACTATTTACTATCAATATTTAACACTAATTTTTAGACTTAAAGATTAAACATATGCCGTTGTTACAGTATCTTTTTCCAGTTGGATCTGGTCCATCCTCAAATATGTGTCCATGATGACCTCCGCAATTTTTACAATGATATTCAACTCTAGGATAGCCTACAATATGATCAGTCTTAGTTTCAAATACGTTAGGCAAAGCTTCATAAAATGATGGCCAGCCTGAACCACTTTCATATTTAGAATTTGAATCAAATAGTTTAACATCACAATTTGCACAGTGATAGCTACCTTCACGTTTCTCATTATTAAGGTCACTAGATCCAGGTCTTTCTGTTCCTTCTTCAAATAAAATTATTTTTTGCTCTGACGTAAGATTGGGATTTTTTTTTTTCATATTTATATCAAACCGTTTTTTCAAAAATAAATGAATATTTTTTATTCCACACTATTTTATATTTGTGCTTTAATAAGTAATTATATACCTCATTATTTTTTAAATATAATAAACTTTCATCATACATTTTTTCTTTGTTATGAATTTCTATGCAAATTAATGTTGGATTAAATTTTTCGATACTAAAAGATTCTAAAACCTCTAACTCTTTTCCCTCAACATCAATATTCAGAAAATCAATCTTGCTATTTATATTATTTTTTTCTAGAAAGAAGTTTAATGTATTTGATCTGATACTTTTTGATAAATATCCATTTTTAAAATGAATCTTGGCGATTTTTTCATCTAAAGTATTTAACATATTAATTTCTTTTCTATAAAACATTTCCAATTTTTCCTCTTTATTTGATATACCAGAAAAAATATTTATGTCTCTTTTTCTGGCAAAATTAAATAATAAAATTGATAATTCACTAATGTCAATATTCATACCACTCCATCCTTTTTTGTATAAGCATTGGGTATTGTTTCCTTCAAATGGATGATAGCAACCAACATCTATGTAAAAACCATTATTCTTAGAACGAAAATATTCCATTAAAAAAATATCTTCATCATGCATTGAATAATTTCTCCTAGGGAAAAAAATTTTTGGTCTATAAAATAAATAATATAAAATTTTTAGATATCTAAACATTTATTATCTTTAACATAAAAAGTCTAAAAGAAATATTAACTTAATTTTTTTTTTTAAAAATATAATTTATAGCAGTCTTGTCTTTTAGAAAGTAACCATTTTTTTTTAGATATTTGATAACCTTTAAATTGTTTTCTTTAGATTTTTTATTATGATTAAATATTTCTACACAAATATATTTAATGTTATATTTATTTAAATTTAAAGTTTTTAAAACTTTGATTTCTTCTCCTTCAATATCAACCGACATAAAATCAAAATTGAAAAATTTATATTTTTTTAAAATATCGTCTATTATTTCTGTTTTAATTTTTTTTATTCTAATGTCTTTTTTATTAATTGAAAAATGCTTGTACAAAAGATGTAAATTATTTTTTTGTATAGTGTTATGAACAGAAAAGTCACCAAGATAATACATATTTGTATAACCTTTTTTATTTGATAGTGCTGCACAAATGTTAATATCCTCAGGCCTTATTGCATTAAAAAGATCTATAGTCGTTTTGTTAAGATCTATATTAATTCCTCTCCATCCTTTTTTATATAATTTAAATGTATTGTTGTGCCTTGTGGGGTGAAAGCATCCCAAATCAACAAATCTACCTTTATAGCCTTCCTTAAAATAACTTGATATGTACTCATCTTCTTCTAATTGTGAGCTATTAAATAAAAATTTAAAATTTCTTATGTATATGTTGTAAAAAATAAATAATTTTTTTAAAAAAAAATTTTTTTTAGATATTCTATAAAAATATGATTTATCACTCATTTTAATATTAATTAATATTTTTTTTATTTGATAATGTTATTCCTGCTACAATAAATATTGCACCCAAAATATGATAAAACATAAATCTTTCATCAAAAAAAAACATAGCCATTATTGCACCAAATATTGGCATTAAATGTAAAAAAGCACCTGCTCTATTGGCACCAATATAAGCTATACCTTTAATCCAAAAAAAGAATGAAGCTAAACCAGGAAACAGTACTACATATATTAATGTCAAAAAGAATGGTTTCCCTAATTTTATTGAATTTCCAAAGTTCATCTCAATAATATAAACAGGTATTAAAAAAATAAGTCCAACAATTATTACCACTTGAAGTAATGTTATTTGTGAAATTTTATAAGTTTTTTTTTTAAGAAGTGCAGAATAAATAGCCCATGAAAACATTGCAACTACCATAGTTAAATCACCTTTATTAAAATCCATATTTTTAATTAAATCTAAATCAGCTTTTGTAATAATAAAAATAACTCCAATTAACGATAGGCCTACTCCAATGATTTGAAAGATATTTGTTTTTTCAATTTTAAGAATTGATGAAATAAATATTATCCAGACAGGTATAGTTGATATCATTAATACACCACTAATTACTTGAGTGTAGTATAATGAATAATAAACGATTGAATTAAAAATTGTTATACTTGTGACTCCTAAAATAATAAAGAAACCTAAATTTTTAAATATATATTCTTTTTTTAATATTAATTCTTTGAATGTAAATGGCATAAGGATCAGTCCGGCAAATAACCATCTGTAGAAATTTAGAGAAAATGGTGGTATTTCAAATATACTTGCAGCCTTACCAACTACAAAGTTTCCAGACCAAAAAATAGTTGCTAATACCAAAAATAAATAAGCAAGATTATTTTGTTTTTGCACAAGTTAACTAAATCTGAGAGAACTGTACGGTTTTAGATCTAAATTTGAATTTTCTTCAGCAATCATTTTAGATATTATTTTCCCAGATATAGCACCCAATGTCCATCCTAAATGATGATGGCCAAATGAGTAAAATACGTTTTCATAGTGTTTAGAAGGGCCAATTACAGGTAAAAAATCTGGAAGAGTTGGTCTAAAACCTAACCATTCATCTTCATGTTCTGGCAAGCCATCAACCATTTCTTTTGCATTTAGAATTAAATTCTTTACTCTTGATTTTGTTAATGGATTTTTTAATCCACCAAATTCTACTGTTCCAACTACTCTAAGTCCTTGTTCCATTGGAGTCATTCCAAAGCCTCTATTTGCATATACTATAGGTCTTGAAATTAAATGATCAAATCCTTTAAAATGAACATGATAACCTCTCTCAGTGTCAAGTGGAATATTTTCAAACAATTTATCAGTTAATTTTTTTGAGAATGCTCCACAAGCTATTACAATTTTATCAAAAACAAATCTTTGTGTTTCAGATTTTAAAACAGGAAGTTTCCCATCAAATTCTAACTCTTTAATATTTAATTTTAAAAATTTACCACCTTTTTTTAGAAATAGATCAAATAATTTTATTAATATTTTTTTTGGATTTCTTGTGTGTCTTGCATAATCATAAAAAACTCCCCCATCATAAAATGGTTTTAGGTTAGGCTCTAAATCATGTATTTCTTTAGGTGATAGTATTTTTTGTTTAACACCCAGATCATCTCTCATCTTAATTTCTAGATGTCTACTCTTTAAATTCTTATTAGTCCAAACATACATTATGCCTTTTTTTTCTACTAAATTTTCTAGTTGTATCTCATCAAACAACTCATCATATGCCGGTAGAGATAAATCTAAAATTTGATGCATATATTTTGCTGTATGCTTCATTTTTTTGTCACTACAGTTAATTAAAAATCTAGAAAACCAAGGGATCATTTTAAAAGCATAGTTCCATTTTAATGCTAATGGTCCTCTTGAACTTATAAGCATAGAAGGAATATCTGTTAGAATATCAGTTCGATTTAATGGTACAGATGCATATGGAGAAAAGTGTCCAGCATTACCATAAGATGCTGCGTTCCCAGGTTCATCTCTATCAAATAATGTTACTTGAAAACCTTTTTTTTGTAAAAATAGTGCATTACAAATTCCTTGTATGCCTGATCCAATAATTCCTATTTTTAAATTTTTCATTTAAAGATAATACAAAAATAATCCACAATTATTTAGCGACATATTATACTTATTTAATTTTATCTCTTTATAAACTATGAGATTAATTGTTTGCTATATATTTTAGTACTCATAACAATACCAAAACCAATCATAGTTGCTAACATTGAGGAACCGCCATATGACATGATAGGTAAAGGAGAGCCAACAACTGGTAACAATCCAAGAACCATGCTCATATTTACTAAAATGTAAATAAAAATTGCAGAGCCAAACCCAAAGCAAAATAATCTTCCAAAAAAGCTTCGCGAAAATGATCCTATCCTTATAACTCTAAAAATAATTATTGAATATAATATTAATAAAACTAATGAACCAACGAAGCCGAACTCCTCTGAAAATAATGTGAAAATAAAGTCTGTATGTTTTTCAGGTAAAAATTCTAAATAACCTTGTGTACCTTTTAGAAAACCTTTGCCATAAAGACCTCCTGAACCAACTGCAATTTTAGACTGTATTATCTGATAACCGGCTCCAAGTGGATCCTTGCCTGGATCAAAAAAAGTCAGCAATCTAAGTTTTTGATATGGTTTTAAAAATGAAATTATAAATGGGGCTGAGATTAACAACAAAAGTGAGGAGTATACAAAATATTTAATATTTAAACCAGCAAGCCATAATACTATTATACCACTTAGTGCTATTAAAACTGAAGTTCCAAGGTCAGGCTGAGAAATCACTAAAAAAATTGGAATTACCAAAATTATAAATGACAGTAAAATATTTTTAACACTATTTACATTGTGTATTTGAATTCTATGGTAATATTTTGCAAAGCATAATATTATTGCAATTTTCATTAACTCTGATGGTTGTAAATTAATAAAATGTAAATTGATCCATCTTTGAGAACCAGATGCAGTCACTCCATAAAAAGACGCCCAAAATAATAGGCCTAATGCTATTATATAAAATAAGTAACCAGTTGCATGCCATATCTTTATATTAATAAAAGAAATAATTAACATCAGCACAAAAAAAACTGAAAATCTTAATAAATGGTTTTGAGTATAATACTCTATTGAACCTCCATCTATGGAATACATAGAAAATCCACTAACTATACCCACTAATAAAATTGCGAATAATAATATATAATCAATTGATCTTACTTTCTGAAAAAAAGTTAATTGATTAGTATATGAAAATCGTTGGTACATTATATATCAGTTTTTTTTATTTTTTTTTTATCTCTGAGTTCTTGTCTATCTATCAATAATTTAAATAATTTTTTTGCAATTGGCGCTGCTGCTTTACTTCCGGATCCTCCGTGTTCAACTAGAATTGACATTGAATATCTTGGGTTTTTATAAGGACCAAAAGCTATGAACCATGCGTGATCTCTGTCTTTATATGGAATTTGAAGTAGATCTAAATCAAGTTCTCTATCTCTTTCTGTTATTCTTTTCACCTGTGCAGTACCAGTTTTTCCAGCAAATTGGTATTTTGGATCATCTATTCTTGAGGCATAGGATGTTCCGTATACCTCGTTTGTAGACTTAAACATTGCATCTAATACAAACTTAATATTTTCTGGATTTCTATATAGTGGTGTGTGCTCTTTAATACCTGTTTTCAAAAATTCTTCAGTTGCTTTGATTAAGTAATTCTCCTCAGTATTATCAATAGCTTGTTGTTGAATTTTGCTTTTTACATCTTCAAAGTTATTTGATTTTTCATCTGCGATTATAGTAGGATATATCTTGTATCCTCCGTTTGCCAGTTGGGCTGTCATAATACATAACTGTAGAGGATTAACTTGTATATAACCTTGTCCAATTCCTGTAATTAAAGTTTCTCCCAAGTACCAACTTTGGTCTAAAGCTTTTTTTTTCCAGATTGTAGAAGGAACTAATCCTTTTTTTTCATTAGGGAAAAAATCTCCTAAAACTTTATTACCTAAACCAAATTTTTCAGCAGTTATATTTAATCTATCAACTCCAAGTAACCTGGAAACCTCGTAAAAATAAACATCACATGATTGTTTAATAGCGTTTTTTAATGACATTTGTCCATGACCTTTTTCTTTCCAACAATGATAAGTCTGTCCATACATTTCTATTTTACCGCTGCAATTCACTTTCATATTTGGAGAAATCACATTATTTTCTAAAGCTGATAAAGCAACTATGGGCTTTATAGTTGATCCAGGTGAATATAGACCAGATAAGGTTTTATTTACTAAGGGTTTAAGAGGATCTTTTTTGATCTCTGTCCATTTTTTTTTATCAATACCGTAGAGAAATAAATTTGGATCAAATGAAGGTGAAGAATTCATAGCTATTATTTCTCCAGTAAATATATCCATTATACTTATAGAGCCTGCCTTGTCTTTTAATAATTCCGAAGTATAGTTTTGAATTTCAGTATCAATAGTTAAACGAATTGTTTTACCTTTTTGACCTTCTTCATGATCAATCTGATTTATTCTTTTTCCGTAAGCATTTACCTCATATCTTTGAATACTATTAGTCCCAATAAGTTGCTCTTCAAAAGTTTTTTCTAAACCTGACTTTCCTACTCTTAAACCTGGAACATTTCTATCTTTAATTGTTTTATTATTTAATAAATCATTTGTGCTAACTTGGGAAACATAACCTAAAACATGGGTATAACTATCTTTGTAAGGATAGTCTCTACCAACAGTTATTACTGGTTTTGCACCGGTTAATTCATGTAAATAAAAATTAATTTTAGAAAACTCATCCCAAGATAAATTTTCCGAAATGATCAGAGTCTCCCATGGTTTTTGTTTATTTTTTTTGTTAATTAAATTTTCAAAAGTTGTTGAGTCTAAATTTAGTATATCTTTTAATCTTACCATCAAGTATTTAAAGTCTTCAACTTGCTCAGGCACAACATGTAGCTGATATACTTTTAAATTACCAGCAACTGTATTTCCAAAATAGTCTTGAAATTCACCTCTAACTGGAGGTAATCTAGATTCTCTTAATCTATTTTTATCTGATAAAGTTAAATATTTTTTATTTTCACTTATTTGAAGAGAAAAAAGTCTACCTACTATCCCAAAAAAAATTACTGCTTTGGCTGCAGAGAATATAAACATCCTTCTATTAATTGTGGATAATTTTTTTAAATTTGTATCACTGCTGCTGCTAATCATTTTTTTTGCCCTTAAAAATATTTTTTCTAAAAATGTCAAAAATGTATGCAAATAAATAGTATAAGACAAATGTGAAAAAAATATTTCCCATAAGTTCGTAATAATTAAGTTCTATCGAAAAAAGCGATATTAATAAAAAGTAGTTTATTGAGTTTGCAGCTAAAATAGTAAATAAAAAGAAAAACCAATCATTTATTAGATTTGGTCGCAAAGTAATATTTCGTAAATAAGCTGCAAATCCACAAATTATTAGGTAGGTTAAGCTGCTTATTCCAATTGGATATCCAATTACTACGTCATTAAAAAGTCCAGCGGCAAATATGAACCCATAACCAAGACTCTGGCTTCTTTTTAAACTCCAGTAAAAAATTAATATGAAAGGAAAATTGAAAGAAAAATATTTATAATTTAGATAATTAAAATCAAATTCGTTTAAAACAGATAGAAATAACAAAATGCTAGGACCAAAAGCTAAAAATTTTCTAAAAAGTGAAGTTTTTGATTGAACACTCATTTAGTTATTTTCCTTTTCATAAGTAACTAATTTGACAAAAGTTAATTGATTTAAATTGGAGAAAAAAATTGTTTTGTAATTTTTATTTTCTTCAGAGTTTATAATTTTTCCTATAGGTATGCCTGCTTTGAAAATACCTCCAGATCCTGACGTAAAAACAATATTATTATTTGATATATCGCTTGAAGACTTAAAATATTGTAATTCACCATGGTTTTTTCCACTACCTGACAATATTGATTGAGTGTTTCCCGGCTCAATTATTACAGGTATTTTGCTATTTAAGTCAGATATTAGCAAAGCTCTTGAGGTTGAGTAATTAACCTCAACTATTTTTCCCACTAGATAATTTTCATCTAAAACTGCCATACCAATTATAACGTTATCTTTGCTGCCCTTATTCACAATTATAGATTTTAAAAAAGGACTATCTTTATCTAAAAGAACTTTTGCAACAAGTTCCTCTGACTCGGTTATATACTCGTCAATTAGTCTCTTTAGTCTAGAATTTTCGGATTTAAGAAAACTGGTATTATATTTATCATTCTCTAACTTTTTAATTCTATTTTCCATATTTTTGTAGTCACTATACATTGAGAAATGTTCATTTATTAATTTTACCGATTTTTGTATTTCTCTTTCAGGTATAGATGTAATAAATGAAATTCTGTAGATAATTTCATTTATACCAGATTTTACAAACTTGATTGCTGCAAAATTTAAATTTGATAGAATTATTAAAGTAATTGAAAAAAAAATTAATCCTACTAGTGAAAATCTTTGTTTATTTTCTTTTTTTAAAAATGCAGAGCGAATAGCAATTACAAAGTCGTCTCTACTCGCTGACATAAAGTTTTAATATTCTGACAATACTGTAGAAAAAGTCTCCTCTTGATCTAAAGCTTTTCCTGTTCCAACTGCTACGCAAGCTAAAGGGTCATCTGCTATATGAACGGGCAATCCTGTTTCTTTTGAAAATCTCTTATCGATGTTTTTTAACAAAGCGCCCCCGCCAGTCAAAGTTAATCCCATATCAACTAAATCTGCAGATAGCTCTGGGGGAGTATTCTCTAATGCATCTTTAATCCCGTTGACCATCTCTTTAATTATAGGATTTAAAGCTTCTGATGTATCTTCTTCTGAAATATTTACCTCTTTAGGAGTTCCAGATCTAATGTCCCTGCCTTTAACAGGATATTTATTATTATTCGTTGGAATAGCAGTACCAATTTCTTTTTTAATTTTTTCTGCAGTACTATCACCTATCATTAAATTATACTCTTTTCTCATAAAGTTTGCTAATGAGTGGTCCATAGCGTCTCCAGCAACTCTCAACGAATTTGAATATACAACACCGCCTAATGACATAACTGCAATTTCAGTAGTACCACCACCAATATCAACAACCATTGAACCAGTTGCTTCTGAAATTGGCAGTCCAGCTCCTATTGCTGCAGCAATTGGTTCTTCGATTAACTGTACTCTTCTTGCACCTGCAGCTAAAGCACTATCTTGGATTGCTTTTCTCTCAACAGGAGTAGATCCTGTAGGAACGCAGATTAAAATTCTTGGGTTCGCAAAGGTACTTCTTTTATGTACTTTTTTAATGAAATGTTTAATCATTTCTTCTGTAACAATAAAGTCTGCAATTACCCCATCTCTCAGAGGTCTGATTGCACTAATATTACCAGGTGTTCTTCCTAACATTGTTTTTGCTTCATCGCCTACTGCTAAAACTGATTTTTTTCCTTTATTGTCTACAACAGCAACTACTGAGGGTTCGTTAAGAACAACGCCCTTTCCTTTCAAAACTACTAAAGTATTAGCTGTTCCAAGGTCTATTGCCATATCTTGAGACCAAATTTTTGATATTCTGTCAAAGACTCCCATTTAAACACCTCCTTTGATTTTTCTAGGTTCTATATTTTTATACATCGATTTTTTTTCTCTTTTAATCATCATTTTATTTAAAGCATTAAGATAGGCATTTGCTGATGCTACTAAAGTATCAGTATCTGCTGATTGACCTACAGTCGTTCTGTCATTTTCTTCTATTTTAACACTTACTGTAGCTTGTGCGTCGGTTCCTTCTGTCACAGCATGAACTTGATAAAGGGAAAGTTTAACATCATGTGGATAAAGTTCTTTTATACATTTAAAAATAGCATCTACAGGTCCATCTCCGGTTTGTGTGGTTTTTTTAACATCACCAAATACATCTAATGTCATATCAGCTCTTTGAGGTTCTCCAGTACCTGCAAAAACTTTTAGTGATTTAAGGTTTATTGCATTTATTTTATTATCAATTATTAAGCTATCATCTACTAAAGCAACTATATCTTCATCATAAATATGTTTTTTTTTATCAGCTAAAATTTTAAACTTTCCAAACGCTGCTTGGACAACATCGTCTGTTACATCAGCATACCCAAGGTCACTTAACTTATCTTTAAATGCATGCCTACCAGAGTGTTTTCCCATAACTAATGAAGTTTTTTTTACACCAACACTTTCTGGCGTCATTATTTCGTAAGTTTCTCTATTCTTTAGCATACCATCTTGGTGTATGCCCGACTCGTGTGCAAAAGCATTTTTTCCAACTATAGCTTTATTAAATTGAACAGGAAATCCGGTAGCATTCGATACAATTTTAGAAGCCTTGCTGATTAATTCTGTTTTGATTCCAGTTTCATAAGGAAGCAAGTCGTCTCTTGTTTTAATTGCCATTACTATCTCTTCTAGAGCTGCGTTACCGGCTCTTTCACCTATTCCGTTTATTGTACACTCTATTTGTCTAACTCCAGCTGATAAACCTGATAAAGCATTTGCAACCGCTAACCCAAGATCATTGTGGCAGTGCGCAGAAATTATCGCTTTATCAATGTTTGGTACGTTATTTTTTATAGATGTAATAGTTTTTGCAAATTCTTCTGGTATAGAGTATCCAACTGTATCTGGAATATTAATTGTTTTTGCTCCACAGTTAATCGCAAGTTCAATTGTCTTATACATAAAATCTAAATTTGTCCTTGTGCCATCTTCACATGACCATTCTACATCATCTGTAAATTTTCTAGCATAAGTTACACTTTCTTTAATAGCTGCTAAAACTTGCTCATCGGTCATATTTAATTTGTGTTTCATATGAACTGGGCTTGTAGATATAAAAGTATGTATACGAAATCTTTTGGCAAATTTTAGTGACTCATAACAAGCATCAATATCTTTCCTAGTTGCTCTTGCTAATCCGCAAGGGATTGAGTTTTTAATACCTTTGCTAATAGCGCTTACTGCTTCGAAGTCTCCTGGAGATGATATTGGAAATCCAGCCTCAATAATATCAATTCCCATTTCATCAAACACTCTTGATATTTGGATTTTTTCCTCAACACTCATTGATGCTCCTGGAGATTGTTCACCATCACGCATAGTAGTATCAAAAATATATACTTTTTCTTTATCAGTCATTTTGTAATAAATTCAGCTTGGGCATAATACATTCTCCCGTAAAGATTGCAAAATAAAATAATTAAATTAATAGAAATTTAACAATTTTTACTTCTTATCGCTATCTACTAATTTCTTTTTGCTTATCCAAGGCATCATTGCTCTTAGTGTAGCCCCTACTTTTTCAACTGGATGATCTGCAAGTTTTTCTCTCGTTTTAAGGAAGTTTTTTTGACCATTTTTACATTCATCCATCCATTGTTTAGTAAAATTACCAGATTGAATATTTTCTAAAACTTCCTTCATCCTTTTTTTTGTTTCCTCTTTATTAATAATTTTAGGACCAGTTACATATTCACCATACTCAGCAGTATTCGATATAGAATAATTCATATTAGCAATTCCTCCTTCATATATTAAATCAACAATCAATTTTACTTCATGTACAGTTTCAAAATATGCCATCTCTGGCTCGTATCCTGCTTCAACTAACGTTTCGTAACCGTTTTTAATTAGTTCAACAAGTCCACCACAGAGTACTGTTTGTTCTCCAAATAAATCTGTTTCAACCTCATCTTTAAAAGTTGTTTCAATAATCCCAGATCTACCTCCACCAATAGCGGATGCATAAGACATAGCAATATCTCTTGCATTACCAGATCCATTTTGATGTACAGCAAACAAACAAGGTACACCACCTCCTTTTTCAAACTCACTTCTAACTAAATGTCCGGGGCCTTTGGGCGCTACCATAAATACATCAAGATCTTTTCTTGCTTGAATTAAATCATAATGAATATTCAATCCATGAGCAAAAGCTATTGATGTTCCTTTCTTAACTCTCTGTTCAATGTGATTTTTATAAATAGTGGCTTGTAATTCGTCTGGGGTTAATATCATTATAACGTCTGCCCATTCAGCTGCATCAGAAAGGTTCATAACTTTTAATCCTTTTGACTCTGCTTTTGACTTACTTGATGATCCGTCTCTTAATGCAACCACTACTTCTTTAACGCCGCTGTCTTTTAAATTTAATGCATGTGCGTGGCCTTGGCTACCATACCCAAATATAGCAATTTTTTTATCTTTTATTAAATTAACATTGGTATCTTTTTCATAAAACATTTTCATATTTTTCTCCTTGTAATTATTTAAATACCTCAGAGCCTCTAGTCATTGCCACTGCTCCTGTTCTTGATATACTTATTAGTCCAAATTTTTTTAAACTATTTGACATTTTATCTATTTCTCTTCTTAAAGCTGTAATTTGTATAACACAAGATTTGGTTGTATTGTCTAATATTACTGCATCATACTTTTTGCAAGCTTTTAAAGCTTTTTGTCTTCGATTGTTGTTACCAACAAATTTAAAAAGTGCCATTTCCTTAAAAATAACTTTTTTATCTTCTCTTTTAAAATTAGCAACTTTATGAACTGGAACTAGTTTTTTTAATTGAAGTTTTATTTGTTCAATTACTTGAGGTGTACCAGTGGTAACAATTGTAATTCGGGATATACCTAATTTTGAATCAACTTCAGCAACGGCCAATGACTCAATGTTGTACCCCCTTCCAGAAAAAAGACCAACAACGCGAGCAAGAACACCTGCTTCATTATCTACCCAGACAACAATAATGTGGGTGTCTAATTTTCCTTTTTTTCCAGGAACGCTATAAGCTGATTTTGACTTTGCCATTAAACTAAGGTTTTTCCTTTTCCAGTAATTTTATTTTCCTTTTGGTCTTTTGGGCCTAAAAGCATTTGATTGTGAGGTTTTCCAGAAGGTATCATTGGAAAACAGTTTTCTTGTTTATCAACTAAACAGTCAAATATTACAGGTCTATCTGTATTTACCATTTCAATGATCTTATCATCTAGTTCTTCAGGATTTGTAGCTCTTATTCCAACACATCCATAAGCTTCTGCTAATTTAACAAAATCTGGTAAAGCTGCAGTATAACTCTCCGAATAATTTTTATCATGAAGAAGTTCTTGCCATTGTCTAACCATACCCATGTATTCATTATTTAAAATAAAGATTTTTATTGGCAGACTATATTGAACAGCTGTAGACATTTCTTGCATAGTCATTAACACTGAGGCCTCTCCAGCAATATCTATTACTAACTTATTAGGATGAGCAACTTGAACTCCTACAGCAGCAGGCAATCCATAACCCATAGTACCAAGCCCTCCTGATGTCATCCATCTATTAGGTTTATCAAATTTATAGTGTTGTGCAGCCCACATTTGATGTTGTCCAACTTCAGTTGTGATATAAGTATCTTTATTTTTAGTTAATTCATAAAGTCTTTGAACAGCATATTGAGGCTTTATAGTCTCTGTACTATTAATATAGTTAAGTGACTTTTTTTGCCTCCATTTTTGTATTTTTTCCCACCATTTAGAAATTTTTTGCCTATTAGATTTTGCAAAATTAGGCTTGGTCTTTTTAATTTTTTTAATTGTTGATGAAATTACATCTTGAACATCTCCTACAATTGGCAAGTCAACTTTAACATTTTTGTTTATTGATGATGGATCAATATCAATGTGAACTTTTTTTGATTTGGGGGAAAATTCATCTATCTTTCCTGTTATCCTATCATCAAATCTTGCTCCTATATTGATCATTAAATCACAATCATGCATTGCATTGTTTGCCTCATATGTTCCATGCATACCAAGCATTCCCAAAAATTGAGCATCATCTCCTGGAAATGAACCTAATCCTTGAAGAGTTGAGGTTATTGGAAAACCAGTCAAGTAAACCAATTCTCTTAATAGATCACTTGCTTTTGGTCCAGAATTAATTACGCCTCCACCAGTATAAAAAATTGGTTTATTTGAATTTGACATTAATTTAATTAATTCATCAATATCAGCTTTTTCAAATGAGCTGGGCTTTTTTCCATTTAACTTTTTCTTTTTGTTATATTTTGAATAAGTTGTTTTTTGAAATTGAATATCTTTAGGAATATCTACTAAGACAGGTCCTGGGCGACCAGTAGTTGCAACCTCAAAAGCTTTATGAATTATTTTTGATAGATCTTTAATGTCTTTAACTAACCAATTATGTTTTGTGCATGGTCTAGTTATACCTGTTGTATCACATTCTTGAAAAGCATCTGTACCAATTAGATGAGTTGGTACTTGTCCCGATATACAAACCAAAGGAATAGAGTCCATATAGGCATCGGTTAAAGCTGTAACAACGTTTGTTGCACCAGGTCCAGACGTAACTAGAACTACACCCGGTTTGCCAGATGATCTTGCATAACCCTCAGCTGCATGACCAGCGCCTTGTTCGTGTCTTACTAAAATGTGTTTCAATGTAGAGTGATTTTTTAATTCATCATATATAGGTAATACGGCACCACCAGGATAACCAAAAATATATTCAACTTTTTGGTCCTCTAGACACTTAAAAACAATCTCAGCTCCTGTAGATAATTTTGGCATATAACCAATCTAGCTGAAGTTGTGCTAATAGGTCAAGTTTAAGAGTTGAAAATTTAAATTTTTTTGAGCAATGAATTCAGATCTTTGTGGTCTATTTTTTGCCAGTTAGACATCTGCCCTCTAGCCCAAGTAGTTTGTCTTTTTGCATATTGTCTTGTTTTTATGGAAATTAACTCTTTTGTTTGACTTAAATTAAGCTCTTTTGTCAAATATTTCTCAATTTCATTAAGTCCTATGACTTTTGCTGCACTTTTATCTTTATTGACTTTGTAGTTTAAAAAAATTTTCACCTCATTAGTGACGCCATCTTTGAATATTTTATCAACTCTTTTATTAATTCTTTTTATCAGTTCAGATCTTGGAAATTCTATATAAATTTTACAGAAATCTTTGTCAAAAAAACTGTTGCTGGTTTTTTTAAAAAATTTAAAAATTGAGTTTTTTGAGTATTTCTTTATTTCATAGGCTCTAATAGATCTTTGAACATCATTTGGATTAATTTTATTTTTTACTAAAGGGTCTAATTTAATCAAATCTTTATAAAATATACTTTGACCTTTTTTCTTGTGTAATTTTCTTACATTATTTCTAAACCTTAAAGGAATTTTTGGCATCTCAACAAGTCCATGTGTTAATGCTTTAAAATATAGTCCTGTCCCTCCAACTAAAATTGGAGTCATTTTTTTTCTTTTGATTTGTTTGATTTTAATTTTTACTAGTCTTAACCAATTTCCAGTTGAAAAATTCCTTTTAGCTTTTTGAAACCCATATAAATGATGTTTTATTTTTTTTAAATCCTCTTTTTTTGGTCTTGAAGTTAAAATACTCAATTCTTTATAAACTTGCATACTATCTGCATTTATAATTTCCCCATTTATTTTTTTAGCAAGTTTAATTGCAAATTTTGATTTTCCAGAAGCAGTTGGTCCTGCAATTAAAATAATCTTGGACTTAAGGTCCATTTATTAATCTAGTTTTACACCAATATAACGTCTTTGGTTTTGATTATTATAAATAGCTATTAACATTGTCTTATCATTACTTCTTAAGGCAATTTTAACAAGATTTTCTAATTCTCCAATTGTTTTTATTTTTTTCTTTTGAGCCTCAACTATTATATTATTTAGTTTTACATCTTTAACTGGACTATCTGGGTCAATTTTTGTAACAACTACTCCAGTGGTACTTAAGGGTAATTTTCTTGCCTCAATATCTTCTTTAGTTAAAAGTCTAACTGTTAATTTTAAACCTTCAATTAAAACTTGTTTTTTTGGTTTTTCTGGTTTTGCCTCAGCCTTAAAATCCTCTGAAGTTTCAAGTCTTCCTAATTTTATAGTTTTAGTAATTTCTCTTTGATTTCTCCAAACTTTGACTTTCACCATTTTACCAACTTCTGTTTCGGCAACTATTTTTGGCAATTCTTTCATCTCGTTAATTAAAACTCCATTAAATTCTAAAATTATATCCCCTGCTTTAATTCCTGCATCATCTGAGGGACTGTCTTCTGCAACACTTGCAACTAATGCACCTCTTGCTCTATCTAATTTTTCAACGTTCGCTATCTCGTCAGTAACAACTTGAATTCTTACACCTAACCAACCTCTTTTTGTTTCTCCATATTTAATAAGTTGTTTTATTACTTTCTGTGCGCTGTTAGATGGAATTGCAAAGCCAATACCTATTGATCCTGATTGACCTAAGATAGCTGTATTAATTCCTATAACATTACCATTTAAATCAAATAAAGGTCCTCCTGAATTTCCCTGATTTATCGAAGCATCTGTTTGTATAAAATCCTCATATCTTGCTAATCCTATACTTCTATTTCTTGCTGAAATAATCCCTGAAGTGACAGTACCTCCTAATCCGAAAGGATTTCCTATAGCAATTACCCAATCTCCAATCCTAGCTTTATCTGAATCTCCAAATTGAACTGGTATGAATTTTTCATCTGACTCTATTTGTAATACAGCAACATCTGATAGAGGATCAGCACCAACTATCTTTGCTTTATATTCTTCTTCACCGTTAACTCTTACTACAATATCATCTGCACCTTGTATTACATGATTATTTGTAATGACTATGCCCTTTTCATCAATTATAAAACCTGAACCAAGTGCACTTGCCTGCCTTTGTTGGGGAGTTCCAAAATCTTTAAACATATCTTCAAAAGGTGATCCAGGAGGGAATTCAAATGGAAATGGATTAGATCTTGTTGTTGTAATTGTTTGTGTTGTTGAGATATTGACGACAGATGGCATTAACTTTTCAGCAAGGTCTGCAAATGAACTTGGAATACTTTGTGCAGAACTTTTAATGCCTACAAAAAAGCATAAAAAAATGATGTAGATGTTGAATTTTATTAATTTCATTTTTTAACTCTTGAAATACCAAACTATTATAAATCCGATAATAGCAAAAATTAGTCCTCCTGTTCTTAGCTGACTATCATTTATATCATTTAATTTTTTTAACATACTTTTCATTTTTGATGGAAATATGGCGTATAAAATTCCTTCTATAAATAAGAAAAGACCAAATGCAATGATCAATTCTTTCATGAAATTTACTGTGTTTGAGGTTTTATATTCCCAAAGAATTTAAAAAACTCACTATCAGGAGATAAAATTAGTGACGTCTCTCCACCAATTAAAGCTTTTTCATATGCTTGCATTGATCTGTAAAAAGCAAAAAATTCTGGATCCTGGCCAAAGGCTCCAGCAAAAATTTTGTTTCTTTGCCCGTCTCCTTCACCTTTCATAATCTCAGATTTTTTTTCTGCCTCAGCTAAAATAACTGTTACCTCTTTATCGGCTGTTGATGTAATTGTAATTGCCATTTCAGCACCTTTTGCTCTAAATTCTTTTGCTTCTCTCTCTCTTTCAGTTTGCATTCTTCTAAAAATCGCTTCACTGTTAGCCGGCGGTAAATCAGCTCTCTTAATTCTGACATCTACAATATTTATTCCAAAATTTTCTGCCTCTGCGTTTACACCATCTTGAATTAATGTCATTTGTTTAGTTCTGTCCTCGGATAAAAGTGTTTGCAATCTTTGTCTACCTAGAACGTTCCTTATTCTTGAGTTTATAATTGTTGATAATCTAGATCTTGCAACCCTTTCGTTTCCAACCGAGATATAAAACTTTAAAGGGTCAACTATTTGAAATCTTGCAAAAGCATCAACAATCAATCTTTTTTGATCTGATGCAATTACCTCTTCTGGAGGCGTATCCAAATTTAAAATTCTTTTATCTAAAAAAACAACGTTTTGAATAAAAGGTATTTTAAAGTTTAGTCCTGGTTTTTCTATAATTCTTTTAGGATCACCAAATTGAAGAACTATCGCTTGGTTTATCTCTTTAACAATAAAAATTGAAAAATATAATGTAGCGAATATTAGAATTATTAACGGTATTAAAATTTTTTTAGCATTCATTAGTTTGTAGCCTTCTTTTGAAGTTCATTTAATGGTAAGTATGGAACTACTCCAGAACCTGCATTCTGTTCAATAATTACTTTGTTAATATCAGCAAGTACTTTTTCCATAGTCTCTAAGTACATTCTATCTTTAGTTACAATTTTTGCTTTTTTATATTCGTCAAATATTGATACAAATCTACTTGCTTCACCCTCTGCTTTTGCAACTACTTCTTTTTTATAAGCCTCTGCTGCTTGTAAAATTTTTGCAGCCTCTCCTCTTGCTCTTGGGATCACATCATTTGCATAAGCTTCCGCCTCATTTTTTGACCTTTCCATATCTGCTCTTGCAGCCTGTACGTCTCTAAACGCATCTATCACCTGGTCTGGTGGATCTGCTTTTTGTGTTTGTACTTGAGTAATTTGAATTCCTGAATTGTATTCATCTAAAATTTCTTGGATAATTGTTTCAGTATCAGATTCTATAACTGATCTTCCTTCTGTTAAAATTGATTGGATATTTGATCTTGCAATTACCTCTCTCATTGCGGTTTCTGCTGCTGCCTTAACTGTTCCTTGTGGATCCTGTATTTTAAATAAAAAGTTTCCAGCGTCTTTGATTACCCAAAAAACAGAAAAATCAATGTTTACTATATTCTCATCTCCTGTAAGCATCAAACTTTCCTCTGGAACATCAGCAACTCCACTTGAGCTAAAACCTGTGTCTCTTTCAGATCTAAATCCAATATCCATTCTATTAACTTTTGTTACCTTAGGAGTTAAAACACTTTCTATTGGGTAAGGTAAGTGATAATTTAAACCTGGTTGAGTTGTTTTTACAAATTTTCCAAATCTTAAAACTACTCCTTGTTCGTCAGGTAAAACCCTATACAATCCGCTCGCAACCCAAATTAAAGATAATATCACAAGCCCTAAAATTATTGATTTTGCTCCACCTTTTCCACCACCAGGTAAAATTTTATTTATAGAATTTTGAATTTTTTTTATTACTTCTTCGATGTCTGGAGGTGTTGGGCCTCTTCTAAAGCCTCCGTTACCTCCACCTCCTGGAGGTGTTCCCCATGGACTTTGATTTTTAAATATGCTCATATGACTTTCTATATAGTGTCTTTATTGTTAAAAACAAGGTAACTTAAATTTATGAATAATAAAAACCCAGGTTTAAATGATGAATTAAAGGTAAAAGCTCAATCAAAAAACATTAAAAAAAACCCCATAAATGGAACAAAATACACCATAGCAATTTCAAGCGCCAAAGGCGGAGTAGGAAAATCGACATTTGCGACAAATATATCTTTAGCTTTAAAAAAATTAGGATGCAAAATTGGTTTACTTGATGCTGATATTTACGGACCTTCTCTGCCAAAATTATTTTCTATAAATGAAAAACCCACAAGTGAGGGAAATATACTTAATCCAATAATTAAATATAATATTCAATGTATGTCTATTGGCTTCTTAACGGAAGAACAAACTCCAATGATATGGAGAGGGCCAATGGTGACAAGTGCAATTAGAACTTTTACTCAGAAAGTGGCATGGAAAGATCTTGATTTTATAATTGTGGATATGCCACCAGGAACTGGTGATACACAATTAACATTTTCTCAAGAAATTAATATGGATGGGGTTATAATAATATCAACTCCTCAAGAAATTGCTCTACAAGACGTCAAAAGAGGAATAAATATGTTTGATAAGCTTGGTGTAAAAATTATTGGTCTTGTTGATAATATGAGCCACTTTATAGGAGACGATGGAAAGAAATATGCAATTTTTGGTCAAGGTGGTGTTAAGAGAACAGCGGATGAATTCAAAAAGGATTTTCTTGGCGAAATCCCAATAAATTCAGATATAGGAAAACTTGGCGATGAAGGAATGCCTATAGTAGAAAAAGACTCTGAGCATGAAATTTCAAAAATTTACTTAAGCTTGGCAAAAAAAATTAAATCTGTTTATCTTTGAGATTGAAAGCCTCCATCAACTCATTCCACTCTCTTTTTGATAATCCTGATTCTTCTGCATTAACTTTTTCACCCCTAATAAATTTTTGAATTATAATTTTGCCTTTAGCAGAAACTTCTGTCCCTCCAACTCTATAATCCATAAATGCTTCATATGTAATTGGGGTCCATCTTTTTAATGTATCAAGCATAACATCTGCATATGCCCTTATTTCGTATTGGGCATGATGATCAGCTCTTAATCTTAAAAAATTCATTAAGTTTAATAAGTCAGTTTTCCAATACCATTGGGTGTAAGTATTTAACGTTAAATTCATTCTTGCTAGCTCTCTTGCTAGTCCAGTTTCTTTTTCATCAATAACAGATCCATCATATCTTTCGTTTAGCATCATTTCGTAGTTATCATAAGTTTGCTCTGCATCTTTCTTTAATAAATTTAAAACTTTCTTAGCCTGTTCGCCCTTAATAATGTTTCCTCTTCCTTGTCTATTGTTTTTTGATTGAGCTGCAAGATGTTCTGTGGAAGGAAGATAAAACTCTTTATCTAATATTGAGTATCTTGCTGAATACTCATTAACATTTGCTGTCCTATGTCTTATCCACTGCCTAGCTATAAAAATTGGTAGTTTAACATGATATTTTATTTCACACATTTCAAAAGGAGTGCTATGCCAATGTCTCATTAGATATTTAATTAAACCAGAATCTGTTGAAACTTTTTTTGTTCCCTTCCCATAGGAGACTCTTGCAGCTTGAACGATTGAGGTATCATCTCCCATATAATCTATTACTCTTATGAAACCATGATCTAAGATTGGAATTGCTTCAAAAAGAATTTTTTCTAGTTCAGGGGCAGTTACTCTTTTAGTTTTAAACTCTTGAGACTGAAGTTCTTTAATTTCTTGTTGTTGTTCCTTAGTTAATTTCATGAATAATTTATTGAATCTCTTTTTTTAAGTTTTATATTATTAGCGTTGGTTTTCCAACTATGACGATAAACGAATTTCGTAATAAGCATTGCGGACGTGGGGGCAGTACCCACCACCTCCACCAAATACAACTTAAGGGGGTGAAATAGGCTCGACGGATGTCTAAAGGTTATTTTTTCGTTCGGTATTGTTCCGCCGTGATGGGCTAATTTATAAATGCTAACGAAAGTTACGCACTTGCAGCTTAATTAATTTATTAATTAAGTTACGGGGTTTGGGGCACCTGGCAACAGAACGCCCCCTTTGCTAATTAACTTTTTTACAAAAATTTACTTAAATCTGGTTGAAAATATTTTGGCCCTTTCATAACTTTTCCAGCATCGTTATAAATAGGTTTTCCGTCTTCACCTAATTTGCTCATGTTCGATTTTTGAACTTCATCAAAACAGTTATCGAGATTTACACCAAAAGCGTGTCCGGCTCCATAAGTTACATAGAGAATATCCGTTAATGCATCTACAACCTCTTTTAAATCATTTTTTTTCATTGCCTCTTTAAACTCTGTTAATTCTTCTTCAATTAAATCAATTCTTAATTTATTAATCTTTTCATCACTTAAACCTGGTCTTGTCTTTACCTCTTGGCCAAAAGTTTTCATGAATAATCCTACTTTTTCAAAATTTGTCATAAAGCTCCTATTTAACTTTTTTGATACATAATGTATAAGATATTACATCTAATTTTAATGTTATGAAAACAAGAAAAGAATACGACAGCATCGGAGGAATTGATGTGCCTGTGGATAAGTATTGGGGAGCCTCAACTCAAAGATCAAGTAAATATTTTGATATCGGAGAAGTTTTAGTTGAAACAATCATAATTAAATCGATTGCAATAATAAAAAAAGCAGTTGCAGTTGTTAACACAAAAAATAAAGATATAGATAAAAGACTTAGTGCAGCTATTATTAAAGCCTCAAATGAAGTCATTTCTGGAAAATTAAATAATAATTTTCCCCTAAAAGTTTGGCAAACTGGTTCAGGAACTCAGACTAATATGAATGTAAATGAAGTAATTGCAAACAGAGCAATCGAAATTCTTGGTGGAAAAAAAGGTTCAAAAAAACCTGTTCACCCTAATGATCATGTAAATAAATCCCAATCTACAAATGATGTATTTCCAACAGCAATGCATATGTCGATTGCAATAACTACAAAAAATAAATTGATACCTAATCTTAATTTACTTAACAATGCTTTAAAAAAAAAATCTAAAGAATTTAATAAAATAATTAAAGTTGGAAGAACACATCTACAAGATGCAACACCATTAACTTTAGGACAAGAATTTTCAGCATATACTTCTCAATTAAGCCAATGTATCAATAGAATAAAAATTGCCTTAGAGGAAATTTATTATTTAGCACAAGGAGGAACTGCTGTTGGGACAGGACTTAACACCAAAAAAGGTTTTGATAAAAAAGTTGTGAATGAGATAAAAAAAATTACAAAACTACCGTTTAAGCCATCGTCTAACAAATTTGCGTCATTAGCCTCACACGACTCTATCGTTAATTTTTCAGGTGCACTTAATACTACGGCTGTATGCCTAATGAAAATTGCAAATGATATAAGATTTTTAGGATCTGGACCAAGAGCTGGATATGGTGAGTTATTTTTGCCTTCTAATGAACCAGGATCATCTATTATGCCAGGAAAAGTAAATCCAACCCAATGTGAGGCTGTAACAATGGTTTGTGTAAAAGTAATTGGCAACCATAATGGAATAACGATGGCAGGTTCACATGGGCATTTTGAATTAAATGTTTTCAAACCTTTAATAATTCATAATATTTTACAATCAATTAATATCATATCAGATTCCTCAAAAAATTTTTCTAAATATTGTGTAAGTGGCATCAAAGCGAATAAAAAAAGAATTAAAGAGTTATTGGATAACTCTTTAATGTTAGTCACAGCATTATCGCCTAAAATAGGATATGATAATGCTGCAAAAATAGCTAAACGTGCACATAAAAATAATACTAATTTGAAAACTGAAACAATGAAATTGGGACTAATCAGTGAAAAAGAATTTGATAAAATAGTTGATCCTAAAAAACTAACTCAGCCAGAATAAGATATTGTTGAGCTTTGAATTATTTTTTTGAAAGTAGCCCAGTTAGTTATCTCCTCATAATTTAATTCAACAATATTTTTTT
>CACEMD010000008.1 GCA_902560625.1 uncultured Pelagibacteraceae bacterium
GCTATATATTTCATTGCAGCTAAAGGAATCCAATTATCGTTTTGATTTTGAGCAATATAAAGCAGAGACATTACTGCACTTTGCTGTTTTCCAGATGGATAATTTTGTATAATCTTATTTGCTATATCTTGATTATTTTGACTGAACTCAAATTTGTCTGGTTGATCTTTTGATATTTTTTTTATGGCCATTATCTATCCACTTCTCCAAAAACTATATCCATTGAACCTAAAACTGCTGGAACATCTGCTAACATGTGACCTTTAATTAAATAGTCCATTGCTTGCAAATGAAAAAAACCTGGCGCTCTAATTTTGCACTTGTATGGTTTGCTAGAACCGTCTGAAATTAAGTAAATTCCAAATTCTCCTTTTGGTGCCTCTACTGCAATATAAATTTCGTCTTTTTCTACACGGTAACCTTCTGTAAACAATTTAAAGTGATGTATTAAAGCTTCCATAGATTCTTTTATATCTTTTTTTTTCGGAGGGGTAATTTTACCATCTAAAGATTTAACTGGTCCTTTGGGCATTTTATTTAAGCATTGATTTATTATTTTTACACTCTCTTTCATTTCTTCTATTCTACAAAGATATCTATCGTAACAATCACCATTTTTGCCTACAGGGATTTTAAATTCAAATTGATCATAACAATCATATGATTGTGATTTTCTTAGATCCCACGGAATCCCTGAACCTCTAAGCATAACTCCTGAAAAAGAATAATCTAATGCATCTTGTTTTGTAACAACTCCAATATCAACATTCCTTTGTTTGAAAATTCTGTTATCAGTCAATAAAGTTTCTAAATCAGAAATTATCTTTGGAAAATTTTTACAAAAGATAGCAATATCCTCATCTAGTCCTCTAGGTAAATCTTGATGAACACCACCTGCTCTAAAATAATTTGCATGCAATCTCGAACCAGATACTCTCTCATAAAATCCCATTAGTTTTTCTCTTTCCTCAAAACCCCACAATGTAGGAGTTAATGCCCCAACATCCATAGCTTGAGTAGTTATATTTAATATGTGGCTCAATATTCTTCCAATTTCACAAAACATCACTCTAATAAATTGTGCTCTTATAGGAACATCAATTTTTAATATTTTTTCAATTGCTAAAGCGAAAGCGTGTTCTTGGTTCATTGGGGCTACATAATCAAGTCGATCAAAATAAGGAACTGCCTGCATATAAGTTTTGTTTTCAATTAATTTTTCAGTACCTCTATGGAGTAATCCAATATGTGGGTCTGCCTTTTCAACTATTTCACCATCTAACTCTAATATCAGTCTTAAAACTCCATGAGCAGCAGGATGTTGAGGTCCAAAGTTAAGGTTTAATTTTTTGGTTTCTTTTGCCATTATTTTTTTGAAATATCTTTTATATATTTTGTTCCTTCCCAGGGACTTTCATAATCAAAATTTCTATAGTTTTGCTCTAATTTTACAGGTTCATATACTACTTTTTTATCATCCTCACTGTATCTAACCTCATTATGTCCTGTTAAAGGGAAATCTTTTCTTAAAGGATGTCCCTCAAAACCATAATCAGTTAAGATTCTCCTTAAATCTGGATGATTTTTGAAATAAATTCCGTACATATCAAAAACTTCCCTCTCCATCCAATTAGCTGATGGGAATATAGATGTAATTGAAGTTACAGGTGTATTTTCTTTAATAAAAAAATCAACTTTAACTCTTTGATTTTTTTCATGACTTAAAAATAAATATACTATTTTAAATCTCATTTCTTTCTCTGGATAATCAACAGCTGTTATATCTATTAATTGTTTAAATTTCGTATCACTATTCGTCTTTAAAAAAAGTATTACATCTAATAAGTCTTCCTCATCAATATTTAAAAAAATATGATTATGAGTAATGTTAGAAGTATTAATTTTAGTCGTGAGTTCTGAATTAATTTTTTTTTCTAAGATTTCTAGGTTTTTCACAAATTTTATCTTTCTAAAGATCCTTTATTTCTTATCTTTTTTTGTAGTTGCATTATTCCATATAAAAGTGCTTCTGCAGATGGCGGACAACCTGGAACATAAACATCAACAGGTACAATTCTATCACAACCTCTTACCACTGAGTATGAATAATGATAGTAACCACCTCCATTTGCACAACTGCCCATAGATATAACATACCTTGGCTCAGGCATTTGGTCATAAACTTTTCTTAATGCTGGGGCCATTTTGTTTGTTAAAGTTCCAGCCACTATCATAACATCAGATTGTCGAGGACTTGCTCTAGGAGCCGCTCCAAATCTTTCAAGATCGTATCTTGGCATAGATGTTTGCATCATTTCTACTGCACAACAAGCTAAGCCAAAAGTCATCCAGTGCAGAGATCCTGTTCTTGCCCAATTAACTAAGTTATCAAATGAAGTAGTAATAAAACCTTGATCACTAAAATCCTTTGCAAGTTTTTTAAATTCTTCAGGAATTTGACTTTGTTTATCATTTAAATTCATATTTTATTCCCAGTCTAAAGCTCCTTTTTTCCACTCATAAATAAATCCAATAGTTAAAATAAATAAAAAAATCATCATAGAAACAAAACCAAATAATCCAATTTTTCCTAGTGATATTGCCCATGGAAATAAAAAAGCTATTTCTAAATCAAAAATTATAAATAAGATTGCTACCAGATAAAATCTCACATCAAACTCCATTCGTGAGTCTTCAAATGGTTCAAATCCACATTCATAGACTGATAACTTTTCTGGATCTGGATTGCTTGGTGATAAAATTAAATTCAAAACAACAAAAGCTACACTTAAACCTATGGCAATTATTAAAAATAAAATAATTGGAAAGTAATCCTTTAAAAAATCCGCAATCATTCTGTAATTCTTTTAAACTTGTAAATCTTTGAATAAGATAATTCTGATAAGAATCTTATTATAATTATTTTTGATATTATTAAAAGCGTTATTAATCATAGTTAATTAACGTTTTTTATATGTATATTTATAACAAATTACAGTGCAATTTAGTCACGTCGTTTATGGCTAATTTATTAACTATTTTTAGTTATGAGAATTGTTATCACTTGGTGGCGGGAGTGACGGGACTCGAACCCGCGGCCTCCTGCGTGACAGGCAGGCGCTCTAACCAAACTGAGCTACACGGTGTAAACGAGATGCTCTACCAACTGAGCTAACCGCCCCAAATAATTCTTTGAAGCTGGTATCATAAAAATAATTAAATTAAAAGTTAATAATTTATAAAATAGAATGTAGAAATGAGTTTATAATTATTTTAATACAAACTTTTAGAGGTTTGCATTATTTTATGGATGACAATTATCTTAAAGCAGTAAAATTATTTGAAAACGAAAAATATAATGATGCTAAAGTTATATGTCAGAAAATACTTGAAATAGATCCAAAAGAACCAAAAACTTTATTATTAATTACATCTATTGCTTTGAAATTAAATAGAATTGATAAAGCATTAGAAATAATTAATTATACAATAAAACTTTATCCTTCTTTGCCTGAAGCATACTATAATAGAGCTAATATATTCTATAACGAAAAAAAATATGAGCAAGCAGAAAGAGATCTTAATGAAGCCATTAAAATTAATAATAAATATATTGAATCAATTAATTTAAAAGGATTAATTTTAATAAATCAAGACAAGTTTGATGAAGCAGAATCTTGTTTTAAAAAAATAATTGAGATAGATCCTAAAAATATTATTACAAAATATAATTTAGCAAAATTTTATAGAAATAAAGGAGATAATAAAAAATACTATGAATTATTAAATGAAATTAAAAAACAAAACAAAATGTACAATTTCGTATATGGCGACTACATATTTTCTAAAAAATTAATTTGCAATTGGGATAATATAAATAACGAAATAAAAGAATTAAAAAATTTAATTAAGAATAATAAAAAAGTCAGTTATTCTTTTCAGATATTATCATTATTTGACGAGCCAGATATTCAACTTAAAAATTCACGAATTGAAAATGAAATTTACTCCAAAAATACTCATATTAATTTGAAAAACATTGAAATTCATAAAAAAAATAAGATTAGAGTAGGATATTTTTCATCAGATTTTTACAAACATGCCACTTCAAGATTAATTGCAAGAGTTCTTGAATTGCATAACAAAAATAAATTTGAAGTTTTTGGATTTTATCTATCAAATAAAAAAGATGACATGCATAACAGAATATTAAAAACATTTGACAAATTTTTTTATTGCGCAAATGAAAACGATTTAAAAATTGTTGATTTGGCTCGACAAAACCAAATCGATATAGCAGTTGATTTAAAAGGATATATAAACAATAATAGATTTTCAATTTTTGAAAATAGATGTGCACCAATCCAAATAAATTATCTTGGGTTCCCTGGAACAACTGGTTCTTTAAATATGGATTATATAATTGCTGATAAAGATTTAATAACAAAGGATGAGGAAAAATATTATACCGAAAAAATTATTTATTTTCCAAATTCTTATCAACCAAATGATAATACAAGAATTTTACCTCCAAAAAAATTATTAAAGAGCAATTATGGTTTACCTGAAGAAAAGATAATTCTGTGTTCTTTTAATGATACCTACAAAATAACTAAAGAAATTTTTGATATATGGATAAATATATTACAAAAAAATAAGAATACTGTTTTATGGCTTTTATCAAATTCTGAGACTTTCGAAAAAAATATAGCTAATTATGTATCTTCGAAAAACATTGATGTCTCAAGAATAATTTTTGCACATCCAACAAATAGCAAAGAACATATTCAAAGATTGAGCTTAGCTGACATTTTTTTAGATAGTTATCCTTGTTGCGGTCATACAACAGCCAGTGATGCGATATGGGCAGAAGTTCCTTTGATTACTATTAAAGGCAAAACCTTTGCTAGCAGAGTTGCTTCAAGCTTATTAAATAATATAGGATTAAGTGAACTTATTTCATCAAGCTTTAATGAATACTATAATTTAGTTTGTGATTTAGTTTTAAATAAGAAGAAGTTGTTAAATATCAAAAATAAATTAAAAGAAAATAAATTGAAAAAAACGCTTTTTAATTCTGAAGAGTATACTAAAAATTTAGAAAGAGCTTATATGGAAACTTATGAAAATAAATTAAAAAAATTACCGAATAAAAATATTTATTTATAATTTTTTTTATTGAATGCTCGCTTGAGATTTTTCGTCTTTCTTTGTTTTAGAAATTTCTTCAGCCTCAACCCACTCAACTCTTTTAAATTCTTTGGTTAGTGCTATTTTAAGAACATCATCAACAAATTCAACAGGAACAATTTTAATGTCTTCTTTAACTTTTTTTGGGATATCTACTAAATCTTTTTCATTTTCTTTAGGAATGAGTACCTGTTTTATACCAGCTCTGTGAGCAGCTAGTAATTTTTCTTTTAAACCTCCGATAGGCAGTACTTGTCCTGTTATTGTTACTTCTCCTGTCATAGCTATTTCTTTATTTACAGGTATAGATGTAATTGAAGAAACTATTGATGTTACCATAGCTATACCTGCTGACGGTCCATCTTTCGGCGTGGCACCTTCTGGCACATGAATATGAAAATCTTTTTTTTCAAAAACCGGAGGTATAATTCCATACTCAACACTCTTTGATCTTACAAATGATTTTGCAGCTTTTACTGACTCTTGCATGACATCACCTAATTTACCAGTTATCTGCATTCTACCTTTTCCAGGCATGTTTACGGTTTCTATTTTAAGTATTTCTCCACCAAACTCTGTCCATGCTAACCCTGTTACAATTCCAATTTTATTTTCACTTTCTAATTCTCCAAATTTATATTTTTTTACTCCAAGAAAATCTGAAATATTTTCTGAGTTCACAGATACTTTTGTCTCCTCATTATTTACAACTTTTTTAACAACCTTTCTTGTTACTTTTGATATTTCTCTTTCTAAATTTCTAACACCGGACTCCCTGGTGTAATTCCTAATTATACTTTTAATTGTGCCTTCTTTTAATTGAAGTTCTCCTTCTTTTACTCCATTCTCTTTAATTTGTTTTGGTAATAAAAACTTATCTGCAATATTAATTTTTTCATCTTCTGTATATCCAGGTATTCTAATTACTTCCATTCTATCAAGAAGTGGTGGTAGAATATTTAATGTATTAGCTGTAGTTACAAATAGAACATCTGATAAATCATAATCTACCTCTAAATAATGATCATTAAATGTAGTATTTTGTTCTGGATCTAAAGCTTCTAAAAGAGCTGAAGAGGGATCACCTCTATAGTCATTTCCTATTTTATCAATCTCATCTAATAAAATTAAAGGATTTTTAGTTCCAGCTTTTTTCATCATTTGAATAATTTTTCCTGGTAAAGATCCGATGTAAGTTCTTCTATGACCTCTAATTTCAGCTTCATCTCTAACACCTCCTAAAGACATTCTAACAAATTGTCTATTCGTAGCTTTGGCAATTGATTTACCTAGAGAAGTTTTTCCAACACCTGGTGGACCAACTAAGCACAATATTGGACCTTTAATTTTTTCCATTCTTTTTTGCACGGCTAAAAATTCAATTATTCTCTCTTTAATTTTTTCTAAACCAAAATGATCTTCGTCTAAAACTTTTAATGCTCTATTTAAATCAATATCAACTTTATCTTTTTTATACCAAGGTAAATCTATCATCCAATCTAGGTAATTTCTAACGACAGTAGCTTCTGCGGACATCGGACTCATATTTTTTAATTTTTTTAATTCTGAAACACATTTTTTTTGAACTTCTTTCGGCATTTTAGCTTTTTGAATAGCTTTGCTTAAATTTGAAGTTTCATCTTTACCATCCTCAATCTCACCTAATTCTTTTTGGATGGCTTTTAATTGTTCATTCAAATAATATTCTCTTTGAGTCTTTTCCATTTGGGTTTTAACTCTTCCTCTAATTCTTTTTTCAACACCTATGATGCTAGTTTCGTTTTCCATTATTTTAATTATTGCGTTAAGTCTTTTTTTAACATCAAGAGTCTCAAATATTTGTTGTTTTTCAGATATTGTTGCATTTAAATGAGATGCAATATTATCAGCAATCTGGATTGGGTCTTTCAACTGCTTTATTGTATTTATCGTTTCTGATGGTATTTTTTTATTTATACCACTAAGTTTTTCCAATCTTTTAATAGCAATTGAAGCCAAGGAGTTTAGATCTTCATCTTTATTAATTAAATTATTTAAAGCTTCATATGTACAAGTTATAAAATTTTCATTATCCTCAAAATCTAAAATTTTAACTCTTTTATGTCCCTCAACTAAAACCTTTACTGTTCCATCAGGAAGTTTAAGTAATTGTAAAATATTGCTTTCACAACCATACATGAAAACATCTGTTTTCTTTGGATCATCTACCTCAGAATTTTTTTGGGTTACAAGTACTATTTTTTTATCACCCTTCATTACTTCATTTAATGCATTTATAGATTTATCTCTTCCTACAAATAAAGGTATGACCATATTTGGGAATACTACTATATCTCTTAAAGGTAAAACTGGTAATTTTACTTTAATCTCCATAAGATTAATATGGTCATTATACAATATTTTGCAATAGTAATAATTGTTCTATGTTAACAATTAAGCTGCAGATGTTTTATCTGTTTTTGATTTGTTCTTTGAATGAACTACAATTGGTTGTGTGTGTCCTTTTGCCGATGAATTATCAACAATAACTTCTTCAATATTATTATTTCCAGGCAAATCAAACATGGTTTTTAAAAGTATATTTTCTAGGATTGATCTCAGTCCTCGAGCACCAGTTTTTTTATTAATAGCTTTGCTGGCTATTTCTTTTACAGCATTATCTTTAAAAGTTAATTTAACTCCCTCTAATTTAAAAAGTTCCTGGTATTGTTTTATTAAAGAATTTTTAGGTTCCATTAAAATTTTAATTAATGATTTTTCGTCTAAATCTTCTAATGTTGCTGTAATTGGCAATCTGCCAATAAACTCTGGTATTAAACCATATTTTAAAAGATCTTCTGGCTCTAAATTTTTCATCCATTCACCAATTTTTTTATCTTCTAAAGATTTTACTTCAGCCCCAAAACCAATAGATGAACCTTTGTCTCTTTGGGATATAATTTTATCTAATCCTGCAAAGGCTCCACCACATATAAACAAAATATTGGTTGTATCAACTTGTAAAAATTCTTGTTGTGGGTGTTTTCTTCCTCCTTGAGGTGGAACACTGGCGATTGTCCCTTCCATTATTTTTAGTAAAGCTTGTTGTACTCCTTCTCCTGAAACGTCTCTCGTAATTGAAGGATTTTCTGACTTTCTACTTATTTTGTCCACTTCATCTATATAAACTATTCCTCTTTGTGCTTTTTCCACATTGTAATCAGCAGCCTGTAATAATTTTAAAATTATATTTTCTACATCCTCACCAACATATCCAGCCTCTGTTAAAGTTGTTGCATCCGCCATTGTAAATGGAACGTCTAATATTCTTGCTAAAGTTTGAGCCAAAAGTGTTTTTCCACATCCGGTTGGTCCTACAAGCAAAATATTTGATTTAGCTAACTCTACTGACTTTGATGTTTTGGTTTCATAATTTAATCTTTTATAATGATTGTGAACAGCAACAGATAAAACCTTTTTTGCATGGGATTGACCAATTACGTAATCATCTAGCACTGAACAAATTTCTCGAGGTGATGGCAAACCATCTTGGTGTTTTACAAAAGTATCTTTGTTTTCTTCTTTGATGATATCCATACAAAGCTCAACACATTCATCACAAATAAAAACTGTTGGACCAGCAATCAATTTTCTAACTTCGTGTTGACTCTTTCCGCAAAAAGAACAGTACAAAATATTTTTGTTATTACTCATAAATTATATATCGAATCAATATCTTACTTTATTATAATTAAGCAATACTAATCAAGCTTAGGTTGAAAAAAATCTATATGTTGTTAGTTATTCTCTTTTATCTACCACTTTATCTATCAAACCAAAATCTTTTGCATTGTCAGGAGTCATAAAATTATCTCTTTCTAATGCAGTTTTAATTTCATCAACATTTTTACCAGTGTGCTTGGAATAAATTTCGTTTAATCTTTTTTTTAAAGACATAACTTCATTTGCATGAATTTCAATATCAGTTGCTTGTCCTTGAAAACCTGCTGAAGGTTGATGGACCATAATCCTAGAATTAGGCAATGAAAATCTCTTACCTTTTTTTCCTGCAGCTAATAAAAAAGATCCCATACTTGCGGCTTGACCTATGCAGAGAGTAGATACTTCTGGTTTAATATATTGCATTGTATCATAAATTCCTAAACCAGCGGTTACTAAACCTCCTGGGCTATTTATATATAAAGATATATCTTTTTTTGGATTCTCAGATTCTAAAAATAATAATTGGGCTGTTACAAGAGATGCTATATTGTCGTTTATTGGACCTACTACAAAAACTATTCTTTCCTTTAACAGCCTAGAATATATATCGAACGCTCTTTCACCTCTACTAGACTGCTCAACAACCATTGGCACTAGATTATTCATATGTTCAGGTATTTTAGTTGTCATAAATTTGATTCGTAACCTTTATACAACTTGAGATTACTTTTTGCTAACTTTTTTTATAGGTTTAGATTTCTTTGGTGGAGATTTGGCTTTTTTATCAGTCATATTTTTTGATGAAGCTATTTTTTTAGTACTTTTTTCTTTTGAATGATCATGGTCTTGAGCACTGATAAATTTCTCTTGTTCTTTTAAATTTTTTTCATTTTCTTCTTTGATTATTTTTTCGGCTTCTTCTTTTGTTATATCTTTCTTGACAATTTTGGCTTCTTTTTTAATTTGATCGATTATTTTTTCTTCATAAATAGAACCTCTCAAACTATCAAGAGCTGAAGGATTTTTTTCATAATATTCATTAACTATTTTTTCTTGTCCAGGCATCATTTTCATTTGCTTTTGAATCTCCATATTTATTTCTTGATCTGTAACTTTAATATTATTTTTTTCTCCATAGGCATTTAAAATTAATCCCGTCTTAATTCTTTTTTTTGCTTGAGTTTCAAGTTTTTTTTTATTTTTTTTTAAATCTTCTTCTTTCATACCTTGAGATATAATTTTTATTTCTTGGTCGACGAGATTTCCAGGAAGATCTTCAATTTTTTGTTTCTCAACTTCTTCTAAAATTTTTTTCTTTATAATCATATCTAAAGAATTTTTATATTCATCTTTAATTTGTTTTGTGACTAAATCTTTTAAATCTTTAAGGTCTTTAGCACCGAGGTTTTTTGCAAAGTCATCATTGATTTCAATTGGTTTACTTTTTTTAACGTTATTAATTTTACATTTAAAAACTGCTTTTTTTCCGACTAACTCTTTTTCAGGAAAATTTTCAGGTAAATTTACTTCAACTGATACTTCTTCATTCTTTTTTACTTTAAGTAATTGTTTGTCAAAACCTTTAATGAACAAGTCTTTTCCTAATTCAAGTTGAGTATTTTTTCCTTCGTTCCCTTTAAAATCATTTCCATCAATTGATGCCTTGTAGTCAAATACAACAAGGTCACCTTCATTGGCAACTTTAGCTGGATCAACATCAACAAAGTTTTTTTGAGATTGAGCAATTTGATTAATTCTTTTATCTGTCTCTTTTATATCGATTTTGACTACATATTCATCAATTTTTATCTTTTCGAATGATTCTAATTTAACATTCGGCAATTCTGTTACAGTAATTACGTATTCTAAATCTTTTCCTTCACCAAATGTTTTAAGATCTATTTTAGGTTGGCCGGCTGGTTTAATTTTTTTATCCTCTAGAACTTTGGTTGTGGTATCTTTTAATACTTTATCAATAACCTCACCGTAAACAGCTTTTCCAAATTGTCTTTTTAAAACTTCAGTAGGTACTTTTCCTGGCCTAAACCCTTTTAAGACTACATCCTTTTTAATTTCATCATATTTTTGGTTTAGGTGACTTGAGATTGTTTCTTTGTCAATAAAGACTTTTAAATCTTTTTGTAAACCTTTTTTATTTTCTATTGTAACCTTCATATCTAACTTTGTTGCACATTTTGTTGCACACTGTTGCACAACATTTTCACTTCTGAATTTAAATATTTACCAGAAGTGTTGGTAGGCGAGAAAGGACTCGAACCTTCACAGCTTGCACTATTGGTTCCTAAGACCAACGCGTCTACCAATTCCGCCACTCGCCCAAATTATTGCTGTTTTATATATTATTGATGTAATTTGTCCAATTAGAATAATAGTATAAATTATATAAAAAAATAAAAAAAAATGATTATTTCACCTTGTATTAGCATATGTCGAACTGATCCTATAACAGGCTATTGTTATGGTTGTGGTAGAACCAATGATGAAAAAAAAAATTGGAAAGATGAAAATACAAATGATACTTGGAAAAAAAATAACCTCGAAGAAATAAAAAAAAGGATGAGTGGATGGCAATTGGATAGCTTTACTGAGTCTTATAAATTTAAAATAGAAAATGGAGTTTCTATAATAAAACACAAAAAAATTAATGATCAAAAGTAATTTAGTAATTATTATTTATATTATAGGCATAATAGTTGGTGCATTGTTTTTCGATATTTGGGGAGCAGAGACTAGCGTAAAAAAAGGTTTGATAGTTTTAGGATGGACAGCAATTTTTTTAGTCGCCCTGTTATATGCAGACAAAAATAAAGAATAAAATTTCCTTGGAAAATTTAAATAAAAAAATAGTTAAATGTAGTAAATGTCCAAGATTAACAAAATTCAGAAAAAAAATTGCTACAAAAAAAAGAAAACAATATAAGAATCAAAATTATTGGGGTAAACCTATAACAGGATTTGGCGACCTAAATGCTAAGATGCTTTTGGTTGGATTAGCACCTGCGGCACATGGAGGGAATAGAACTGGTAGAGTTTTTACAGGAGATAGATCATCTGAATTCTTATATAAATGTTTATATAAAGCAAAAATTTCAAATCAATCAACTTCAACACATATTCATGATGGTCTAAAACTTAATAAGGCATATATAACAACAGCATTAAAATGTGTTCCACCAGGAGATAAACCCTTAAAAAAAGAATTGGATAATTGCTTTAATTTTTTTAATCAAGAAATAAACAGACTCAAAAATTTAACAACCATCGTAGCGCTTGGAAAAATAGCTTTTGATGCTTGTGTTTATTTTTATAAGTCAGAGCACAAGTTTAATCAAAAGATCAAATTTAAACATGATAAAGTATATAAATTGCCCAATAATATTCTATTAGTTGGTTGTTATCATCCTAGCCCTAGAAATGTGAATACTGGTAGAATAAATGAAAATCAAATGGCGACTTTATTTAAAAAGATATTAAAGATTGTTTAAAATTTATTCCGAGGAAAAAAATATATTCTGAAAATAGGATACAGAACTTAATTTTGAATTATCAGTATCAGCCATTACTGCGACACCATTTAATTGATTTACATCTAAATTATGAAATTTTTTAAAATGTTCTTTAACATTTGCTTTAACTGTTACCCATTTATTTAAATTTTTTTTTGTAGATGACAAAACATAATCTACAGATTTATTTGTATACGGATTTGGATGAGTATGATCTACATCGTTGTTACTTGAAAAAACATAATTTATTGCCCTATTTGATAAGGGTGTTGCACCTGTTTTTTTGATAACAAAAACTCTTGCAGCAAAATCATGTCCTTTTTTACTTCCCTCATTAATCCCTGGTAAATCTTTTTCAACTTTCCAAGTGATATTAATAATAGGTGTAATATTAAGATTAATTTTGATTTCTTTACCTAAACCAGATGCAGCATTATTTGCCTCAGCCTTAAGATAATTTCCCTTTTCATTTTTACCAATTGTATAGATAGTTTTTGCCTTAGCGTTTCTTACTTTTCTAACTTTAATTGTTTTTAACTCCTCTTCAGTAAATTCAAAAACTTTTATTTGTTCAGCTTTTAAAGAAGTTGTTAAAAAAATTAACATAGTTATTATTTTAAAGAATTTAAGAAACATACCAGTCCGTATAAGTTAGTTTTTTTACATTTCAATATTTTTTTGAAAAAATCAATAAGTAGATCTGCCGCCACTAATGTCAAAAACTGCTGCAGTAGAGAAAGAATTTTCCTCAGATGAAAGCCAGCATACCATTGATGATAGCTCATTTAATTCTAAAAAACGACCTCTTGGAACTTTAGAAAGCATTTGTTTAACGTGTTTTTTCGTCATTTGATTTAGTATTCTTGTTTTTGCTCCTGCAGGAGTAATTGCATTTACTGCAATATTGTATTTTGCAAGTTCTTTTCCAAGAGATTTTGTTAAAGCTAACACTCCAGCTTTAGAAGAGCTATATGCACTTGCATTAGCATTGCCATCCTTGCCTGATACGGAGGCAATGTTTACTATCCTCCCATATTTATTTTTAATCATATATGGAACAATTGATTTACAACAATGAAAGGTACCGTTTAAATTTATCTCTAAAATTTTGTTCCAATCATTTATTTTATAATTCCAAAGTTGTGTTGTAGGTCCGGTAATTCCTGCACTATTAATTAAAATGTCTATTTTTGAATCTTTAGTTATTTTTTTTACTGTTTTTTCTACACTTCTAAAATCCGTAACATCAACAATATTGAAACTTAAATTAATATTGTTTACGCTCTTTATTGCTTTTTTTATTTGAGTTTTGTCAATATCCCAAATATTAACTTTGGCTCCAGAGCTTAAAAATTTTTTAGCAATATCAAGTCCAAAACCTTGTGCACCTCCAGTAATAACTGCAGTTTTGTTTTTTAGATCAAATTTATGCATTTTTATTTACTTGCTAATAAATAATAAACAATTGATGATGATAAAGCACCAATTAACCAAGCATATGTTTGTAAAAACATAAGATTTCCATTCCAAATTGTTGACGAGGCAAAAATAAAACCTATTAATAAAGAATAAATACCTTTCAACTGCCATCCACTTGAATAATAATATGCACTATCTCTTTTTAGAGAATATATATCTTTGTTGTCAATTGTTTGACTTTTAATAATGTAATAATCAACTATGATAATACCAAATATAGGACCGAAAAAAGTACCAAAGGTATCTATAAATGAGAGAATTCCTATCTGACTCAAAACTGGAGTCCAGAATAATCCTACAAAAAAACCAAATATTATTATTACATAACCAGAGCTTTGAGAATTAAGTTTTGATGGGAATAAATTAATTAATGCATTTTGGGATGGAATATAATTAGCAATTAAATTTGTCGATGTAGACGCAAAAAGTATAAAAAATAATGCAACAAAAGTTAAAAAAGTATTATCAAATTTTCCTATTATATCAGTAGGATTTGTTAGAAGTTGATTAACCTCAATCATATTCTTTGTTAATATTATATCCGCACCCAGAACAATTAATATTGAAAATAATGAAAACAGAACTAAATTTACTAATAAACTTAAATTGCCAAAATTTAAATCGTTTTCATTTTTTACATATCTTGAAAAATCACCAAAATTTACTAAAACAATAGAAAAATATGCAAAAAGTGTACCTACAACACTAAGTAAAGGATAGATATTATTTTTAAGAAATATATTCTGATAGTTAATACTAAGCAAAAGTGAACTTTTTAATTCTGCAAAGTTTTCTACAACTATTATAAGTAAAAAAAGCGATAAACCAAAGTACACAAAAATAGCAGAAAAATTTATAAATGATTTGTGAGTTTTTTGTCCTTTTGAAAACAATAAGTACTGAATAAAAAAAGTAATTAGAAAACAAATTATATCTATTGTGTTCATTCCCATAAAAAAAATTAATAGAAAATCACTTTGTAATATATTCTTGTCAAATGTGAATAATATTATTCTTATTAGATAGCCGATAGACTTGGATATAAAAAATGTTTGGACTCCAAACATAAAAATACCAACAACGCCTCTTAGCATTGCAATATATTTTGCTCCATTTATTCCCATTGATGTTCTCAATATTACCGGGAATGGCAATCCATGTTTTTGAGAAGGTTTTCCAATTAAATTTGCAAAAATATAAACCAAAAAGGCAGCAATCAAAAAACCAAATACGACTATAAAAAAATTAATATTATAAATTAAATATAGTGAAGCAAATAATGAAAACCCAATAACACTTTGAGTAGCATTTCCCCAGAAACAAAATAAATCCTTCCATCCCCAGTTTTTTTCATTAGGGTTAACAGAAACAAGTTCCCAATTGAGTAAACTATTTTTTTGTTTTTGTTGAATCACTTATACTTATATTAAACAAATATAAATTACTGTCCATATAAGAGAGTTGGTAACCAGAGTGCAATTTTAGGAAAAATGATTATTAAAATTAAGCCAAAAACTTGAAGAGCCATAAATTGCATCATACCAATGTAAATATCTTTAAGATCCCACTCTGGTACAACACCTTTTAAAAAATATGCGGATAAAGCAACAGGTGGAGATAACCAGGCGGTTTGTAGATTTACTGCTACTAAAATAGCAAACCATGTAAGATTAAAACCTAAAGCTTCAACTAGAGGCAAAATTATTGGAATAATTATCATTACAATCGGAACCCACTCTAATGGCCATCCTAAAAGAAAAATCATTACCATAATCATTCCAAGAATAAGATATTTATTCATCTCTAGACTTAATAAAAACTCGGTTAATAAAGTTGGTGTTCCAAGTCTTGCAAAAACTGCTCCAAAAAAATTCGAAGCAGCTACTAAAACCATTATTAAGGCAGTAATTTCTAAAGTCTTCACTAGTGCTTCTTGTAATTTTGACAGCGTTAATTTTTTATAAGCTAGTGATAAAAGTAATGCACCCATCGCTCCACAGCCAGCTGCTTCGGTTGGTGTTGCAAAACCAAATAAAATACTTCCTAATGCTGCGAAGACTAATGCAGCAGGAGGCACTAATCCAAGAAAGAATTCAATCCAAACCTCTTTCATACTTGTTGCCCTCATATCTTCAGGTAATACAGGACCTAGTTTTGGGTTAATCATGCATCTAATTGTTGTATAAGCAGCGTATAGAGATGCTAATAAAATTCCAGGAATGATCGCTGCTGCAAATAAGTCAATAACAGGAATTTCCATTATTGGACCCATAACAACTAACATAATACTTGGAGGAATAAGAATTCCTAAAGTTCCTCCTGCAGTAATTGTTCCAGCTGCTAATCTTACGTCATATCTAGATCTATTCATTGATTTAGCAGCCATTATTCCAAGTATTGTTACTGAAGCACCTACTATTCCAGTTGCCGCAGCAAATATTACAGAAACAAATAAAACTGCATAATATAACGAGCCTCTAACTCTAGATAGCATTAATTGAAAAGCTGAAAATAATCTTTCCATTAATCCCGCTTGTTCCATCATTATTCCCATAAAAACAAACAGTGGAACTGCAGCGAGAGTCTGCTCGGTCATCACCATCGAAAATTGTAAAGTCATTAAATAAAAAACTAATTTTCCAAATCCTAAATATCCAAAAACAAATCCAAGGAAAATTAATGTAAATGAAATTGGAAATCCTACAAATATTGCGAAAAGCATTACTCCAACTAAAATAAAACCTAATATTGCTGGATCAATTAATTCTGCAATCATTTATTTTGTCCTGGCCACTCACCTTTTTTAGCTGCCCAATAACTTTTTAATAATTCAGAGAAACCTTGAATCAATAAAAATAATATTCCAATTAATAGACAAGTTTTTATTGGCCACATATAAGGCATCCAAGTAGTATCCATTCCTCTTTCGCCTCTTCTTATAGACTCTTCAACAAATCCAGTTGTCATATAAAGAAAAACAATTAAACCTGGAAAATAAAATAGTATATATAACCAAAAATCTATCAAACCTTGTGTCTTTGTTTTAAAATTTCTGTATAAAAAATCTGCTCTAATATGAACTCCTTTTGAAAGAGCGTAGCCTGCTCCCAACATAAATAAAGCTCCATAAAGAAATCTACTTATATCATAGGCCCAAATTGTTGGTGCTAAGAATAATTTTCTTGCAAGTACTTCATAAGTCATTGCAAATATTAGAGGTATTAATATCCAACAAACAATATTTCCAATCAACTTACTGAATTTATCAATTTTTATAATTGAATTGGCCATCCATGACGGCATATCCTCTGGCATTTTGTCCAAACCACTACCTCGCCTTTCGGCAATCATTTCATCTGATATATCAAGTTTTGAAGGTTCGTCTGACATAAAATTTTATAAAAACTAGAGCGGACTGTAAAGTCCGCTCTAATTAAATCAAGATTAAATACTGATTACTTTAATGTTGCTGCGTGAGCCATTCCTAGCTTAGCATTTGACATTTGAGCACCAGCCCAGAAAGGTACTGCAACATCTGCAAACTCTTTCATAGAGTCATATACTTTTTTGAAAAATGCATTCTTCTCAGCATTTTTGTTTAAAGTTGCTTTTGCAGCAGCCATATATTCTGTGAAGTAGTCAGTAGGAGTATCTTCTAAAATTACTCCATGCTTGGTAGTTAGTTCTCTTAAAGCTTTTCCGTTTTCGTATATTCTGTAGCTTAAAGATTTAGCTAATGAAGCATTTGCAGCTACTTCAATAGATTTCTTCTCGTGAGCTGTCATTGCATTATAAGTTTTTCCAGTAATATAAAAGTCAGCATTTACCACTACTTGGTGTAAACCTTGTAAATAGTAATGTTTTAAAACTTTTTGGAAACCAAATGTTAAATCTGGTTTTGGACAACACCATTCAGCTGCATCAATAGTACCTGCCTCAAGTGCTGGTAATATATCACCACCACCCATTGCTACAGACGCAATACCAATGTCTTTATATGTTTGTCCTGGTATTCCTGGAGGAGTTCTGAATTTATATTTTCTAAAGTCAGCCATATTCTTAATTGGTTTTGGAAACCAACCTAAAGCCTCTGGTCCAACCGGTTGCAACATAAATCCTTTAATGTCTCTTCCCATTTCTTTCCAAAGTTGATCATACAGCTCTTTTCCACCACCATATTGAAACCATGATAGGAAAGCTAAATTGTCAATACCAACTCCACCACCAGCTACTGGAGAACCAAATAACATAGCAGCAGGATGGTCACCTGACCAATAGTGAGTCCATGCAAATCCACAATCAATTAATCCTTTGTCGACTGCATCTAGAGTTTCTTTAACTCCAACAACTGCACCTGCTGGTAAAATTTCAAATTTTAGTGATCCATCAGTAAGAGCTGTTACAGTATCAGTAAAGTCTTTTAACATTTTAACTTCATCAGCTTTAGTGTTAAGGACAGTCTGACATTTTAATGTTTTTGCATTAGCATTTGACACAAAGCCAAGTACCAAAAATGCAGCAAACATTAATGAAATGATTTTTTTCATTATTTTCCCTCTTTGTTAGTTAAATTTAACAATGCTATCCAATCAAAAAAACGTATTGGTTACAAGTGACAAATCTTCTATTTATGATTAAAAAAACCTATATAAAGCTAAAAAAGTATATTTTTTTTTAAAATTGGTTGTATGGAAAATTTTGATTATATAATCATCGGTGCGGGGTCTGCAGGATGCGTTTTAACTAATAGAATAATAAGCTCTGGTAGATATAAAGTTCTTTTATTAGAAGCGGGTGGCAACGATAGTAACCCGTGGATACATATTCCAGTTGGTTATTACAAAACTTTGCACAATCCAGAAACTGATTGGTGTTATAAAACTGAGCCTGATGAGACAATGGAAAATGTATCCATATCTTACCCAAGAGGAAAAACTCTCGGAGGAAGTTCATCAATAAATGGTTTGCTCTATATAAGGGGACAAGAACAAGATTATAATCTTTGGAGACAACTTGGAAATAAGGGTTGGAGTTGGAACGATGTTTTACCCTATTTCATTAAATCAGAAAATCAAGAAAGGGGTAAGAGTGAATACCATGGAGTTGGTGGTCCATTATCTGTATCAGACCAAAGAATTAAATTAGATATTTTAGAAGTTTTTATGAATGCGGCTAAAGAAACCGGAATTCCTACAGTTGATGACTTTAATAAGGGAGATAATTTTGGATGTGGCTATTTTCAAGTAACCGAAAAAAATGGTTTAAGATGTAGTGCAGCTGTCGGTTATCTTAATCCAGTAAAAAAAGATAAAAATTTAAAAATAGAAACAAATTGCCACGTTCAAAAAATTAATTTCGAAAACAATAAAGCTATAAGTGTTAGTTACTATAAAGGAAACAATTTAATTACAGCATCAGCAAAAAAAGAAATATTGTTAAGCGCAGGATCAATTGGTAGTCCCCAAATCTTACAAACTTCTGGAATTGGAGATTCAAATAAATTAAAGAATTTTGGAGTTAATATTATTAATGATTTAAAAGGTGTTGGTAAAAATTTGCAAGATCATTTAATGTTTAGACCAGTCTACAAGGTAAAAAATATAAAAACATTAAATCATAAAATAAACAGTATTTTTGGTAAATTATTAATTGGTTTAGAGTTTGCATTTACGAGAAAAGGACCAATGACAATGGGAGCGAGTCAACTATGCGGTTTTGCTAAAAGTGATCCAAACAGAGATACTCCAAATTTACAATTCCATATTCAGCCCATAAGTACAGATAAATTAGGAGGATCAAATTTGCATAATTTCGATGCATTTACTCCTACTGTTGCAAATATAAGACCAACAAGTAGAGGTGAAGTAAATATTACTAGTAACGATTCTAGAGATTACCCAAAAATTAAAATGAATTATCTTTCAACAGATGAGGATAGAAAGGTTGCAGCTGATGGTATCAAATTAGTTAGAAAAATAGTTTTAGAGAGTAATGAATTCAAGAAATATAAGCCAGAAGAATACAGGCCTGGTATCAATTTACAAAATGATGAGGAAATAGTGAAATCATGTAGCTACTATGCACAAACAATATTTCATCCTGTTGGAACTTGTAAAATGGGAAATGACTCAAATTCAGTGGTGTCTGATCAACTTAAGGTACATGGTATTTCTAATTTAAGAGTTATAGATGCATCTATTATGCCGAATATAACATCAGGAAATACTAATGCACCTACCATAATGATTGCTGAAAAGGGTGCAGATATGATATTGAATTGCTAATGTTGTCTGAACAAATCTTAATATTTTTTCAAATTGTTTTTATTGATTTAGTATTAGCAGGAGATAACGCAATTATTATTGGAATGGTGGCGTCTCAATTTCCTCCTGAAAAAAGAAAAAAAATAATTTTTTTTGGAATTGGTGCGGCTGTTATCTTGAGAATTATTTTTACTTTGATGACCGCTTATTTACTTCAAATTACCGGTTTAAGACTTATTGGTGGAATTCTACTACTCTATATATGTTATAAATTATATGTAGATGTGATCAAAAATACCAATCAAAATAATGAAAAAATTAAAGTTGATAATTCAAATTTTTTAAAAGCAATTACTACTGTTATAATCGCAGATGTAACTATGAGTTTAGATAATGTTCTAGGGGTAGCTGGAGCTGCAAGAGATCATTATACTTTATTGATATTTGGTCTAGTTCTATCGATTGCTTTAATGGCATTTGCTGCAACACTCATATCTAAATGGATCAAAAAATATAGTTGGATCGGATGGGTTGGTTTGATTGCAATTCTATTTGTAGCAATTGAATTGATTTATACAGATATAAAGTTATTGATATAGAATGTATTTAAAAAAGTATAATCTAAAAAATAAAGTAGCTTTGGTAACAGGCGCAGGCAAAGGATTAGGAAAAGCTTGTGCTATAGCCCTTGCAGAGGCTGGAGCAAATTTAATTATAATTAGCAGAACAAAAAAAGACTTAGACAAAGTTTCTAAAGTTATTAAAAAATTCAAGGTTAAATGCAAATCTTATGTTTGTGACGTGACTAATTACAATCATATCAAATCAATAATTAATGAACAATCAAGAATTGATATATTAATAAATAATGCAGGAAATAATATTCCCGAACATTTTACAAAAGTTAAAACTAGAAATATGGAATATCTTGTAAAGGTTAATACTATTGCAACTTTTAATATAGCACAACTATGTGCTCTTAAAATGATTAAATCTAAAAATAGAAAACAAATAGGAGGAGCAATTATTAATATGTCATCTCAGATGGGACATGTTGGAGGTCCAATAAGAAGCGTATATAATATGACAAAATTCGGACTTGAAGGTCTAACTAAAGGTATGTCTATTGATCTTGCAAAATACAACATTAGAGTAAATACGATATGCCCTACTTTTGTTGTAACACCAATGACAAGGAAGTTCTTTAAAAGTAAAAAATTTAAAAAAGAAGTTTTAAGTAATATACCGCTAGGAAGATTTGCTGAATTATCTGAGGTAGCATCTTCAGCCGTCTTTTTAGCCTCTGATGCATCATCTATGATTACAGGAACTTCTTTATTGGTTGATGGCGGATGGACAGCAAGGTAAATTTAAAAAGATTTTATTCATCATCAAAATGTTGACTTAGCCTATGAAAATATTAAATAAATTATTTTTTTTAATAGTAATTTTTTTGATTATTCTTCCTTTTAATCACTCAAATTCAATAGAATTTCGAGGTAAATTTTTACAAGGTCATTTTATTGTTGGTATTACTGACCCCTCATCAAAAATAATTATAGATAAGAAAAATGTTAAAGTTTCAAAAGATGGTTATTTTGTTTTCGGAATAGACCGTGATAGAAAATTTGATGTAACAATCGTAAAAATTTCAGGTGGAAAGAAAGAAAAAATAATAAAAAAGGTTCTTAAGAGAAAATACAATATTCAAAGAATAGATGGTCTTGAAGAAAGTAAAGTTACCCCCCCTGAATCAGTTTATAAAAGAATTAAAGATGAAAATAATAAGATTGGTGAAGCAAGATCTATAAATTCTGATTTACCTTTTTTTAAAGACCAATTTATTATGCCTGTAAAAGGTATAATTAGTGGTGTTTATGGAAGTCAAAGAATTTTAAATGGTAAACCAAAATGGCCTCATTACGGAATTGATATAGCCGCGAAACAAGGAACATTAATTAAATCATCTGGATCAGGAGTTGTGACAATGGCTGAGGAAGATCTATACTATACTGGAGGTACAATTATTATGGACCATGGTCATGGCATATCAACAATCTATTCACACCTAGAAACAGTATTAGTTTCAGTTGGAGATCAAATTAATAAAGGTGATGTGATTGGGACTGTTGGATCTACTGGAAGATCAACTGGTCCTCACTTAGACTTTAGAGTTAATTGGTTTCAAACAAGATTAGATCCAATGTCAGTATTACAATAATGGGTTTACATTTTTCAAAAGATGAATTTTCTTCAAGAAAATTAAAAGTTTTAAAAAAAATGGAAGAACAAAACATTGATGCTCTATTAATGTTTAGGCAAGAGTCTATGTACTGGCTTACAGGATACGACACATTTGGATATGTTTTTTTTCAAACATTGGTTTTAGACCGAAAAGGAAATATAATTCTGTTAACAAGAGCTCCAGATTTACGACAGGCTCAGAATACATCTAACATTGAAGATATAAGAATTTGGATTGATAAAGATGGTTCAAATCCAACAGATGATCTTAAAAATATTTTAAATGAATTAAATCTTAAAGGAAAAAATTTAGGTATTGAGTATGAAGCTTATGGATTAACTGGTCGTAATACTTTAAGACTTAATAAATCATTAGAAAATTATTGTAAAATTGAGGATAAATCAAATTTAATTACAAATTTGAGAGTAGTAAAATCAACGGAGGAGATTTTTTATGTAAGAAAAGCTGCAGAGCTTGCTGATAAAGCTCTTGAAGAAGTTTGGAAGCATGCAAAAGCAGGTACAAGCGAGTCTATGATATTATCTAAGATGAATAGTATTATATTTGAAGGAGGTGGAGATTATCCTGCGAATGAATTTATAATTGGATCAGGAAAGAATGCACTTCTGTGTCGTTATCAATCTGAAAAACAAATTTTAAAAAACCCAGACCAATTAACAATTGAATGGGCAGGTACATACAGACATTATCACTCTGCAATGTTTAGGACTATACCAATAGGCAAAGCTAACCCTAAACATTATAAAATGCACGAAGCATGTGTTGAAGCATTAAAGAATTGTGAAAAAAAATTAAAGCCAGGAAATAAAATTGGAGAAGTATTTGATGTTCATGCAAAAACTTTTGATGATCTTGGATATAATAAAGCCAGAATGAATGCTTGTGGTTATTCACTAGGAACTACATTTTCTCCAAATTGGATGGACTGGCCAATGATTTACAAAAATAATCCATATATAATTCAACCTGGAAATGTTTTCTTTATGCATATGATACTAATGGACTCAGAGAGTGAACTAGCTATGAATTTAGGTGAATCTTATTTAGTGACTAAAAATGGAATTGAGAGATTGGGTAAACAGAAACTTGATTTAGTGATTCTTTAAAATTTATACAGATAATATTAAACCTACAATCAATATGAACGTTGTGATAAATCCTATTAATAATGACTTCTCAATATTTTCTTTTTTTTCCTCTGCTCTGACTTTATTTAATAAAACATTTATATCAACTTTTGATTGTTTATTAAAATTTGGTTTAGATGTAAAATTTTGTAGTTCGTCGTGTAAATTTTCTTTGCTCATAATTTTTAAAAATATTATTACATCATAAAAAATAAAATATGACGAGAATAAATATTAAAAAAAAAGCTGAATATATGCTCAAAATGGTTATTTTAACCAAATTTAATATTTTTATCCTTTAAAGCTTTGGTTAAAAAAGTTGCTGGATATTTAGTTTTTTCTATTTCCACAAATATTTTCTTGTTTTTAAAATCTTCAAGGCTTGTAGATGAATTAATATATCCAAAAGCAAGAGATTTTTTATAATTAAAAGAGTAGTTCCCAGAAGTCGTTCTACCTACAATTTTATCTTCACAATAAATAGGTTCGTCATGCAGTAATAATGGTTCGCCTGGTTTAGTATTATTTAAAAATAATGAAACAAATCTTTTAGATAGTTTTTTATCTTTGATTTTTAGTAGTGCCTCTTTACCAATAAAGTTTATATTTTTTTTATAACTTATTGCAAATTGAAGACCGGCTTCATACTGGTTTTCTTCTGGTGAAATATCGTGGCCCCAATGTAGGAAACCACTTTCCATTCTCATTGTATCCAGAGAAAGCATGCCACCATGACTTAAATTAAATTCATCTCCATTTTTAACTATTAAATTATATATTTCTTTTGATTCATTCATTTTAATATAAAGTTCGAAACCTAATTCACCAACATAAGATAATCTTTGAACCCAAACTGTTTTGTTATTAATAGTAATATTTTTTCCAGATCCAAATTTAAAATTTTCATTTGTTAGGTCGTCTTTAGATATTTTTTCCATAAGTTTTCTACTCTTAGGTCCGAAAAGTCCTAGACAAGCTAAATCATCTGTAACATCTTTGAGCTCAACATCTTTAGATAAATATTTTAATATATGAAATTTGTCGTGCTCTTTAGTGGCAGCTGATGATATTACTCTAAAATGGTTTTTGTTTAAACAAACAACTGTTAAATCAGTTTCGATTCCAGCATCTTCGTTTAACATTTGAGTATAAGTAGTTTTGCCAAGTTCATTTTTAATATTTGCTGTGCAAATTTTTTGTAATTCTTGATGAGATTTTTCACCTATCAAATCATATTTTGAAAATGCTGTTAAATCATACAAACCTACATTTTCGGTTGTATTTTTTGTCTCAAATTCTACTGAGGGATACCAATTTTGATAATTATAACTATATTTAAATTTTGGGTCCTGATTTTTTTTTGCAAACCACATCGGTCTCTCATAACCTGAAGATACTCCAAAACAAGCACCTGCTTTTTTCAATTCTTCATGATATGGAAGTAACTTCTGATTTCTTGATGTAATGTGTTGTTTGTATGGCCAATGCATACCATAAAGATCTCCTAAAGTTTCTGTTATCCTTTCGGTAATAAATTCTAATTTTGAATGAAATTTTTGAAATCTTTTTATATCGTATATAAATAAATCATCATTAATATGTCCATTTATCATCCATTCGGCTGTAACTTTCCCTACTCCCCCACCACTGCCAATGCCAATGCTATTTAAACCACAACAAGCAAATAGATTTTTTAAACCTGGAACTTCACCTAAAAGCGTGTTTGTGTCAGGTGTAAATGATTCAGGCCCTGAAAAAAATTTTCTTATTCCGGCTTTCTCTAATAAAGGAACTCTTTTTAGTGCTGCTTGTAAAAATGGTTCAAAGTGATCAAAATTTTCTGGAAATTCTGCAAATGAAAAATCTTCTGGAACTTTGTGATTATTTTTAAATGCTGGAATTGACTTACCTTCAAATATACCAATCAACATTTTTCCAGCATCCTCTTTCAAGTATAACCTGTCATCAAAATCTCTTAAAACTGGGATTGTTTTTGGTAATTCTTTAATTCCTTCAGTTATTACATAAAAATGTTCAGCTGGATAAAGAGGAATACTTACACCAATTTCTTGACCAATCTGTCTTGACCACATGCCCGCAGCAATAACAATATATTCACATTCAATAGTTTTTCCGTTAACAATAACTCCAGCAACTTTCCCATTTTTTTTTAATATTTTAGAAACTGGAGACTTTTCAAAAATCTTTACTCCTTCTTTTTTAGCTGCCTTTGCTAATAAATTAGTTACACCTACAGGATCAGCTTGACCATCACCAGGCATAAAAATCCCTCCAATAATATTTTTTTCATTAATTATTGGATATATTTTTTTTATTTGTTCTAGATTTAATACTTCTACATTTACATCATATAATTGAGCTGTAGTTGCTTGTCTTTTTAATTCCTGCCATCTACCTTGAGTAGTTGCGATTGATAAAGCGCCATTTAATTTTAATCCACTAGAAAAATCAAACTCTTTTTCTAGCTTTTTATAAAGTTCTAATGAATATTTTCTTACTTTTGTAATTCCAGCCGATGGACCAAGTTGACTAACCAATCCAGCAGCATGCCATGTTGTTCCAGAAGTTAATTGATCTCTCTCTAAAAGTAAAACATCCTTCCAGCCAAATTTTGCTAGATGATAAGCACATGATGTCCCAGATACTCCACCACCAATTACAACTACTTTTGTTGCACTTGGTAGTTCTTTCATATTATATCATTTGTATTCCTACCCCAGTTTTTGGATAGGTATAAAGATTATAGTTTGCAGTTAGCTCTTCTCCTGATTTAATATCTTTTATTGATACCATAAAAAAAAACTTTGCATCGCTTTTTTCATGAAGATTATAAAACAAATTTTCTCCCTTATTATCTTCGCCATCTTGAAATTTTTTAACAGGCGCATCAATATCAATTTTATCTCCAAATTTTAATTTAGGCAGTACATCAGATACCATTCTAATTACAGTTGGTTCGTTAGAGTGATTATAAAAACCACCAATTGGTGTCCTAATATATTTATTTTCAAACTGTTCATCTCTTATATGAGTTATTCCAATAAATGAGCCCTTTTTAATATCTTGTGTAGCGAACAAACCTAAACCTTCAATTGGTGATCCTTTAATTGTTAATCCATCTGGTAAAGGTCTATAACTCATAAAATTTTTTAATTAATAATTTTTTCTGGTGAAACATAACTATGACCAAAAATATTTGCAACTGCTTTAAATGTAACATCCCCTTTATGAACATTTAGACCTGCTAAAAAATTTGGGTCATCTGATAAAGCTTTTTTATAACCATATTTTGCCAATTTTGATAAAAATGGTAGAGTGGCCTTGTTTAACGCTTGAGTTGATGTTCTTGGAACTCCACCTGGCATATTTGAAACACAATAATGAACCACATCATTAACTATGAAGGTGGGGTTAGCGTGTGTTGTTGGTTTACTTGTTTCAACGCACCCGCCTTGATCAATTGCCACATCCACTATTACTGATCCTTTCTTCATTTTTTTTATCATTCCCTTTGTTACCAGTTTAGGTGCTTCAGCCCCAGGTATTAAAACGCCTCCAACCAATAAATCACATTCGGTAATTAATTTTTCTAAATCGGTTTTATGACTTAGTTGTGGAATTATTTTATCTCCAAACATTTGTACTAATTGATTTAGTCTATCTTCTGATTTATCAACAATGTGAACTTTTGCTTTCATTCCTGTAGCAATAATTGCAGCATTCTCACCAACTACTCCGCCACCTAAGATTACTACGTTGCCTGGATCTACTCCTGGAGCTCCTCCTAATAACAAACCTCTTCCCTTTTGATTTTTTTCTAAACAGTGTGCGCCTGCTTGTACTGACATTCTACCGGCTACCGCACTCATTGGTGCTAAAAGTGGAAGCCTACCATCATTATCAGTAACTGTTTCATAAGCTATACAAACTGATTTAGAATCTATAAGTCCTTGAGTTAATTCCTTTTCAGCCGCTAAATGGAGATAAGTAAATATGACTTGATTTTCTCTAATCATATCAACTTCATTAGACATAGGTTCTTTAACTTTTACAATTATATCAGAGCTACTAAAAATTTCGGACGCACCTTCTGTAATTTTAGCTCCTACATTTTTATATTCATCATTATAAAATCCGGCTTCGTAACCGCCATTATTTTCAACTAAAACCTCGTGACCCTCAGATACTAAAATCTTTACACTTTCAGGTGTTAAGCCAATTCGATTTTCTTGAGGTTTAGTTTCTTTTGGTACACCAATTTTCATAAAGAAAATTAATTTTTTTTACTTTTTGAGTAGCTTGTTATTCCAGTTCTAAGTTTTTCTATGATTTCATCGATATGTTTTTTTTCACATATAAACATTGGGGCTATAATCAAAGCGTCTCCAGTTGCTTTAAAGTTTACTCCAGCTTCATAACAATGCTTAAATGTTGCAAGCCCTGCTTTACCCGGTCTTCCATCCATTTTAATATCAATACCACCCATCATTCCATAGCCACGTATATTATCAACTACATCTATATCTTTTAATGAGAATAAACCTTCCTGGAAATATGATGACATCTCTTTTGCTCTATTAAATATATCTTCTTTTTCAAAAATATCTTGTACTGCTAATGCTGCCGCAACAGAAATTGGTATTCCTGAATAAGTATAACCGTGAAATAATTCAACTGCACCTTTGGGAGCATTATCTACAACAGTGTCATAGATTTCTTCTTTGCAAGCAACAACACCAAAAGGTACTATTCCATTTGTTGTAGCTTTAGCCATCGTCATTATATCAGGCGTTACTCCAAATTCTTGTGCTCCAAATGCAGAGCCTGTTCTTCCCCAACCTGTTATAACTTCGTCAAAAATTAATAGTATATTATTCTTATCGCATATTTCTCTTAATCTCTGAAGATAGCCGACCGGAGGCACTAGAGTTCCTGTTGAACCTGCAATTGGCTCTACTATACATGCTGCAATATTTTCAGAACCAAAGTTTGTACAAATTCTCTCCAGGTCTTCTGCAATTTCAACTCCTGTCTCTGGTTGACCTGATACAAATTTATGCTCATCGAGATGTGTATGTCTCATATGAACAACTCCTGGCATCAAAACACTTGCAAAAGTTTTAACATTGTTGATCATTCCTCCAACTGAAGTAGCACCAATATTCATTCCGTGATAAGCTCTTTCTCTACCGACAAATCTAAATCTTTGTCCTTCTCCTCTTGCTTTGTGATATGCTACACTTATTTTAATCGCTGTTTCAACTGCTGTAGAACCACAAATTGTATAAAAAATTCTATTTAAATTCCCAGGAGTGTGTTTAGAAATTCTTGTAGCTAATTCAAATGATCCACCAAAACCTTGTTGAAATGGCTGTGCAAAATCCAAAGTTTTTAATTGTTTTGTAATTGCATCAATTATTTCTGTCCTTCCATGTCCTAATGGATTGCAAAATAATCCAGAACTTGCATCAATTTGTGTTTGACCTTGATGGTTTTTTAAATAAACACCTTTTGCACTAGTTATTAATCTAGGTTTTTCCTTAAAATCTTTATTCGAGGTAAATGGCATCCAATGCTCATTTAATGAATTTGGCATCGATGTTTTTTGTGAACTCATAATTTTAAACTTCTTTTGTTTTTAATATAATTTTTAATTTTTAAATAGAAAATTAATTTACAACTAAAAAAATAAAATACAACTATAGATTGATTTTACAAATCAATTTGGCGCAGATTAGAGTTAAAAATCATTTACTTCTTCATTATTTTGAATTTAAATGCCTTCATAATTAATTAATTAATGAGGAGAAAAATGAAAAAAATAATTAGTTTTCTTCTAGGTTGTTTTGTTGCTCTAAATTTGAGTATCTCAGTTGCAAATTCTGCGGCTGTTGAAGTTAGAGTTGCATACTTTTTAGAATGGCCAAGTCCAAACCTTGAGGATATGCAAAAGAAAAATTTTGCAAAAGCTCTTGGTGTGCCAGTTAAATGGACAAACTTCACGAACGGTGGAGCAATGACAGATGCGATGCTAGCAGGAGACATTGATATTTCTTATTCACAAGGTTTAGTACCTTTCATTAACGCAGTTAAATCTAAAGCACCTATCAAACTTGTAGATATAGCTATGGAATATGGAATGGGTGGAACAACTTGCGTAACATCTAATGCTTCTGGTATTACAAAGGCAAACGCTACTGAATTAGAAGGTAAGAAAGTTGCTGTACCTCTTGGAACAATGGCTGAATATGTTTTCGATGAAAGTATGAAAGTTGTTGGAGCTGACAGAGGTAAAATGGATATAATTCAAATGGACCCTGAAGAAGGTGCTGCTGCTTTAGTAAGTGGTGACGTTGTAATGGCATGTTTATTTGGAGGTAACTCAATTAAAGCTGCAACTGCAGTTGGATCTAGATTATTGACAGTTCAAGAGGCTAGAGACGCAGGTATCTTAGGTATTGATATTACTTCAGTAACTACGAAGTTTATGAAGGAAAATCCAGGAATGTTAAGAACATTTATAGAGGTAACTCACGAGGCTAATACAAGATATAAAGCTGGAAAAAGTGATATGAATTCTATGGCTAAAGCTTCTGAAATGAAAGTTGCAGATATGAAAGATACTTTAGATGGTTTTAAATTTCTTTCACCAGAGGAAACTAAACAGTCTATGGAGAGTGGAAATCTTAAGGCGTTCCTTGATGGTATGGGAACACCAAAAGGAAATGTAGATACTAGTTTTTTACCTTTATAATTTGAAGGTAAATTGAAATTAAATAGGCGCCAATTTATTAAATTGGTGCCTATTTTTTTTATTAATATTTTATTATAAAGTCATCTTATGAGCGATCTAGTTTCTGAAAATCTAAACATGATTTTTAAATCTCCAAAAGGTGAGACTATTCATGCATTAAAAGATTTAAACTTTACAATCAAAAAAGGTGAACTTTTAACAGTTTTGGGTCCCTCTGGGTGTGGAAAAACTACATTATTAAATATTGCAGCTGGTTTTATTAGACCAACATCTGGAACTATAACATTAGGCAATAATGAAATTAATGGACCAGGAGTTGATAGAGGAATGGTTTTTCAACAAGGAGCTTTGTTTGAATGGTTAACAGTTTCTGAAAATGTAAATTTTGGACTGAGGATGAAAAAAGAAAATCCTGAGAATACAGCAAAAAAAGTTGATGAGTGGCTAGAAATAGTTGGATTAAAAGGATTTGGAAATACACCAACTTATCAATTATCTGGTGGTATGCAGCAAAGAGTTGCTCTTGCAAGATGTTTAATAAATGACCCAGATCTAATTCTTATGGATGAGCCTTTAGGTGCACTTGATGCGTTGACAAGAGAAAAGATGCAATCTTTAGTTTTAAAAATTTGGAAGGAAACTGGAAAAACAATTATTTTAATTACTCATTCTGTAGAAGAAGCTCTGCTACTCGGTGAAAGATTGTATGTTATGGCACCAAGACCGGGTAGAATACATAAAGAGTACAATCTTCCTTTTGCAGAAATGGGTTTAAAAGAGGATTTACGAGAAATCAAAAAAAATAAAGAATTTTCATCAAAAAGAGAAGAGATACTGTCAATGATATGGAATATGGAAGAAGAAATTATGGGGAAAGAAAATTAAATGCTTACCCAAATTATCACAATATTAATTCTTGTATCCATTGTTGGATGTATCCTTTATGGCAGAAAATTAATAAGAACGGAAAAAGTAGATGCAGTTTTTGGAAATCCAGAGAGAGCTAAAGGAGGAACTCACTGGGTAATTGTTGGGAGCAGTGCGATATTACTTATTTGGTTATATTACTCTTGGGATATAGCAAAAGGTTTTTACCCCAAATCTGCTAATGAATTATGTCAAGTTGCTAAAGTAAATGATTCTTTATTAGGGTTAAAATACCAGTTTCCAATAGAACAGAGAGAATTTAAAAGCACTTCTATAATAAAGATTGAAAATAAGAACCTTCAAAAAATTATTAATGAGATACAAAAATCACCAGATTTAAATATTGAGCAAAAAAAGGTACTAGTCGAATTTGCAAATAAAACTGTTCAGTTAATTCCTTTGTTAACAAACAAATACTTAATGGAAGATAATACGAAAGTAAAAATTAAAGAAATGACAAATCAAATTAGATTATTAAGTTCTAATTTTAAAAAGAAAGATTATCCATTTGAAACGGAAGCAGAAAAAAATGAACGTCAAAAGGCAGTATCGGAAGAAGGTGGTTGGGGTATTATTAAAGTTCAATCAGGAACTGGATCTATTGAAAATACAATGGAGGTTCCTTTGATACCTGCAACTGATAGAGGATTAAAATTTCATTTTGCTGCAAAAGAACTTCAAGTTATTAATGACGAATTTTTTAAATTGAGAAATCATAATTCTAATTTTAAAACTTCAATAAAAGGATTAAAAAATGAGATAAAATCTTACAGAAAAAACTTAGATGATACAGATGAATTGGCATCTACCTATGCAAAAGATATAGTTAAAATAGCAAGAAGAATTGAATATGCTAGTATCTATCCACCAGATGCACTTAATGAAATGCAAAATGCAATCATTGAATTTGATAACCTTCAAAAATCCGAGCAAGGTGGTCTTCGATTAATCGATATGCTGCTGTTTCCAGCAGGAACAATAGTTGCAAGTGGTCCTAGTTGTTCTGAGCAAGGTTCAGGAAGATGGTTACCAAAACCATCAGATACATTTAACAAATTTATATTAATGTCTAAGCCAAGCGTTGGTTACAAAAATATTCCTTTACTTTGGATTGATATGATGGATGTAAGTAAAATAATTGGATTTATTTTACCAGATTGGATAGCAGATATTCTGCCTGGCAAGTACCCAGTGCATACTAAAGACGGAATTGTAGAGCAAAATTTCAAAGGTAAAGTCTTAAAAATTGTTACTGGTGATTTTAAATTATTTAAAATTCCTGTGCCTTATGGACATATTTGGGATTCATTCCTTAGAGTTTTTCTAGGTTTAGTTTTCGGAATTTTAATTGGTGTGCCTTTAGGACTATTTATGGGTCTAAATAGATTTGCAAAAGGTTTTTTTGATCCATTGATTGAACTATATAGACCTGTGCCACCATTAGCATGGGCTCCATTAATAATATCAGTTCTTGGAATTGATAATACAGGAAAAGTATTTCTTTTATTTATGGTTTCTCTTTCAATTATGATTATTTCTGCAAGAGCTGGTGCCTCTGGAACACAATTATCAAAAATTCATGCAGCTCATTCATTGGGGGCATCTAAGAGACAAATATTAAGATATGTAATTTTTCCCAATTCACTTCCAGAAATATTAACTGGTATACGTGTAGCAGTTGGAATGTGCTGGGGAACCTTAGTAGCAGCAGAATTTCTAGCTGGAACAACCGGTATTGGTTTTGTTGAAAACGTTGCAAAAAAATATTTTCAATATGAGGTGATATGGATAACTATATTTATTATGGGTATGCTTGGATTGTTATTCGATGTCACTTTAAGAAAAATTATTGATAAAACAATTCCATGGAGAGGAAAAGGCTAATTTTTTAAAAAATTAATGAAGATATTTGATTGTACAACATATTTTGATGAAGAGCTTTTAATGGATGTACGTTTTAATATTTTAAACGAAAAAGTTGAAAAATTTATTGTTGTAGAGTCTTGTTATTCACATAGTGGAAAAAAAAAAACACTTAATTTTAACATAGATAATTATAAAAAATTTAAAGATAAAATTATTTATATTGTTATTGAAAAAGAGCCTGATGAAATAAATAGAGATGAAAATCTTAAATCTATAGATAAAAGAGCTAATAGTCTTAAAAGAATTGATCAATCCTACGAATTTATGATGAAAGGAATTGATGGTGCATCTAATAGTGATTTAATAATTTTGAGTGATAATGATGAAATACCTAACTTAAATTCAAATCAATTTTTAAAATCTAAATCAGATATTATTATATTTAAACAGTTATTTTTTTATTATAAGTTTAATCTTCTGTATGATGCTATGCCTTGGCATGGATCAAAAGCATGTAAAAAAAATAAACTTTTGTCAATGCCATGGTTAAAAAATTTAAAAAATAAAAAATATCCGATATGGAGATTGGATACTTTATTTTCAAACACCAAGTATTCAAATCTTGAAATTATTAACGACGGAGGTTGGCATTTTACAAATTTGAAATCACCTGAGGATTTATTTAATAAAATGAAAAATGGAGGTCATCATAATGAATTTGAAGATAATAATATTAATTTAGAATTTATCAAAGAAAAGATAGATAATCATGAAGTTTTTTATAACCATTTTTTGGATCAGAAAGATCCAAATAAATGGAATAATAATTATAAATTAAAAAAAGTAGATTTAGTCAAACTCCCAGATTATATATCCAAAAATAAAGATCAGTTTTCTGATTGGTTTTCAAGAAATTGAAATCTTAATGAAGAAAGAAGCTTTAAAAAAAATAATAACTAAAATTTTTAAAAAACATAATTTAAGTCTTTTACATTCAAAAATATGTGCTGATGCTTTAATTAATGCTGAATTAGTTGGCTCTCCATCTCATGGTCTTTCAAGACTCAAAATGTATTGTGATAGAATAAAAAAAAAATTAATTAACCCAAATCCAAAAATTAAAATAAAGAATATTTCAAAATCTGTTTGTCATATAGATGCAGATGATAGTATTGGTTTTGTAGCTGCAGATATTGCAATAAAGAAAGCAATATCAATTACTAAGAAAGCTGGTATTGGATTAGTTGCTGTTAAAAACAGTGGGCATTATGGTCTATCAGGATATTATGCTGAAAAAGCAGCAAAAAAAAATTTAATTGCTATTTGTTTCACTAACGCACCTCCAGCAATAGCACCATATGGTTCCAAAAAGAAATTATTTGGTACAAATCCGATTTGCTTTGCAGCACCAACATCTTCAAAAATCCCTTTTGTTTTAGATACTTCAATGTCAATGATTAACAGAGGAAAAATTAGAATTGCAGCAAAATTGGGAAAAAAAATTCCTTATGGCACAGCTTTAGATAAATTTGGAAATATTACTACGAATGCTGAGAAAGCTTTATCAGGTGTTCAATTACCAATTGCAGGTTATAGAGGTTCAGGTTTAGCATGGATGGTTGATATTTTAAGTGGAGTGATAACTGGAAGCAATCATGGAGGAAAGGTAAGAGATCCTTTTGATGATTTTAATGGACCACAAAACGTTGGACACTTATTTATTTTAATGAAACCAAATTTGTTTATAAACAATTATAATAAGAGAATTAAAGAAAACATAAAAAAAGTTAAAAGTTTATCAAAAATTAAAAATGGTAATGATATTTTTTTTCCAGGTCAAAATAAATTTAAAAGATTGAGACAAAATTCAAATAAAAAGATAAAAATACCCTCAAATATTTTAAAAGATATTAATATTTTGTTAAAATAATTTATTTAATTAATATTTACTTTTGCAACCATACCAGACTCGTAATGTCCTGGAATATTGCAAGCAGCTTCAAGTTTGGTATTTTTGCTAAATTTCCATATTAAATCTGCACTTTTTTTTGGTTCTAATAAAACACTATTTGAGTGAGAGTGAGCCATAGAGTGATCTGTTTTAGCAGCTTCCTTCATTTTTTTTAAATCTATTCTGTCACCTAGAAGAATATCTTTTTCAACCATCATCATCATTTCAGGTTGATGCTTTATATGCATTTCTTTTGTAGCAATATTAAATTCATGTACTAATTCACCAAGATTAATTACAACAAACTTTATCGTTTCACCTTTTTTTACTTCAATAATATTTGGTTCATAATAATTGTCATACATTTTAATCTCAATAACTTTGCTTACCTCTGAAGCTTTACCTTTTTCACCAATCATGCTCATTGATGCTGCAAAAGTTACATTTGGTAAAAAAATTATTAATAAGAAAAAAATTTTTTTCATATTATTTTACTTATTTTCTTTTTTTTGATTTAAGTCCTAACTTATCGCTATGACGTAAACGGAGTACTACAATTGCACCAGCTATTAAAAGAATTGCAACCGCTTCATAAACTAATCCTGTAGGATCCATTTCT
>CACEMD010000009.1 GCA_902560625.1 uncultured Pelagibacteraceae bacterium
TAGTTTTCTAAATTTTATTCTTTTTTTTTTAGATACGCCATAATAAATTTGTAAAATAAAATATTTAAATTCTCGTAAACCTTTCATCCCAAAAATTTTTGGTAGAAAAAAATTTAAAAATTCAATTGTTTTTAAGTATAATAATTTAATTTTAATCAATTTATGAAACTTTTGTTTTTAACGCAAGAGCATGAAGTTCATTACCCATTTTTCCTTTTAAGGAGTCGTATACCATTTTATGCTGTTGAATTTTACTCTTACCATTAAACATTGATGATATTACTGTTGCTGAATAGTGATTACCATCACCTGCAAGATCTTTGATATCAACTACAGCATCCGGAAACGATTCTTTAATTAATAATTCTATTTCTTTAATATCCATCGCCATTTAATTATCCATATAGTTTGGTAACCATTTTGTATATGCATCATTTAAGACTTCAATAGAAATTTTCAACTCATCGTTATAGGTCAAATTTTCTTCAGTTACTTCCCCTATTTCTTCATAATGAACTGAATTTTCATCTAATATTTTATTTACTTTATTTAAATTCTCTTTTTGTACTTCAACAATGTATCTTCCTTGATCTTCACCAAAGAAGTAATCAAATTTATTAGTTAAACCTTTTATATTATTTAATTTTGCACCTTTTTTACCCATAATGCACATTTTAGATATAGCTATCAAAATACCACCTAATGAAACATCGTGACAAGATTCAACTAAACTTTCTGAGATAATTTTTGAAACACTTTCACCATTATTTTTTTCATTAAATAAATTTATTTCTGGCGGTGGACCTTTTTTTTCAGATAAAATTTCTCTTGCAAAAACACTCTGGGCTAGATGACCCTCAGTTTTACCAATTACTAAAATTATATTATTCTTATTTTTAAAATCCATTGTAATCATATGTTTGTAATTTTTGATTAAACCGACTCCTCCAATTGAAGGTGTTGGTTTAATACCTTTATCTTTTGTTTCGTTGTAAAAAGATACATTTCCTGAAACAACAGGGAAATTTAAGTATTTACTAGCTTCAGAAATACCTTGAACACACTCAACAAATTCACCCATATTTTTTTCTTTTTCTGGGTTCCCAAAATTCAAACAATTTGTAATTGCAATTGGATCAGATCCAACAGAAATTAAGTTCCTCCAACTTTCACAAACAACTTGTTTTCCGCCAGTTAAAGGATGGGCATAACAATATAACGCTGAAGAATCAACGCTAGCTGCAACAGCCTTGTTCGTTCCATGAACTCTAACTACTCCTGCGTCTCCACCTGGTTTTTGAATTGTATCGCCCATGACTGTATGATCATACTGTCTCCATATCCATTGTTTATTACTAATATTTGGAGTAGAAATTATTTTTTTTAAACAATCACTAATTTTTAATGATTTAAAATTTTCTTTTTTAAATTTAATTTTTTGTGGAAGTTTATTTTTTTTCCATTTTCTTTCATACATTGGTGCATTTTCTGCAAGTAAGTCAATCGGTACATCAGCTACTTTAGAATTATCAAAATATAGTTCTATTTTTTTACTATTAGTTGTTTTTCCAATAACTGAAAAATCTAAATTCCATTTTTCAAATATTTTTTTTGCTTTTGTTTCTTTTCCATTTTCTAATACTATCAACATTCTTTCTTGACTTTCAGAAAGCATAATCTCATACGGTGTCATTTTTTCTTCTCTGCAGGGCACCTTATTAAGATTAATTTCAATTCCTAATTTTCCTTTAGAGGCCATTTCAATACTTGAAGAGGTTAATCCAGCAGCACCCATATCTTGAATTGCAATTATTGAATTGTCAGTCATTAATTCAAGGCATGCTTCAAGTAATAATTTTTCTGTAAATGGATCACCAACCTGAACTGTTGGTTTTTTTTCTTCAATTTTATCATCAAATATTGCAGACGCCATACTTGCTCCATGTATTCCATCTCTACCAGTTTTTGATCCAACGTATATTACAGGTTTGTTTATGCCAGCAGCTTTTGAGTAAAATATTTTTTTTTTATTCACTAGTCCCAATGTCATTGCATTAACTAAAATATTACCATTATAAGACTCATCAAAACATGTTTGTCCTGCAATTGTTGGTACGCCAATACAATTCCCATAACCACCAATGCCTTTCACTACTCCTCTTAATAAATTTTTTGTTTTTTTATTTTGAGGTGAACCAAAATGTATTGAATTTAAATTAGCAATTGGTCTTGCACCCATTGTAAAAACATCCCTCATAATACCACCTACACCTGTCGCTGCTCCTTGATATGGTTCAATAAAAGATGGATGATTGTGACTTTCTATTTTAAAAACTATTGCATCATCGTCTCCTATATCAATTATTCCTGCATTTTCACCAGGTCCTTGAATTACTTTTTTTCCTTTAGTGTGAAGGTTTTTTAAATGTTTTCTTGAGGATTTATATGAACAATGCTCATTCCACATAGCTGAGAATAATGCAAGTTCTGTAATATTAGGTAATCTTTTTAAAAGTTTACAAATTTTAGCAAATTCATCCTTGCTTAAGCCATGATCAATAGCAATTTTTTCGTTAACCTCCACTATTTTAAATTCCCAATTAAATTTTCAAAGAATAATGATCCATCTTCGCCAGACAAATACTTATCTATCATTCTTTCTGGATGTGGCATCATCCCTAATACATTTTTTCCTTTATTAAAAATGCCAGCTATATTTTTTAATGCACCATTAGGATTAAAATTATAATTGCAATCACCTTTAGAATTACAATATTTAATAGCAATTTGGCTATTGTCTTCTAAAGATTTTAAATCATCATTTGAGCAAAAATAATTACCCTCATTATGAGCAATATGAAGTTCTAAAATATCTTTTTTAATATTTTTGAAATATTTATTTGATTTATCGTTAATTTTGACATGAACATTTTTACAAATAAACTCTATATCTTTGTTTTGCTGTAAAATTCCTGGTAGAATGCCAGTTTCAGTTAATATTTGAAAACCGTTGCAAATACCTAAAACTAAACCTCCAGATTCAGCATATTTTATTACAGAATTAATTATTTTAGATTTCCCAGCTATACTTCCGCATCTTAGATAATCTCCATAAGAAAACCCACCTGGAAGAACAACTAAGTCACTTTTAGGAAAATCTAGATCGTTATGCCAAATCATTTGATTCTTAAAACCAAATTTTTTTAAAGCAACATCCATATCTCTATCACAATTAGAACCAGGAAAAATTATTACTGAGGATTTCATATTTACAATATATTAAAATTTTCTATTACTAAGTTTGCTAAAAGTTTTTTACACATTTCTTCAACTTTAATTTTAGCTTTTTTCTCATCGGACTCATTTACATCTATTTCAAAGTACTTACCTTGGCGCACACTATCAACATTTGAGAAACCTAAACCAACAAGTGTTTGCTGTATTGCTTTTCCCTGTGGATCAAGAACACCCTCTTTTAAAGTTACTACTACTTTAACTTTCATTTACTTTTTTTTATTTTGACTGCAGTTGGTTCTAATAATTTAAATGGTCTTATATTTGTTTGTTCATGAAATATTCCCAATCTTCTAGCAACATCTTGATAGGCTTGAATTAAATTTCCAAGATTCTTTCTAAATCTATCTTTATCAAGTTTTTTTTCGGTTTTAATATCCCAAAGTCTACAAGTATCAGGACTGATTTCATCAGCTAAAATTATTTCAATTTTTCCTTTGTTATTATATCGACCAAATTCAACTTTAAAATCCACTAATTTAATTCCAACACCTCTAAACATTCCAACCATAAAATCATTAATACGCTCTAAATATTTTTCAATCTTTTCAATTTCCTTTTTTGTGGCCCATTTAAATTCAAATATATGTTCTTTAGATATTAATGGATCATTTAATTTATCATCTTTTAAACAAAACTCGAATAAAGGCTTATCTAATATTGTTCCATCCTCAATACCTAGTCTTTTACAAAGTGAACCTGTCGCGACATTTCTTACTATAAATTCAATAGGTATAATTTCTACAAACTTTACAAGTTGTTCTCTCATGTTTAATCTTTTTACTAAGTGATTTTTAATCCCTATTTGGTTTAAATTAGACAGGATATGTTCTGATATTCTATTATTTAATATACCTTTTCCATTGATTGATGCTTTTTTTTGATTATTAAACGCTGTTGCATCATCTTTAAAATGCTGTATCGCAAAATTTTTATCATTTGTTGCAAATATAATTTTTGCTTTACCCTCATATATTTTTTTTCCTTTTTTCATTAATTTAAAACTTTATTAAATAACTTTGTTATTAAATAATCAAAATTTTTCTGGTGACTTTTATTTTTATATTTATTTTGCAAATAATTCATGTAATTATGTGCTTGCATTCTTCTTGACCACCAATTTTTTCCAAACTTTTTGAAATTTGAGTTGCTTTCACCTTTGACATCTTGAAAATAAAAAGTTAGGTGTTTTTTTAAAATAGTAAAATCTTTCATGATTAAATGTGAAATTACTGCTAACCTAAAATCTATTGTTAATAAAGGAAACTTTTTAAGTTTTATTTCTTTATAAACAGCATTGAACATTTTCCTTTTGAGAGAAATACAACTTGTAGGTGGGAATCTTGGCCAAAGTCCTTTTCTATTTTTATTTTTAAAATTATTAAAAAGAAAATGTTTGTTTTTGTCATAAAAAATAATCGGTTTATCAAATATAATTTGTGATGTTTTGTTTTTGTTAAAATAATCTACTATATTTTTAATTTTTTCTTTTTTATAAAAATCATCAGAATCTAATAAGGTAACTATTTTTCCTTTTGATTTATTAAAAGCATAGCAATATGTTTCACATTGAAAGTAGGTATTAAATTTTATTTTGGATTTGATTCTTTTTTTTTTAAATACTTTAATATCGTTAAATTTTGATGCAGTTTCAAAACTTTTATCTTTTGAGCCATCATCAACAAAAATTATTTCTATATTTTTGTAGCTTTGGTTTAGACAGGATTTCAAACACCTATCAACATATTTCTCTTTGTTATAACTAGCAATCAAAATAGATACTAGGGGGTTTTTCATAATCAAAAATTTTAAAGTATTTAAATTTATTAAAAAACTTTTCTAAAGATATAATTAATATATTTGAAATGTTTATTGTAACTAAAAATTTCATTAATTCTTTTTGGATTGATTTTATTAGTAATAGATTTGTCTTTAGATATCTCATCTTTTAAATTCGATTTTTTAATAAAGCAATTTTTGGCATGCTTCTGCACTATTCTATAGGCTTTTTCTCTTTTTAATCCTTTTTTTGTTAGTTCTAACATTACTTCTTGTGAGAAGATTAATCCTCTTGTTAAACTCAAATTTTTTCTCATATTTTGAGGATAAATATTAATTTTGTCGATTAATTCTGCCAACCTATTTAAAGCAAAATCTAAAGTAATATTTGCATCAGGTCCTATGCTTCTTTCAACACTTGAGTGCGATATGTCTCTTTCATGCCAAAGTGCGACGTTTTCAAGTGCTGGTATAACTGCACTTCTAACAATTCGGGCTAAGCCAGTTAGATTTTCACTTAAAATTGGATTTTTTTTATGTGGCATGGCTGATGAACCTTTTTGGTCCTTCGAAAAGAATTCTTGAAGTTCATAAACCTCAGTTCTTTGTGAGTGTCTTATTTCAATTGCAACTCTCTCAATTGAGCTAGCAATTAATGCAAGCACTGCAAAATAATTAGCATGTCTGTCCCTTGGAATAATTTGTGTAGATATAGTCTCAGGCTTGAGACCTAATTTTTTTGAAACATATTTTTCAATTCTTGGATCAATATTTGCATAAGTACCGACGGCACCAGATATTGCACATGTTGAAATTTCCTCTATTGCACTAGTTAATCTTTTTTTATTCCTATTAAATTCTGCGTAAAATGAAGCAAGTTTTAATCCAAAAGTTATAGGCTCAGCATGAATTCCATGACTTCTACCAATGCAAGGTGTTAATTTATATTTCATAGATTTTTTTTTTAATACTCTTAATATTTTTTCAATATCTTGTAATAAAATATTACCAGATTGAACTAATTGAATATTAAAACCAGTATCCAAAACATCAGATGAAGTCATGCCTTGATGAAGATACCTAGCTTTGATTCCTGCTTGTTCTGTAATGGATGTTAAAAATGCTATTACATCATGTTTAACTTTTTTTTCTATCGCATGAATTCTATTTATTTTTATTCTACCCTTTTTTTTTACAACTGAGGCAACACCTTTAGGGATTATTTTAAATTTTTCCATCGCCTCTGCAGCTGCAATTTCTACATCTAGCCAAATTTTATATTTATTTTCTTCTGACCAAATTTTGACAAGTTCTTTTCTAGAGTATCTATTAATCATTTATTATATGGAGGTGATGTATAATTTTTATCAGATTCTGTGAATATTTCATAACCATTTTCAGTGATTCCTAAAGTATGTTCAAATTGTGCAGACAGTGATTTATCTTTAGTTACTGCAGTCCAGCCATCTTTAAGTAATTTAGATTCGTGTTTCCCAATATTAATCATTGGTTCTATCGTAAATGTCATTCCAGGTTTTAATTCAAATCCAGTATTTTTTTTGCCATAATGTAAAATATTTGGTGGTTCGTGAAATTTATTGCTAATTCCGTGGCCGCAAAAGTCTCTTACCACACTATAATTTTTTTCCTCCACATACGATTGTATCTCATGACCAATGTCACCTAATCTTATACCTGGTTTCAAGATCTTAATTGCACTCATCATTGACTGATAAGTAGCTTCAATTAAATTTTTTGCTTTTACTGAAATTTTTCCAATATTAAACATTCTACTAGTATCACCATAATATCCATCAACAACAGCTGTTACATCAACATTTAATATATCTCCATCTTCTAAAATTCTTTCTGAAGGTATACCATGACAAATTACGTGATTTAATGATGTACATAGAGAATTTTTAAAACCTCTATAAAAAAGAGGCGCTGAGTAACCTCCATTATCTCTTATATATTCATAACAAATTTTATCTATTTCATTTGTTTTTACACCAGGCTTTATAAATGGAGTTACTTCATCTAATGTTTGAGCTGCTAATTTTCCTGCAACTCTCATTTTTTCAAATTTTTCTAAATAATTATTATCCATCAATTATTTTAATTTTTTTTTCAATTCTTATTTCTTTAGAACTTAATTTACATCTATAAGCTATAAAGTTTACACCAGCTTTTTTAGCAATAAGATAGTTTTTATAATATTCCTCATCTATATCTTTAGCTATTTTAAAATTATTTATACCTTGAATTTGAGTTAAAAATAAGACGAATGGTTTGTAGCCTTTTTTAATTGAATTTATTAAATTTTTAAGGTGTTTTGTGCCTCTTGATGTAACAGCATCTGGGAATTCAGCTATTTTTGTCTCTCTTAACAAGGTTACATTTTTTACCTCTAACAATTTTTTATCACAAAGAAAATCAAACCTAGTATCATTTGAGTATTTAAATTCACTCTGGATTTTGTTTATAAATTTAAACTCATTAATGAGTTTATTTTTTAATCCGTGGTGTACAATTTTATTTGCTCTATGCGTATTAACACCAATAAGTATATTATTTGCTTCTATCATTTCTAAAGTAAACTTTAATTTTCTTTTAGGATCATCGTTTTTAGATACCCAGACGTTATTCCCTTCATCTAACAAACCTTTCATTGAACCTGTATTTGGACAGTGTGCTGTTATTATTGAATTATTTAGTTTTATATCTGTAAAAAATCTTTTATATCTCTTGATTAATTTGCCTTTAAATAAACTATTGGTAAATTTCATTTAATTTTATTTATAATTATTAATGAAAAATAAAAAAGAAATATTTGCCGGTATAGTTATAATAGGTAATGAAATATTATCTGGAAGAACTGTTGACACTAACACCAGTACTCTATCAATTTGGCTGAATTCACTAGGGATTAAAGTTCACGAGGTGAGAACTATCCCAGATATAGAAAAAACTATAATTGATACAGTTAATGAATTTAGAAAAAGATTTGATTATGTTTTTACTTCTGGAGGGATAGGTCCTACACATGACGATATAACATCTGCGTCTGTATCAAAGGTATTTAATATGGAGTATGGACCTCATAAAGAAGCTTATAAAATTTTAGAAAATTATTACAAACCAGGTGAATTTACAGAGGGTAGGCAAAAAATGGCACACATGCCTATGAAAGCAAATCTAATACTGAACCCATCAAGTGGAGCACCTGGTTTTTATATAGAGAATGTATTTTGTTTACCTGGAGTTCCATCAATTTTAAAATCAATGTTAGGCGACATAAATAACAAACTTATTGGAGGTGAACCAATTTTAACAAATACTGTAAGCTTAAGAACAGTTGAAAGTGAAATTGCAGAAAACCTATCTAATGTTCAAGATAATTTTAACGATATTGACATCGGAAGTTATCCCTTTTTTAAGGCAGGAAAATTAGGTGTATCAATTGTATTAAGAGGAACAGATCAAGTAAAATTGAATAACTGCAAATCTGAAATAATTGCGTTTGTTAAAGAAAAAAATATTGAAATAGTTGACAGAGATTAAATGTTATATTTTGCATACGGTAGCAATTTAAATCATCACCAAATGAAATTTAGATGTGAAGGAGCAAAGTATTTAAATAATTTTTCTTTACCTGGTTATAAATTATGTTTCAGTCATAAAACAGATAACTCTGTTTTTGGTCATGCAAATATTATTAAAAGCAAGAAATCAAAAATTAAAGGTGCCATTTGGAAGATAACTAAAGAACATGAAAAAGAGCTAGATGTATATGAAGGAGTTGATTACGGATATTATCAAAAAGAATACTTTATATATAAAGGAAAGAAAGTCTTAGTATATATACAGAAAATATATTATTTTCAAAAACCTAGCTCAAAATATCTGCATACAATAATACAAGGTTACAAAGACTGTTTATTGGATACAAAGTACTTAAAAAAAGTAGTTATGAATTATAAAATTAATTATAAGATAAATTGGTAATAAAATGAAAAAAACGCTTATTATTGCATGTGATGGAGAAGCAGCAAGTGGAAAAAGTACAGGTGCAAAACTAATATCAAAAAAATATAAGCTTAAATTGTTAAATTCAGGCTTGTTATATAGGTATGCTAGCAAAAAAATATTAGAAAAAAAACCTAATAATATCATTCCATTTTTAAAAAAAATTTTCAAAAACGTATCTTATAAAACAATATCGAAGCAAAAATTACATTCACAATCTATAAGTACACATGTTGGTATATTGGCCAAAAAGAAAAAAGTAAGGGATATAATTAATATTTTACAAAAAAAAATTATTAAGAAAAATAAAAGAATTTGTGTAGAGGGTAGGGATATAGCAAGCAAGATACTTAAAAAAAACCCTAAATATGACTATGCATTTTATTTCAAATGCAATTTAAAAACAGCCAGCTATAGACGTTGGAAAGATCTTAAAAAAAAAGTATCTTTAAAAGAGGTTGAAAAAACCTTAAGGCAAAGAACTATTCTAGATAAAAATAGAAAACATAGTCCACTAGTTAAAGTAAAAGATGCTTATTTAATTAGAACAGATAAATTAAACAAAACACAAATGATTAAAAAAATGTCAAACATTATTGAAAAGAATGAGCAGTGAAACAATAAAATTTAATTGGAGTTGTAAAAATACTTGGAGAATAAGCGCAAAAAATACTGCCTGGTGTTTATTAGGTTGTGCAATTGGAGACTTTGGAACAATATTATTTTTTCAAATTACAAAAATACCATTTCCTGTTCTAGGAATTATGACACTTGCAATTATTAATGGTTTGATAACAAGTATTATTTTAGAAACTATAATTTTGTTAAGACAAAATTTTAAATTTTCTAATGCTTTAAAAACAGCTTTGGGAATGAGCTTTATCTCTATGATCAGTATGGAAGTTGCAATGAATTTAACTGATTATCTACTTACTGGTGGTGCGATACTTACATGGTGGGTGGTACCAATTATGCTTATTGTAGGATTTTTAACTCCTTGGCCTTATAATTATTGGGTTTTAAAGAGGTTCAATATTAGTTGTCATTAAACTTTACATTTAAAACAAATTATCCATAAATTGTAAAAAATAATGTTGAGAGTATTTAATGGCGTTAAAAAATCTTTGTTCAGTTTTTATAGTTTTACTTTTTTCTTTTTCACTTTTTTTTTCTAAAGCTATGGCGGAGCCAACCTTTGTGCAAAGTAAATTAATTGATGACAAATTTTATTTAGGACTTAACTTTAATAATGATGGTACAAAAATGTATACTGTAAACGCTGGAGCTGGAACATCGGATGCAGTTATCGAATATATATTAACTACCCCATATGACATTTCAACGGCAATCGTAAATAATACTAAAGGAGTAAGTAGAGGTGGTGATACACAAGCAACACAAGTAGTGTTCAATAACGATGGAACAAAAATGTTTATTGTTAACCATGCTGGTAGAAAGTCAGTAGATGAATACTTACTAAGCACTGCATTTGATGTTTCAACAGCTACATTTGATAGCGAAATTATTATTTCTGGTCAAGAAAAGAGAGCAAACTCAATTGCATTTAATAATGATGGTACCAGAATGTTTATTGCTGGTGTAGGAAATAATTCACAAGTGCGTATTCATGAATATTCACTAAGCACAGGATTTGATCTTAGCTCCACAGTTACTCATCTTAATACTGAAGACCTAATTTCTTTTCAAAGTCACATAGATGGAGTTACTTTTAATTACGATGGTACTAAAATGTATACCATTACAACAATGAATGATGCACAAGATTTGATGTATCAGTTTAAATTAACTACACCTTATGATGTTTCTACTTTATCACTTGAAGGCACCTATACTGTAAGTTCTGTTAGTGTAAGTTCAAGAGAAGTTGTGTTTAGTAATGATGGAAGTAAAATGTTTATCATTGATGATGATCCCGATGATCTTGTTAATAATAAAGTTCATGAATTTAACCTAAGTTGTAATTGGAGCATAATCGATGGTGCTTGTGATGATCCAATAACTACTTCTGATGAAGGTAAAGATATTTTAAGCTCAATCGAGTCCCAAACTGCAACAGCAAAACAAATTGCTATTCAAGCAAGTACTCCAGTTCTTAACCGTATGTATTGGTTAAGAAGACATAGAAATAATGATCAATTAAGTGATCAAAATATTAGATTAAACTTTTCTAATTCAATGGTGGCATCGCTTTCTAACATTGTTCCTATATCAAATAATACAAATGAAGTTCTAGACAAATTATCAGATGATTGGTCATTTTGGAGTGAGGGTAGTGTAAGTATTGGTAGAACTGGAGATACATCTACTTCATCATCTAAAAAAATTAATACCAAAGGTATTACACTTGGCATGGATAAAAAGATAAACAAAAATAGATTATATGGTTATGCACTTAGATTTGGTAATGATGATGTTGATGTAGGCACATCCGGGACTAATTTAGACACTGAGTCTTTTAGCTTATCTGTTTATGGAACTTTTCCTCATGATGATGAAAAATTTACTGAAGGTATTCTTGGAGTGAGCACTTTAAAGACCGATCATGTAAGAAAAGGGGGAGGTAGCACTAGAACAGGAGAGAGAGATGGTGCTCAAATATTTGGTTCACTTAACTACTTAACAACATATAAAAAAGAAGATTTTAATATTACCCCTAATTTAAGAATTGATTTAAGCTATACAGAATTATCCAAATATAGGGAAAAAGGTACTGCAGCTTTAGTTTACAAATCTCAAATAATTGAAACTGGAATGATATCTGCTGGTTTTACCATCAGTGACATTTTAGATTATAATTCTTTTACGTTTAAACCAAATGGTGGATTAGAGCTTGGAGTAGATTTTAGTCCGTCTTCAGACGCTACTTATCGTTACCTATCGGAAACTACAGAATATACAAAATCTATCGGTCAAGACTCAAAAAATTTAAGAGCAAATATTGGATTTGATTTATTAACCGATAATGGTTTTTCCATAATGTCTATCTATGAAAGAAATCAAAGTGATAATTCTCATAGCGATACTTTATATTTAGGATTTGGTTATATAAGAACAGATGACACCGAATATGCTATGACTTTAGATAATGATAAAGCATCTTTGAATTATAATCGTGACTTAAATGGTTTTGATATCAAAATGAGCTCAAATTATAATTTCATGGGCGAAATCCCAGATTATGGTGCAAATTTAGAAATATCTAATAAATTTTAATTAGACAGCCAAATAGTTTGAAAAGAATGAGTAAAATTATAGATAGCGGAAGTTAATCAACTACCAAGGTATCTTTAGATCCACCACCTTGAGAACTATTAACTATTGTACTTCCTTTTCGTAAAGCAACTCTAGTTAACCCACCAGTAGTAACATATGTGGTTTTTCCACTTAAAATAAATGGCCTTAGATCTAAATGACGTGGCTCAATATCATCATCTGTTATAGTTGGGGCAGTTGAAAGAATTTCCAAAGGTTGAGCAATAAATTCTCTTGGATTTTTATTTATTTTTTTAATAGTTTCCTCTCTTTCGCTTTTAGGAGCTTTTGGACCAATCATAATTCCATAACCACCAGATGCATTTGCAGGTTTAACTACTAATTTGGAAATATTATCTATGACATATTTTCTTTGTAGGTCATCATGACATAAAAAAGTTTCTACCTGATTAAGAATTGGTTGTTCGCCTAAATAATATATAATCATTTTATTAACGTAAGAATAAACTACCTTATCATCAGCAATGCCAGTACCGATAGCGTTTAAAATTCCTACATTTTTTTTTAACCAACATTTAAATAAACCTGGTACACCAATTAAAGAGTCTTTAAAAAAAGCTTTAGGATCTAGAAAATTGTCATCAAGCCTCCTATATATACAATCAACTTTTAGAGGACCCTTAACTGTTTTCATGTAAACGGTATCATTTTCTACAAACAGATCTTTACCCTCAACTAGCGCAATACCCATCTGCTCAGCTAGAAATTCATGTTCAAAATATGCAGAATTATATATTCCTGGAGTTAATAAAACCATATGAGGATTTGCAGTTTTCTTTGGAATACACTCCAACATGCAATTATAAAGTTTGTTAGTATATTGATGAATTGAAGCTACTTTATATCTAGTAAACAACTCAGGGAAAACATCTCGCATGACCATTCTGTTTTCTAACATGTAGGAAACACCTGATGGTACTCTAAGATTATCTTCTAAAACTAAATAATCTCCACTTTTATTTCGAATTAAATCAATTCCAGAAATATTCGACCAAGCTTTATATTTTGGTGAAAATCCATCACATTCTTTAACATAATATGGTGAATTAAATATTATTTCTTTGGGTATAATGTTGTCTTTAAATATTTTTTTTTGGTTATAGGCATCATCAATAAATAAATTTAAAGCCTTTGCTCTTTGCTTTAATCCCTTTGAAACTTTGTTCCATTGTTTTTTAGGTATTATTCTTGGGATTATATCTAATGGCCATTTTTTTTGCTCAGCTCTATTATTTGCTGCATACACTCTAAAATTAATACCTCTGGCACTTATTGTGCTTTGACAGTTTTTTTCAATCTCTTGAAGTTTCTTTTTACCATGTCTTTCTAATATACCTGAAATAATAGTAGCGTGTTTTCTTAACTTATTATCCTCTGTAAAATATCCGTCATAAGCATTACTTGAATTATAATTTTTCCACAATTTTGATACCATTGGTTAATTTTTAATAATTATTAAAAACAATCAAATGCATAATAGATATAGCAGGTATGCTATTAATTAATTGAAATTATTGTTTTTATTAAATACTAATATCCTATGACTTATTGTATTGGTATTAAAGCGGAGGACGGGATTGTATTTGCGTCAGACTCTAGAACTAATGCTGGACTCGATAACGTTAATATTTATTCTAAAATGTACACTTATGATGTAGGTGATCGAACAGTAATTATTGTTACATCAGGAAATTTAGGTACATCCCAGGCTGTTTTTAAATCAATTGAAAACGATCTAAAAAATACATCAAGTAGTAAAAACCTAAATACCTGTAAGGACTTTGATCAAATTGCGTCTTATATAGGATCGTTAAATATTAAACATTCATCACCATCAGGAATCAATACTGATACGGTTTTACTAGGATCTACATTCATTGTAGGTGGTCAAATAAAGGGTCAACCATTAGAATTATATTTAGTCTATCCCCAAGGAAATTATATAAAGCCAGCTGATAGCAAACCGTATTTAGTAATTGGTGAAGTAAAGTACGGTAAACCAATATTAGACAGAGTTATAAAACCAGAAGTGACAATAGGAGATGCATCTAGATGTGCTCTTATATCAATGGACTCAACATTAAAAAGTGACTTAACGGTTGGACCTCCGATAGATTTTGCAGTCTATAGGAAAGATGAATATAAAATTGCATCCTTAAAATGTCTTAATGTAACTGATTTAGAATATACAAAGGTATGCAATGAATGGTCTGATGGAATTTTTAAAATATTCAACTCTTTTCCACGTTTTGATTGGGAAAAATAAATTAATTTATGAAAAACAAAGGCTTCACACTAATAGAACTCTTAGTCGTTGTAGCTATCATCGGTATTCTGGCTGCTGTAGGAACGGTTGCTTATAATGGTTATACCAAAGCTGCAAAGGTAAATACTTCAAAATCTAATCATAATACAGTAGTAAAATTTATTAAAACAAGTTTAATGAAATGCGAGACAGGTGGTGAACTTATTTTAAAATATTCATATAGCTTAGCAACTGGAGAACTTAAATATTCGAATGACGTATGTTCTGATAGTGCTGATGAATCAAAAATGCAATCACATTTCGCTAATCATTTTAATGCACCAAGGTGGTGTAATCCTCATGGATTAACGGAGTCAAGTGGAAGGTGCCAACAAGCTGTAGCTACTGGAGGTAATATCCAATACGGTAAGCTTGGTGAAACACAATTACATGTATCAGATGGCGACATTGTAGTTGTTACAAAAGTATCAGGTATAATAAATGTAAATGACGGTGCAGAAATTATGAGTAATACCATTGAAATAAATTAATTTATGAAAAGAATAATTATTTTTTTTACAATAATTATACTTATACCAAACATAAGTTTTTCATTAGATATAATCGTTAAAAAAACTACAAATCATCATTTGACGGCAAAACCAACAAAAAATCATTTTATGATTGAGGATAGAATTGTAAGGGCAGGCAAAAAATCACAAAAATTTATTTTGCCACATGGATCCTGTCACAAACAAGATTGTAAATGGTCAGCTCAAAGGAGTGAAAGGGAATTAAAAATTTATCATAAATCTAAGAAAAAACCCGGTAAACCAATTTATTATGCTTGGAGCATATTTTTTCCCAATGAATTTGATATTTCCTGGGCTGGTAGCAAAATGTTAATTGGCCAAGTAAAAATGAAAGGTGTTGGTATGCCTGTATTTGAAATGCACACTAGGGGCGCCGGTCTTCATATTAGATTATATCAAAGTTTAATGAAAGCAAAGTTATACTGTGGAAATATTAAAAAAGGTGAATGGACTGATATAATAATTAAAACAGATTATGCAAAAGAAAAATCTGAAGATAAAAAATATAAATTTTTTGAAACATGGATTAATGGAAAATATATTGATACTTGTTCTCATAACTATCCTTTAGTTAAAAAAAAGACCTTTAAAGAGTCCGCATCTAATATGAGTAACTCAGCGGGAAGATTTACTTTCAGGTACGGAATTTATAGACCAAATGTAGGTTTATGGCTTAATAGAAGCAACAAAAATAAACCAGAAAAAATAAAATTTTTTGTGGACCCAGACGGTGGGGAAAAAGTAATAACATATCCTTTCAAACTTAATTGGGAGGTTCAGATACCAACCGCAACTCTGTATTACGATGAAATAAGAGTTGGCAAAAATAAAGATGAGGTTGATGTAAATCTTAACAGTATTCCAGTTGATTAGAAAAAAATGAGTATTATAAAATCATTAGTTGAATATCACAAAATGCTACCTCACCCAGAGGGAGGGTATTACGTTGAGGTATTTAAAAATAAAGATATAAGTCATATTTATTTTTTATTAGAAGAGCATCAAAGATCACATTGGCATCGAATTACTAAAAATGAAACCTTACATTTTTACTCTGGTAGTCCATTACAAATATTTACATCAAAAGATGGCAATGAATTTCAAACAAATGAAATTGGTTCAAAAAATAATTTTATTTTTAATGTAGAAAAAAACACATGGTTTTCAATGAAACCTACTGGTTCATATAGTCTTATTGGATGTTCAGTTGCTCCCGCTTTTGAGTTTAGTGATCTTGAATTAGCTCCCAAAGACTGGAAACCAAAAAAATTTTAAATGCTTTATTACCTTATCCTGTTTTTATCTTTATCAAACAAATATATTTTATTTTCAGGAAAAGATATTTTTAAAACACTACTTTGAACATTCTCAGATGTTTTAATTTTTATTTCATTATTTGATGATGATGAATAAATTATTCTTTCAAATCCTAGATTTTCTATAAGATCAACTTTTACTTCAAATTTAATATTATGTTCATCTTTAACACTAATATCTTCAGGTCTTATACCCAGGTAAATTTCATCTTTTAGATTTAATTGTTTAAATTTAATTTCGTTATTCAAAACTTTAAGAGTATTACCATTAATTATATTTTCTTTATCAATTTTTATTATATTCATTTTTGGTGAACCGATAAACTCTGCAACAAAGATATTGTTTGGATCTGAATAAATTTCACTAGGAGTTCCAAATTGTTCTATATTACCATTATTTAAGATGACTATTCTGTCAGCAAGTGTCATTGCTTCAACTTGATCATGGGTTACATAAATAATATTAGATTTCATTTTTTCATGAAGTTTTGAAATTTCAACCCTCATTTCTGATCTTAATGCAGCATCTAAATTTGATAATGGCTCATCAAATAAAAATAATTTAGGGTTTCTTGTGATAGCTCTACCAATAGCTACTCTTTGTCTTTGTCCACCCGAAAGTTCTTTGGGTTTTCTCCCAAGCAAATCTTTTATCTGGAGTGTATTAGCTGCTTCATTAACTTTTTGATCAATCTCACTCTTAGATAATTTCTCCATTTTTAATCCAAAAGACATATTTTCATAAACGTTCATGTGTGGATAGAGAGCGTAGGACTGAAACACCATTGCTATGCCTCGTTTAGATGGGATTAAATTATTTATCAATTTTTTATCTAAAAATATTTCTCCATCATCAACAGTTTCAAGACCTGAAATCATTCTTAATAAAGTTGATTTTCCACAGCCAGATGGCCCTACCAAAACAATAAATTCACCATCTTGAATTTTTATGTCAAATGAATTTATAACCTTATTATTTCCGTATGATTTATTGAGATTTTTAATTATTATTTCAGACATAAATTAAGTTTAAAATGATTCTAAAAAGTCATTTGATGTTGTTAAAAATTTATTACACTGATAGATTTATTCAATAAAAAATTGTAAAGGAAATAATGAGCGTTAATAGTGAGGGAGAAATATGATTAAAAAAATAATAATTAAATTAGCAGTTCTGGCATTTTTAATTACAAATGTTAGTTTTGCTGATATTAAATTTTGGACAACTGAAGTCCAACCAGCAAGAATGGCTAAACAAGAGGAAATGGCTAAAGCGTTTGAAGCTAAATCTGGCATTAAGGTTGAAGTTATTCCTGTTGAAGAAAAAGATCTTGGAACAAGAGCAACTGCTGCAGCTGCAGCTGGTGATCTACCAGATGTAATTTATCATACGTTACAGTATGTGTTACCATGGGCTGAAGCAGGCATTTTAGATGTTGATGCTAATAATGATGTTGTAAAATCATTAGGTAAAAAAACTTTTGCACCTGGTGCACTTAACATGGCAAAAAAAGGTGGAAAGATTGCTGCTGTACCGGTTGATGGATGGACACAAATGGTTGTCTATAGAAAAGACTTATTTGAAAAAGCTGGTTTAGAGCCACCAACATCTTATGCAAATATAGTTAAAGCAGTAGAGAAATTATCAAGCAGCGACATGTTTGGTTTTGTAGCCGCTACAAAAACTGATGAAAACTTTATGAGCCAGGTTCTTGAGCATGTACTTTTAGCAAATGGAGTAAATTTAGTTAAAAAAGGTGGAACTAAGAAACAAGGACGAGCTTTAAAGAATTCTTTAGAATTTTATAAAGTAATTGCTAAAGCAAGTCCTCCAGGAGAATTATTCTGGAAACAATCAAGAGCATTATACTTTGCTGGAAAAACACCAATGATTATTTGGTCGCCATTTATAATGGATGAATTAGCTGGACTAAGAGACTCAGCTCCTCCAACAATAAATAGTGATCCAACATCACCAGAGTTAGCTTCTAAAACTGGTTTCATTACTAATTTTAGTGGACCTAATAACAGAAAAGGTGCAGCGTGGGCCGATGTTAGATATTTTGGTATAACAGCTGATGCAGATACTGATGAAGCTAAAAAATTCATAGAGTATTCAATGAGTGAGGGTTATACAGCGACATTAGGAATTGCTCCAGAAGGAAAATTTCCAGTAAGAAGAGGAAATAAGAGTGATCCTAGTGCATACACAAAAGCTTGGAGTAAACTTCCAGTTGGTGTTGACAGAAAAGCTCCGTTAACAGATCTTTATTCTGCAGATGTTATCGATAACATTGTTGCTGGTTTAGATACTGCAAATAGATGGGGTGTCAAAGAGGGAGAACTTTCTAGAGCATCAAAAATAATAAATTCTCAATTCTTAAACAGAATCACAAGAGAATATATTGATGATCAAATTTCAGTTGATGAAGCGGTCAAGAAGATTAACGCTGAATTAGCTAAGTTTTAATCAATAAGATTTAAAAAAAGCGGGTAATATATTATTATCCGCTTTTTTATATGAGTAATACTTTATCAAAAATAGAAAAAAGAACTGCATATACTTTACTTTTACCTGCAGTCTTTTTAGTTTTTTCAATAATATTATTTCCTATCTTTGCAAATATTTGGATTAGCTTTAAAGAAGTAAGTTTAAAGGATATTAGAATACCAGAGCCTAGAGCAAAAAAAATTGTTAAATCTGTACCAGATGATAAATCAAAATTAAAAATCATATATAAATTAAGAAATAGTTCTTTAATTCAAAAAATTTCAGATGTGGAGTTTAGAGATAAACTTCCTAACGATGTAATACCTTTAGATTTAGACAAAAGATGTACATTTAAATCAAAGATAATTAAATGCCAGTTCGGAGATTGGCAGGCAAAATTTAGAGAAAATTTTGAAATTTTAATTAAAAATGAAAAAAATAAAGCTTTAGATAAAAAAGCAATTAAATCTCAAAAACCTTCCTTAAGTGGAAAAGCTGATAACATTCTTTTAACAACGAATTTTACTTTAAAGAACTTTAAAAAAGTTTTTTATGAAAATGATTTTGCAGACTTGCTATTAACCACATTTTACTTCACTTTTTTTGGTACAGTTGGTGCAATAGTTTTTGGAATTTTAGCAGCTCAGCTAGTTAATCAAAATTTTTATGGAAGATCATTCATGAGGAGTATTTTACTTTTTCCATATGTTGGTCCTGTTGTAGCTTTAGCATATACATGGACGTTATTGCTAGATCCAAATAGTGGTACTTTGAATGCCCTACTAGTCAATTTTAAAATTCTTGATGAACCCATAAATTTACTAGGTCAAAAATATATTACAATGAATGTTTTGGGCTTTGACTTTAAATTAAGGTTAGCTCTAACAACTGTTATATTCTTTGAGATATGGAGATATTTCCCTTTAGCTTTTTTATTTATTCTTGCAAGATTACAAGCAGTTCCTAAAGATTTATATGAGGCTGCTGAGGTTGATGGAGCAGGGCCTCTTAAAAAGTTTATTCACATTACACTTCCTCAAATAACAGCAATCATATCTATATTGTTTATGATTAGGTTTATTTGGAATTTTAATAAGTTTGAGGATATTTTTTTATTAACTGGTGGTGCATCTGGAACAAGAACACTTCCTATAAATGTCTATCAACAAGGTTTTGCAGTTTCAGACATTGGAATGGGATCAGCTGTTTCAATAGTAATAGTTTTATTACTTATCATTTTTATGTTCATTTATTTTAAATTAATTGGAAAAAAAGCAAATGAAATTTAAATCTTTAATTATTTTTTTAATTACATCATCGACATTTCTAATATGTTTGTTGTCCATATTAAAGATCATGTCCACACTTCAAGGCGTAAACTTTACAAACCTTAATGTTAGTCAAAATTTTATTTTAGGAATATTTTTATCTTCAGCATTTATATTTCTTGGGGATAAATTAAATCATCTTGTAAAAATTCTATCATTATCTTCTATATTCACATTAGTTTATGTGTATATTAATGAGAGTGCACCCATTTGGTATTATATTGCTGTTCTTTTAGTAATATTATTTTTTACACATAGACTTAAAAAATATAATCTAAATTACTTAAAAGAGGATTTTGTATCTGAAAGGATAATTTTTGATTTTATAACATTGTTTGGAATTATCTTTTTTGCTTTTGTAATTTTATTTCCATTTTACATAATGTTAATCACAAGTTTCAAAACACAAATTGCTTTATTAGTTAATCCTTTAGACTTTAGTTTAGATTTTAAAAGAAACTTAACTGATTTATTCAATTCTTACTTTGTAATATTTAATACATATAATTTTGGCAGATATATATTTATTAGCTCTTTAGTATCTGTTGGAACAGTAATAATAACCTTAATATTTGCAATTCCAGCAGCATATGCAGTAGCTAGATTGGACTTTTTTGGCAAAACCTTTTTATCATCATCAATTTTAATTATTTATATGTTTCCTGCGATAGTACTCGTAATACCTTTGTATACTGTCTTTAGTCAACTTGGTTTAAGAAATTCAATAACTGGTCTTTTAATAGTTTACACAGCAACCACATTACCTGTTGCAATTTATATGTTGCAAGGTTATTTCAAAAGTATACCAAAAGAAATCGAAGATGCTGGAATAATGGATGGTCACAATTGGTTTGGTATAATTTTAAAAATTATCATACCTTTAAGCCTTCCAGCCATTGCATCAGTTGCTTTATACGTTTTCATGATAGCTTGGAATGAATTCTTATTTTCTTTAATGTTTTTGGATAATCCTAAGTCCTTTACTCTTTCTAGAGCAATTCAATATTTGACTGGAGATGCTGAAACCCCGAGACAGTATCTTATGGCTGGGTCTGTTATTGTAACTTTACCTGTATTACTTATATTTATATACTTTGAAAAATATCTTGTAAGTGGTTTAACTGCTGGAAGTGTAAAAGGATAATAATATTAATTTTATAAACATATATGGAGAGAATATGAAAATATTAAAGGAATTGGATGATGCTAAACTAGTTATTGTTGACCTTGAGGTTAATTTAGGAAAAGAAGTTCGAAGTGCACCAACATTATGTGCAAAATATAAAGGAAAAATTATACCTTTAAATACAGCTCATGATGGAAGACCAATACTTATGCGAGAAGAGAATTCAATTGAAGATAAATAATCTTTAATTTTATCGAAATAACAAATAATATGAAAATTAATTTATGAACCCTACAGATATATTATTAAGCATAGCAATTGTTGGAATATATACGTTAATTTATGTCTATTTAAGACATAACTATAAAAGTTATAAAAAAATTTTTAAACTTTTTAGCGAAGGCTTTGTTTATGCAACAGTAATAACTGGTATTCTATATTATTTAATCAAGTATATAGCGTCATAGTATATGAAAAAAATATTAATAATTTTAACATTTAGCTTATTTGCTTCAAGCAATCTATTTGCTGAGAGTTTAAATTGGTTTTTTAGTAAGTGGCTTTCTGAAAACGGACATCATCAATATTTGAATGAGCAAGGATCTCACAATCTAAATATCAAAATAAAAAATAAGGCATTATCAGCTACTAATATTGCCTATCATTCAAACCCAAACAGAGATACGCTGATTTATTATTTATGGAAATATTCATATAGAGATAGAAGTCAACATTTAAAAGAGTTTAAACCAACAAATAGTTCCTACGATTTTAAATTCAACTTAATTGAAGATAAATTTGTAAAAAAGCAAATGAAAACCAAAGGTATCCTTAGTTATTTATATTATCAAGATGGCGAAGTATTGATTGATGAATTTTCCCCTAAAGAAAGATTGGGGGAGTTTTTAAATAACGAGACAAAATTTTATTCAATGTCAATGGGTAAGTCAGTAACTTCTTATATATTAGGTCACGCGATTTGCGATGGCTATATTGATAGTATTGATGCAACAATGAATGATTGGCCTCAATTACAAAATTCGATTTACTATAATCAAAAATTAATTAATTTTTTGAACATGAATACTGGTGATCAAAAATACATTAATGAATTTGAGGATGGTACTAGTAATTTAGGTCCATATGAAGACAGTGATATTCAAACAACTATGCTCATATACTTTAGAAATAAAGATACTAAAAAATCTGCTGAAACATATAATTATAATGGATTTGTTTCTCAGTTAATTTTGAACTATGTAAAATTTAAAACAGGTGAAGATTATGAAAAACTTTATAGTAAAATTTTTAATGATAAAATAAAAATCAAACATAGCATTCTTTATGGTTATACTGGTCAAAGAGAAGAAAATGGAAATGGACATCCAAATATAAGCGCAACAAGATTTGATTATCTAAGAATAGCAAAAGCTATACTAGATGATTATCAAAATGATACATGCGTCGGCAAATATTTAAAAGAAATTCATAAAAGAAGAATTCCAAAAAACTATAATAATAATAAATATGAGCCAGAATATAATCGTACAAAATCATATGGAGGACAATTCCATATGGATTATCCAGGGTTAAAAGATAAAGTTGTATTTGGTATGGGTGGTTATGGTGGTCAAGCTATTTTAATAGATATGGAAAACTCAAGAATTGTTGTTCTTAATTCGCTTCATTATAATAATGGGGCATACAAATATAATGTTAAAAAACTTTTAATAGATCCAATTAAAAAAGGCAGATAAAAATTTTACTTATTCATCTTGTTCAATTATAAATATTAGCATAAATACTCATGAAAATAACTCATGCCCTCGTGGTGAAATTGGTAGACACAAAGGACTTAAAAGCCGAGGGATAGAAGTTAAAGTCAGTCCATAGTAGTCCAAGGTAGTTTAAAACATCCTATAAAATCATATAATTTTAAATTAGCTTTCAATTTATATTAGAAAATAAGTTTAAATTAATTTTTGAAAACCAGCACAAGACCAGCACATGGTTAGTTAATTCAAATGGCTTATATATGATGATTTGTTAATATAAAATTTATGAATTCTAAACCTTTACACAAGTATTCTGATTATTTTTCAAAAATAAATTTTTTTAAAAATTTAAACTCGTTTAGAGATTTAGAGGAAAAAATTAAAAATCTTGAAAAAATTAAAGGCTTAACCAAAGAGCTCACTGATGGTTATGCATTTGAAGTATTTGTAGAATGTTATTTAAATACAATAAACGACTCTAAATTTAGTAAAATCTATCCTCAGGGTTATGTTCCTTCAAATATACTCAAACAATTAAATTTACCCAGAACAGATCGTGGATATGATGGAGTATATGAAGATAATTTAGGAAAATTCCATACATATCAATGTAAATTTAAAACCCATAGAGAAAAATTAAATTGGGACAAACTTTCAACTTTTGCAGGAATCGGTGAAAATTTAAAAAGTAGACATCTTTTTTGTAATAGTAATAAAATTGTAGATGATTTTTTAAATAAATCGGATGCTATAGCTACAAGAGGTTACGATTTTGAAAAATTAGAAGCTAATAATTTTGATGCAATTCATAAATTTTTAAAAAAGAATAAAGAAAAAAAATTCAAAGGTTACAATCTTGATCCTTATCAAAAAGATACAAGAGAAAAAATAATTAAAGAACTGGAGTTAAATAATAGAACTTCAATAATTTTAGCCTGTGGATTAGGAAAAACTTTAATAGGCCTAAGTGTATTTGAGAAAATTAAACCTAAATTAACTGTGGTTTACGTACCATCAATAGCTTTGGTTAAACAAACAAGGGATGAATGGATTTTTAAATCTAAGTATAAAATTAATACGATAGTTGTAAGTTCGATTAAAGATGTAGACTATGGAAAAGATCCTAATTTAATTAAGAAAAATGAGCTAGATTTTAAACCTACTACAGATCCAAAGATAATTAAAAAATGGTACAAAACTCAATCTAAAAATTTGAATGTAATTTTTTGTACATATCAATCATCAAAAAAATTATCTAAAGCTTTAAAAAATATAAAAGTGAACTTTGGTATTTTTGATGAAGCTCATAGAACTGCAATAGTAAATAAAAAACAAAATAAAGAGTCTAGTTTTTCACACTCTCTAAATAATAAAAATATTTTTATTGAGAAAAGGCTATTCATGACAGCCACGAAAAGAATCTCAAGAAAAAATAAATTTTTAAAAGAAGGAGATAAAATACAAGCACTTACAATGGAAAATACTGAAATATACGGAAAAGTATGTAAATCAATTTCATTTTTAGAGGGTGCAAAACTTGGAGTAATTGCCAAACCAAGAGTTTTAATTTCAGTAGTTACTTCAGATGAACTCGATAGAGAAAAATTATCACACTCTATAACTGCTGTTAAGGGTAAAGAGATAAGAACACCACAAGTAGCATCACAAATCGCTATTAGAAATATGATGCAAAAAGAAAAGATTAATAAAATATTTAGTTTTCATAATTCAATACCAAAATCAGTCTCCTTTACTTCTGATGGACCTGAGGGAATAGGTAGTCATATAAAAAATATTGACTCAGCTCATATTGATGGTTCGATGAGTGTAAAAGATAGATCAGAAATAATTCAAGATTTTAAATTATCTAAAAAAGGTATTGTTTCTAATGTAAGATGTCTAGTAGAAGGCGTTGATGTTCCAACTGTAGATGCAGTAGCATTTACTCATCCTAAAGAAAGTTTAATTGATATAATTCAAGCTATTGGTAGATCATTAAGAAAAAGAGGGATGCCAAAAAAAAAATTTGGTCACGTAATTTTACCACTTTTCGTTAAAACAAAGAAAAATGAAAAAATTTCAGACGCATTAGAACGGACTAATTTTGACAATATAGCAGACACTATTAATGCACTTAGAGAGCATGACGATGAAATTGAACAAATAGTTCAAAAAGCAATTATATACGATAAAAATATTGGCGGCTCTAGAGGAGGAGGTTGGGATATAGAAGATGATTTTATTAGTATTGAACACCCAATAATCTCAAAAAAAATTTTAAATAAGGCTATTAAATTTAAACTGTATGAAAAGTTAATTACTAAATGGGAAGAAAATTTAAAGCTTTTAATTAAATACAAAAATAAATTCAAAGATTTTAAGAGTAGATATGAAATAAAAATTTATCATGACTTATTTCAATGGATGGATCAAATTAGAAGAAGAAATATCTATGGGACTTTGCCAAGTTTTAATGTCAAACAGCTAAATGATATTAACTTTGATTGGAGATTAGAATATGACGAAATTGGTCTTGATGATATACATAACTATATTTCATTCAATAAATTTAGTGAATATTATACTCCTGGTTTAGGTTTTTCTGCCAGGGGATCAGGCACTGATATAAAATATACAAATAGATATTTATTAAATTTTTGTAAAACTTATGACTTAAAAATTTATAAATCTTACGAAACAATAATTAAGAAAAGATACAATAAAACAGAAAAATTTTTAAGAATTGCGAGCTTTATTCATAAGAAAAGTTTTGAAGAAGTATTAAGCAAAAATAAAATTATCTTTTTTAATGAATTTGAAAAAATTAATAAAAATAAAAAATGTTTATTTTTAAAAAGTAAAATTATCAATAATTATAAGAGCAAAAGTTTACCTAGATCCATTGAGGTTAAATTAGAGGATGGAACAATTAAAAATAGATATCTGCTATTTGGGTCTCAAATAAGTAATATGGGAAAGAAAACTGGCAAAAAAAAATTGACTGGTTTAGTTTACCATAAAGATGATTTAGATATTTTTTTTAAAGAAATAGAAAAAATACCGTTAATTGACAAAAGTAAAGAATTACTTACAGAAGATTTTAATGAAAAATATGGTTTTTCAATACTCCCTTATGAGAGGCAAAATAAAATCAAAAAATATGAACGCAGACTCGGATTTTTAAAAAGATATGTCTACTTACAAAAAGATATAGATATTTTTCTCAAAAATGTATTAAAGATCTCTTTAACTAGTAAAGATCTTAAAGATAAAAATTTAGTAATCAAAAGTATTTTTGTAAAAAAACTATCTAAAATTTTGGGCAGCAACATAGCAACCACTGATACTATATTAAGTAATTATGAGGAAAAAAAAATAATTACATCTTTAGGAAATGGAATAAAAAGAATTAAGATTAATCAAAAACACCAATATATTCATAAATTTTATCATCTTGATGAATTGAACAATCTTAGAGCAAATTTAATTAAATGGTACTCTAAATCATTGCCTTCATATGACAAAAACAAAGAATTAATACTAAATTATTCTAGACAAAATTTAAAAAAATTAGGATTATTTAGAGATAATGATCTTGCTGTTTTCTTTAAAATTAAACACGGGTCACCATTGCAAAATAAGAAAATTGTTAGATCATTAAGAAGAAATTGGGGACTTAATTCGTATTGTTATTCTAGACAAGAAGGAAACCCGTCAATTTGTACTAAAATTTCTGATGCTAAAAAATTTAAAGATAAATTTGGATCTTATTTAAATAACACCAAAGGATATATTTCTCATATAGTTTTACAGAGAATATCATTTTTTAGAAATAGCTTTGCATTAGATCTAATAAATAATAAAAAGCTCAAATGTTATGGTTTTAAATCAGCTAAAGGCTCAATTAATTTTTTCCTCAAAACAAAAGAGGTGATAAATTTTATAAATAAGGAGAGACAAAGTATAAAGTTTGATAAATATGATAAAGATAATAGTAAAATTATTAAAAAAATATCAAATATGTCGTTATAGGATAATATGGGACAACCAGCACAAGACCAGCACACAGAGAGATAAAATAAAAAAAATTTACTTATAACTCTTGTTCAATTATAAATATTAGCATAAATACTCATGAAATTCATTAATGCCCTCGTGGTGAAATTGGTAGACACAAAGGACTTAAAATCCTTGCCCTTTTGGGAGTGCCAGTTCGAGTCTGGCCGAGGGCACCACTAAAATGATTAAACCTTATTTGATATCTGATACAAATAAAAATTCTTTAAAGATAAAATCAATTTTACTAAAACAAATTAAGTTTTTTACTTTTTCTAAAGCCAATACAATTATTGTTATTGGAGGTGATGGCTTCATGCTCAAAACTTTAAAAAAAAACAGAAATACAAAAAAAAATTTTTATGGGATTAATTCAGGAAATTATGGATTCCTAATGAATAAATTTTCATCAAAAAAAACAATAAAAAACTTGCATAAAGCAAAATCTGTAACGATTTCACCACTCGAAATGTTAGTTAAAAATAAATCTGGTTCATCCAAAAAAGCTTTAGCAATAAATGAGGTTTCTATATTAAGACAAAGTAGACAGGCGGCATCTATATCAATTAATATTAATAATAAAAAATTAATAAAAAAGTTAATTTCAGATGGCGTATTGGTGTCAACACCTGCGGGAAGCACAGCATACAATCTCTCTGTACACGGTCCAATTTTAAGTCTTAATTCAAATAAATTATCTATTTCACCAATAAGTGCATTTAGGCCAAGAAGATGGAAGGGTAAAATTGTAAGTGATAAATCCACCATTAAAATTAAAAATTTAAATGTTGCAAAAAGACCAATTAGTGCAGTTGCTGATAATATTGAATTTAGAAATGCAAAGACTATAAATGTAAAGATTAGATCAAATATTAAATTTAATTTACTTTATGATAGTAATAAAGGGCTTCAAAAGAAAATTAAAATAGAGCAAATAAGAAAAGAAACCAGTTAGCAGTGTCTACGTTGTAAAGTTTTAATAATGAATAAAACGTTTCTATTTATATTATTTTTATTTTTTATATTATCCTCCAAATCATTTGCTTTTATAACGTTTAAACAGTCAAAAGTTATATCTTCTGATACACCAGGTGTTAGAGGAATAAACTTTAAACCTGACGGTACCATTATGTATGTTACTGGGCGTAGAAATGTAGATGGTGATACAGTAATTCAATATTCTTTAACTACTCCTTTTGATATTAGCACTGCAACTAAAACTTCTGAAACTCTTTTAGAGATAGATGGAGGTAATGAGATAGACAAACCTCACGCAATAGAATTTAAACCTGATGGAAAAGTAATGTATGTTATACACAGTTTAACGGGATATAAATCAGTTGAACAATTTGATTTAACCACGGCATGGGATACTTCAACCTTATCTCACAATACAAGATTCAGTGTGTCAAATGATGATGTGCAGTTAAGAGCATTGGCTTTTAAACCTGACGGAACTCGTATGTATATTGGACAGACTACGTACGGAAAAGTACTTCAATATGATTTATCAACGCCTTGGGATGTATCAAGCGCAACGAATCTAGTTGAGTCAGATAGTTATGCAGGTCAAGAAAACAATATAAGAAATATTCAATTTAGTTCAGATGGAACCATAATGTATCTTGGTGGAAATGGAGGTGATGATATTAATAAATATACATTAACCACTGCTTGGGATGTAAGCACACTTGAATATTCTACAAGTTACTCAGTCAGCTCAGAAACTGGAAACATGATGGGATTTATGTTTACAGCAAATTTTACAAAACTATATGTGACTGCAGATGCTGGTACAGTAAATACAATTTTTGAATATAGTGTTGCTTGCGCAGGTACCATAACATGTAGCGATCCGTCGGTTAACAGCGATGTTAAGGCAATTATTGAAGCCAATGCAGAATTATCTAAACGTATTATTAAAAATAATACACTTCCAATTTTTCATAGAATTGAATGGTTAAGACGACATAAAAATAATGATAATTTAACAAGTTTGAATGCAGATATTGATTTCACAAATAAGAAAATTGCAAAATTTGTTAATTTACTTGAAAGTTTTAAAAAAGAGAATGATAGAACTTATAATAGCGATGACTGGTTTCAATGGAGTGAAGGAAGAGTAACTTTAGGAAAAAAAAAAGTAAAAAATACATCATCACGTGACATTTATAGTTATGGAATTTCAATTGGTGCAGACAAAATCAAAAAAGAAGATCGAGACACAATGCACGGCTATGTTTTTCAATACGGGAATGAAAATATTGATATTGGAAATAAAGGCACAAAATTAGAAACTGAATCTTATGGTTTTGCACTTTATCAGACTACACTTGATGAAAACGACTCCTTTGTAGATGGTATAATTGGTTTTACTCTATTAGACATCGATCATAAAAGAGTTATTTATGGCAATACCCTCAAAGGTGATAGAGATGGTGAGCAAATTTATGGTTCAATAAATTTAGGCAAAAGATTACATGATGATAAAATTAATTTGAATCCTGGTGTCAAATTAGATCTAGGTTACACAAAACTTAAAGCTTTCAGAGAAAAAACTATTATAGGTGATAGCTTATCTGATGCGTTAGTCTATAGAGATCAAGATATAAAATCAGCGTTAATCACAATTGGAGTACTATTAGATACAACTGATAAATTAGATACAACTGATGAAAAAGATGAAAAAATTATAAATCACCATGGAAGACTAGAATATGTTGGAGACTTAAGTCCATCATCAGATGCAGAATTTTATTATTTAAATAATCAAAATAATATCTATGAATATAAAACAAAAAATAAATCGAAACATAATTATAGAATTGGTTACGGTTTTGATATTACATCATTAACTGGTTGGTCTATAGTAACTAACTTTGAGAGATTTGGTGCCAGTGGAAAGGGATATTACAATGAGTTTTATTTATTATTGGGATATGTTCCAATAGATGATATGAAATTTTCATTTGAAATTCAAGATTTAGAACAAACTAGTTTAGAATTTGCAAATAAAATTAATGGTTATGATCTTAAAATTACATCTAGTTATAATCTGTTTAGCGATATCCCAGATTATGGTGCAAATATTTTAATTAGTAATAATTTCTAATTATGGTGCCCCCGCACGGATTCGAACCGCGGACCTATTGATTACAAATCAATTGCTCTACCAACTGAGCTACAAGGGCATATGAGTTTTTTAATACCTATTTATTTATTATCAAGAACTTTTTTTACTTGTTTTATGTGGTGAAAAACAATTGCAGCAGAGTTAGATATATTTAAGCTTTCTATTTTTTTATTTATATTAATTTTAACTAAAAAATCTGTGTATTTTTCAGTATGTTTTTTTAAACCATATCCCTCAGAACCAAATAATAGTATATTATTACCATTCCATTTAATATCTGTAAAATCTTTATCCCCATTTGAATCAAATCCATATACCCAAAAATTATTTTCTCTTAAAAATTTTAGTGTAGAATTTATATTTGAGACTTTAAATATATTTAAATGCTCCATTGATCCACTAGCAGCTTTATACATAAGTTTACTATCGCTAGGAAATATTCTCTCTTTGACAATTAATCCATCGATTGAGAATGATGCTGCACTTCTTATTATGGATCCAATATTTCTTGGGTCAGTGACACTATCTAGACATGCTAGTGTAATATTATTCTTAGTTTTGATAAATTTCTTTATCTCAATATTTTCTATAAACTCTATTTCTGCAACAAATCCTTGGTGCAATACACCGTCGTTTTTAGTATAGTTATCTAATTCTTTTTTTGTTTTAAAATATACTTTTATATCTTTTAACAAATTATGTTTTGGATTTTCTCTATGAATTGTTTTTTTACTATCCTCTGTAAGAAATACTCTAAGCACTTTTCTTAATGGATTTCTAAGAGCTTCTATAACGGCGTGTTTTCCAACAATAAAAAAACTTGATTTCATTAGTAATTTATTAGTTTTTTACACGTTTTTTAGCGACTTTTCCCTTTAATTCTCGTATTGCATTTATGCAATAAAAATATATAAAACGCTTGTTGTTTAAAGCTTTATTGAACAAGGGGTGCTTCCCCTGAAAAAGGAGGGGTACCAAAGCGGTCAAATGGGGCGGGCTGTAAACCCGTTGACTTCGGTCTTCGAAGGTTCGAATCCTTCCCCCTCCACCATCATTAAAACCTTAAACAATAATGGAGTATACTTGGGGATGCGGGTGTAGTTCAATGGTAGAACGCTAGCCTTCCAAGCTGGATGTAAGGGTTCGATTCCCTTTACCCGCTCCAAAATAAAAACGAAATATAATAATGAGGTATAAAAAGTAATGTCGAAGGAAAAATTTAATAGAAATAAACCACATTGTAACATTGGTACAATTGGACATGTGGATCATGGTAAAACAACTCTAACAGCAGCAATTACAAAAGTTCTTGCTGAGGCTGGTGGTGCAAAATTTGTTGCGTACGATCAAATTGATAAAGCTCCCGAGGAAAAAGAGAGAGGTATTACAATTTCAACCGCTCACGTAGAATATGAAACTGATAAAAGACATTACGCTCACGTTGATTGCCCAGGTCATGCAGATTATGTAAAAAATATGATTACTGGTGCTGCTCAAATGGATGGTGCAATATTAGTTGTTAACGCAGCAGATGGACCTATGCCTCAAACTAGAGAACATATTCTTTTAGCAAGGCAAGTAGGTGTCCCAGCTATTGTAGTATTTTTAAATAAAGTTGATCAAGTTGATGACAAAGAAATGATAGACTTGGTTGAAGAAGAAATTAAGGATTTATTAACTTCTTATAAGTTTCCAGGAGACAAAACACCAATCATAAAAGGTTCAGCACTCGCAGCTGTTGAGGGTAAAGATGAAGCAATTGGAAAAAACGCAATTATGGAATTAATGAAGGCCGTTGACGAGCATATACCTCAACCAGACAGACCAAAAGATAAGCCATTTTTGATGCCAGTTGAAGATGTTTTCTCTATATCAGGAAGAGGAACAGTTGTTACTGGTAGAGTAGAACAAGGTGTTGTAAAAACAGGCGAAGAGATTGAAATTGTAGGTATCAGAGATACAAAAAAATCAGTTTGTACAGGTGTCGAAATGTTTAGAAAAATATTAGATACAGGTGAAGCTGGTGATAATATTGGAGCACTTTTAAGAGGAGTTGAAAGAACTGATGTTGAGAGAGGTCAAGTATTAGCTAAACCGGGATCAGTAACACCTCATACTAAATTTGAAGCTCAAGCTTATGTGTTGAAAAAAGAAGAAGGTGGAAGACATACGCCTTTCTTTACAAAATACAGGCCGCAGTTTTATTTCAGAACAACTGATGTAACAGGCGAAGTTGAGTTGCCATCAGGAACAGAAATGGTAATGCCTGGAGATGATGCTAAATTTACTGTTAAATTAATTACACCTATCGCAATGAGCGAAAAACTTAATTTTGCTATAAGAGAAGGTGGAAGAACTGTAGGAGCTGGAGTAGTAACAAAAATAATAGAGTAAACTCCCTTAGGAGTGTAGCTCAATTGGTAGAGCGCCGGTCTCCAAAACCGGAGGTTGGGGGTTCGATTCCCTCCGCTCCTGCCAAAACTTAAGATAAACAATGAAAAACCCACTTAAATTTTTTCAAGAAGTAAAACAGGAAGCTTTTAAAGTTACTTGGCCAACCGCTAAGGAAACAATGCAAGGAAGTTTGATGGTTGCAGCAATGGCTATTATAGCTTCATTATTTTTTTTACTTTTAGATCAATTTTTGAAATTTTTTCTTGAAATTATACTTACATTGAGTTTCTGATGAAAAATTGGTTTATTATTCAATCGCACTCTAGCTTTGAAAATAAGGTGGCCCAAATTATTAAAGAAGAAGCTGAAAAAGCTAAAATTAATGACAAAATTGAGGAAATTATAGTTCCTACTCACGATATTACTGAAGTAAAGAGAGGCAAAAGAGTTCAAAGGAAAAAAAAATATTTTCCAGGTTACGTTTTAATAAAAGCTGAAATGGATAATAATATTTATCATATGATTAAGAATATAAAAAAAGTAAGTGGCTTTTTAGGATCAAAAGGAACACCTGTTCCAGTTTCAGACAAAGAAATTGAAAAAATTCTAGGACAAATAAAAGATGGTGTAGTTCAACCAAAATCTGGTATAGAGTACAACATAGGTGAAAAGGTTCAAGTTATTGATGGGCCTTTTGCATCCTTTAGTGGAATGGTCGAAGAAATTGATGAAGAAAAAAATAGATTGAAAGTTTCAGTTTCAATTTTTGGTAGACCAACACCTGTTGAATTAGAGTATAGTCAAGTAGAGAAGGCAAGCTAATGGCAAAAAAAGAGATTACTGGTTTTGTAAAACTACAGATTAAAGGTGGCCAAGCTAATCCAGCACCACCAGTTGGACCTGCTTTAGGACAAAGAGGTATAAACATAATGGAATTTTGTAAAGCTTTTAATGAAAAAACAAAAAATTTTATGGGAAAGCCCGTACCTGTAATTATAACTGTATATAAAGATAAAAAATTTGATTTTATTATCAAGTCACCACCTGCATCACACTTTATTAAAGAAGCAGTTAAATTAAAAGGAGGTTCCCAAGAACCTGGTAGAAATATTGTTGCCTCAATTACAAAAAAACAATTAGAAGAAATAGCAAAGAAAAAAATGAAAGACTTAAATGCATTTGATATCGACGAAGCAGTTAAAATAATTGCTGGATCAGCTAGATCAATGGGTATAGAGGTAAAAGACTAATGAAATCGAAAAGATACAAAAAATTGCCTCAGAAAACTAAAGAATTAAAAGCAGATTTTATTAAAAACTTATTAAGTGTAATTAAAACTAATTGTACTTCAAAATTTGATGAGTCTGTTGATTTAAGTTTTCAAATTAACAACAAACAAAAAAAAAGTGAAATAAATTTAAGAACAATTGTTAATTTACCAGGTGGTACAGGAAAAAAAATTAAACTTGCTGTTGTATGTGAAGATACAAAAACTAAAGAAGCTCAAGATGCTGGCGCTGATCTAGTAGGTAGCGACGAATTAGTAGAAAAAATTAAATCTGGTGAGTTAAATTTTGAGAAGTTAATATGTACCCCAACTATGATGATTAAATTATCTAAACTTGGTAAGATATTGGGTCCAAAGGGTTTAATGCCAAATCCAAAATTAGGTACTGTTAGTGAGAATTTATCAAAAGCAATAAAAGATGCTAAATCTGGACAAGTTGAAATTAGAAATGACAAAGATGGTAATATAGGAGTAAGTATTGGTAAGAAATCTTTTAATGATGATAATTTAATTAAAAATTACAATGCAATTATCGATACATTAGAAAAAGAGAAAAATAATATTACAGTAAAAGGTGATTTAATTAAAAATTTATACGTTACTTCAACAATGGGTGTTTCATATAAAGTTAAAATGGAGAAAAATATATAAATTATGATGAGCAAGCAAAAAAAGACTGACTACATCAAAGATATGTCATCTCAATTTGAAAAGTCTGAAGCTGTAATAGTAGCTCACTATCAAGGACTAACTGTTTCACAATTAGATGAATTAAGAGCTCAAATGAGAGAGCATGGAATTCAATTTAAGATAACAAAAAATAGAATTACTAAACTCGCTTTAGAGAAAACTCGATGTAAAGATCTATCTAGATTATTCACAGGACCTACAGCTGTTGCTTTGTCAGAAGATGCCATAACATCTGCAAAAATTTTAACTAAATTTTCAAAAGACAATGAAAATTTAAAGATTCTTGGTGGAATAATGGGTAATGACATTTTAGATGTAGCAGGGGTTAAAAATGTTGCAACTTTACCTTCATTAGATGAAGCAAGAGCTAAAATAGTAGGAATATTGAGGTCTCCAGCACAAAAAATCGCAAGTATTTTACTTGCACCAGCTTCAAAAATCGCTATTTTAGCGCTCGAAAAATCAAAAAAAACCTAGGAACAAAATTATATGGCTGATCTAAATAAAATCATAGATGACTTATCAAGTTTAACTGTTGTAGAAGCAGCTGAACTTTCAAAACAACTTGAGGAAAAATGGGGTGTTACAGCAGCAGCAGCTGTTGCAGCAGCACCAGCAGCAGGAGCAGCAGGAGGTGCAGCACCAGCTGAAGAAAAAGATGAATTTACAATTATGCTTACTGCAGCAGGTGACAAAAAAATTAATGTAATAAAAGAAATTAGAGCTGT
>CACEMD010000010.1 GCA_902560625.1 uncultured Pelagibacteraceae bacterium
TAATATTTGGTAAGAAATTAATTTATAAACTGATAAATTATTATAAATAAAAAATTATTAAATATAATTATTTATTTAATATTATTCTATTTTTTACAAATCTGTCCTTAAAATATTTTTGTAAGTGTTTTCCATGAAATCCAAATACATTTTTATCATTTATACCAAATTTCTTGTTTGTTTCTGGATGCTCTACTGAAAATCTTGCAGCTAATTCTATTGGTGCAAATTTTATACCTTTTTTTTTAAGTTCATCATAAAGATAGTAACAGATTATTATATCTTCTTGTTCTACAGGATATTTCATTTCTTCGTATTTATAATGTTTAGTTATATTAAGTATTTTTTTGCTTCTTAATGAGAAGCCCCCGTTGCCAACTCTGTTTTTTTTTAAATCTAATAAAATATTATCGTTAGGTTTAATATTTTCTGTCCATGGAGCCCCAATGTAGTCATACTTTAAAAATTCATTTACCCAACACTCTGGATTTACAACAAACGCATCAGATTGAACAATTAAACAATGAGAGGTGTCAAAATATTCATGTAATTCATTTAACATAAATTTACTATATCCATTCAGATCAATATTGGGAATTTGAATATATTCAATTGATTTAAAAAAATTATTTGGTTTTTTTGGAGACAGAAGTTTAATGGACGAAAAATTTAATTTATCTGCGCTTATTAATAAAGCATCTTGAGTATGTTCAATATTTACTGACGTTACTGCCAGCAATGTTACATTTTTTAAATCGAGTTTTTTATCCAATTTTTTTATTGTAAATATTAATTATATTTTTTGCTATTGTTTTTTTATTAAACTGAATTTTATACTTTTCTCCATAAGATAATGCCAATAATTGAAACTTTTCATAATCGTAATTTAATTGATAAATTTTTTTTTTAAATGACATTGGGTTCGGATCAAAAATAAAATCGTCTGGTGCAAATTCTTTAGCAGTTAAATTATCTGAACACATGATTGGAATACTACCACATATCATTGCCTCAATCATAGAAAGGCCAATACCTTCTGCTTTTGATGGGAGTAAAACAAATTTTGAGGAGTTATATAATTGTGTAAGCCGATCATCATTTACTACTCCTAAATAATTTCCAAATTTTGGATCTTCAAACCCACAGAATATTATTTTATTTAAAACATTTTTATCATTTTTGAATGCTTCGTGAATTAATTTTACTCTTTTTATAGGATCATTTGCTCTACCAACATACAGGTATTCATTAGTCTTTGAGATTTCTTTTTTAAATTCTACATCTTTGACTGGATTATATATTACTTCTGTTTCTCCATCATAAAACTTTGATAAATCTTTTTTAACTTTATTACTAATAACTGTTACTATATCAGCTTCTTTTTTCATTATTGTTGCTTCTAAAGATAATTTTTTTATTACCCCGGGCATGTGCCAAGGGACATCTAAGAAATTCAAAATCAAAAAAGATTTTGGAAATTTTCTCTTAAGTTTGATAGCATTAATATACTTTGAAGGATCGTTACAATATATTAAATCTGGATTTTCGAGATCTAAGACATGCCCTAATTCTTGAATACCTTCTCTAATTCTTGATATTTGGCCCGTATAACCGTCCCAACCCAAGCCAGCAAATTTTATAGTTTTCATTAAAGTATTAATATTTTAAATATATTTTATAATCAAATATATGATCATTGATACTTTTTTATATTTTAACGAAAAAGAACTGGCCGAGCTTCGTATTAATTACTTAAATGAAGTTGTAGATTTTTTTGTAATTATTGAGGCGAATATCACTCATCAAGGCAGACCCAAAGAGTGGAATTTTGAAAAATTATTAAATACTAAATTTTCATCTTTTAAGGAAAAAATTAAATATCATAGAGTAAATATAGATTTAAATGATGTTGAAAAAAAAGAAGGTTGGATTTCAGAAAATGTTAAAGGTGGAAAATCTTGGAAGATAGAAAATATCCAAAGAAATTATATACAAATTGCATGTAAAGAGTTTTCTAAAAATGACATTATTTTAATAAGTGATGTTGATGAAATACCGTCTTTTAATAAAATAAATTTTCTCAAAAATTCTGAATTTGATGAAATTAGTCCAGTTGCATTTGAACAATTTTTATTTCACATTAATTGTGAATATTTAAATTTAGAAAAGTGGATTGGAACAGTAGCGACAAGTAACAAAATAATACAAAAATTTAATCCTCAAAATCTGAGAAATAATCGTTGGAGAATTTCAATGTTGGCTCAAGCAGGATGGAGCTTTTCATCTTTTGGTAGCTTAGAAAAAATTCAAGAAAAGTTTGAAGCTTTTGCTCATGATGAGTATAACAATGATAACTTTAAAAGTGCTGATCATATTAATAATTGTATTAAAAATGGTACAGATTTATTTAACAGGAATATAAAAAAGAAAAAAATACAAAAAAATTTTTTTCCAGAAAATTTACTTTTACTAATGGAAAATAATAAAAATTTTTTCTTTAATACCTAGAATGATTTACGTATCTTTAAGCACTATACCTTCGCGAATAAATACAGTGCATAAATCTATTGAATCATTAATCAATCAGTCTGTAAAGCCAGATAAAATATTTCTTAATATTCCAATTAATTTTAAACGTTTTAAAGAAAAAATATCAGATAAAGATATACCAAAATTACCAGATGTAGTTGAGATAACAAGATGCGAAGATTGTGGTCCTGGAACTAAATTGCTTGGTTCAATTAGTAAATTAAAAAAAAACTCCTTAATTATTCTTGCTGATGATGATCAAGTTTATGAAAATTATATGATTGAAACATTCAATAAATTTTATAAAAAAAACCCAAATAATGCTTATAGTTTTTATGTTCACCCCCTTGGTAAATTTGGAATCGGTCAAGGAGCTGATGGTTTTGCAATAAATACAAATTCAATTCAAAACATAAATTTATTTTATGACAAAGTTGTTAAAAATAATTTTGAGTTATTCTTATACGATGATTTATGGATATCCTTTTTTCTTTTCTTCTTTAAAAAAAATAAAATTTTATCCTTACACAATTTTTTGAAGGAAGATGGAGCAGGAAGAAAAAAGACAATTTATGTTTCGCATAGTGAAAAATCGGGATTAATCTCAACATATGGTCATAATTTAATCGAAGCAGTTAAAGAGAGAGATAAAAGAGCATATATTAGTTTTAAATATATGCTTGATCAAATGAAAAATTTTAACTTAAATTCATTTTAATTTTTTTAAAAAATAAATCCATTCTTCTTTTCTTCTTTCCCATGAATAAATATCATTAATCTCTTTGGTCTGCTCTACTAGCTTTTTTTGATTATTTTGAGACCAAAAATTATCAATACTTTTATATAATTTTTCTCTAAAATTTTTCTTTAAATTTTCATTATTTGTTTCAAAGTTTACAAAAGTCCCGAATTTATCGCATGTTTCAACAAGTGCGCCTAGGTTTGTTGTAACCACCTCACATCCTGCAGCCATTGCCTCAATGGCTGCGATACAACTAGTTTCTGGCCATATACTTGGATATGAGAATATATGCATATTTTTTAACAACTTAATAACTTTATTATTAGTGAGGTAACTATGAAATTCAATGTTCTCTATTTTTTTACAATCCTCAAATAAATCTATAAATTTTTTTTCATACTCAGAATGAAATTTCTGTCCATATATTATTGTTGATGAACAAACATGAAGCTTTAATCCTTCTTTTTTTTTTATTTCTTTAAAAATTTCTAAAAGTATTTTAAGACCTCTCCAGGGTGTGGTATGATAAATTAGATTTAATTGATCTTTAGGCTTATTTTTCGGTTCTATTTTCTCAATTGCATTTTTTATTACAACACATTTTTTTTCAGGAATTTTAAAATATTGTAAATGTTTTCTTAAATTCCAAGTTGAATTAAAAACAATATAGTCAATTTTCTCAACATATAACTTATCTGATAAATTTTTAACTTCTCTTTGATTAATAAAATGGTGAACCCACAAAATGTTAATTTTATCTTTCTCTATTAGAGAATGGTCAGTGTTGTTTAGAATTAGATTTATATTTTCAAAATTTTTATCCGGAACATATTTGAATAATAATCTTACTTGGCTTTCACTACCGCCAAAGCTTTGACTAAATAAAACTGGTCTAGTTTTATCTTCGTCGAGTTTTTTTAATATTCTATCTCTTTCTTTCAAAAAATAATTTTAAAATTGTTCGAGTGTTTTAAATAATGCTTCAACATTATTATCATTAGATGAAATAATTGACGAGAACTCTTCTTTTTGTGTTCTCGCTAAACTTAAACCTTCAATAATTAGATCTCTAATAAGGAGTTTAGATGGATTTTTTGTATAAACTCTCCAATCAATTTTTATCTCCGGCCTATCTTTTGTAGCATCTAAAATGCTATTCACAATTGTATATTTTTCATTTAAAATCTCTTGAGAAACAACAGTAATTTTAGGATTGGAATATTCTACAAGTCTACTTGAAAAACTCTTTAAAAAGTATTTTTTGAACAAATTTGAATACTCTTTTTTTTGATTATCGCTTAAATTTTTTCTATAGTTTCCTAGCGTATAAAAACCTATTCCTTTTATATCGACGTTTTCATCTGCAATTTCTTTTAATTTGTTTTGTTTTTCATTTTTTGATAAATTACTAGATAAAATATTTGAGGCATTATCTGTGATTTTTTGAATGAAATCACTTGGGCTTATTGCAAATGAATTACTTAAAAAAAGGAAGAATATTAATAGTGCAGTTTTAAGTATTCTTATGAATTTCATAAGAGAATTATTGTTCTTCTATCTCTTCCCAATCGCTATCATCCATTGTTTCTGTTGCAACTTCATTGTTAGCTATTTTTTTCTGTCTATCCTGTAGATACAAACTTCTTACTGCTGCATAAAAATCAACTGAATTTTTTTCTAAATTATCTAAACTGCCAAGATTTTTTGCTCTAAAATCTAATGCTGCAGTAGCTCTAGTTGAATAATAGTCTGGTTCACTGAAATATTGAGTGTCGTGTTTTATTGTAATATTATAAAATGGATCTCCACCGCTAAAATTTGCAAAATTTCCTATGGTGTCTCTTACAGTTGAAGGACCTAAAACTGGCAACACTAGGTAGCATCCTGGACCAACACCCATTTTACCTAAGGTCTGTCCATAATCTTCTTTATCAAGTTTTTCTAAACCCATTGCTTCTGCCGCATCATATAAACCAACTATTCCGAGAGTCGTATTTATAATCAATCTTATTGTATTAATACCTGCAGATTTAAAATCTCCTTGTAATATATTGTTTGGTATTGTGACTAAATTTGAAATATTACCAACAAAGTTACTTGAGCCATTTTTAATTGGTCTTGGCAATTTATTATATCCTTTTGCAATTGGTTTAAATAGTACTCTGTCTAAACTTTGATTAAAAGCAAAAGTCGTTCTATTTATTTTTTCAAAGCAATCTTTAACAGGTTTATCTTTTTCAGAGAGCGATATTGTACCGTCTGAGCCTGCACTAGCATAAAACGGAAGACATTGTATAAAAATTATTAAAACAGATAATTTAATAAATTTATTCATTATTATTTATATATCTTTAAATCTATATAGCGTAATATAGATAAATAAAGGGAAAAAAAGTGACCAAAATAAAGCAAAAAATAACCTTTCATCACAACTATTCACAGAATTTTTATCCAAAAAAAAGAAAAAAAAAGGATGTAAAATTTATTATTTTACATTACACAGGAATGAAAAGTGAATTAAAAGCTCTTCAGAGACTTACTTCAAGTAAATCTAACGTAAGTTGTAATTATTTTATTGGTTCAAAAGGCAATATAATTCAAGTAGTCCCGGATGAATATGCTTCTTGGCATGCTGGTATTTCTAGTTGGAAAAACAAAAAGTTTTTAAATAAATCATCTATCGGTATAGAAATTCAAAATCCAGGACATCAAAATAGGTATATTCAATTTTCTAAAAAACAAATAAATTCAATTATAAAATTGCTAAAGTTTTTAGTTAAAAAATACAAAATTCGTAAAAATTTTATACTTGGACACTCTGATATTTCTCCTGATAGAAAAGAAGATCCAGGGGAGAAATTTCCTTGGAAGACTTTGTCAAGAAATAATTTGAGCATTTGGCACAATCGTAGAAGTTCTCACTTAACTATTAATAGAAAAAAAAAATTGGGTAGTAGAGAAAATAAAATATTTAATAATTTTTTAAAAAAAATTGGTTATAGGGGAAAAAATCAAAAAAAAATGACCATATCTTTCCAAAGAAGGTTCAGACCTGAGTTAATTAATGGGGTATCAGATCAAGAATGTTTTATTATTGCAAAAAACTTGATAAAACTTGGAATTTAAGCTCTTGAAATATTTAAAAAAACTTATATTCATATTTTGCCAGATAAACGACTTATCGCTTTAAATTTTAAAGAGGAAAGTCCGGGCTCTACAAAGACATGGTGCCAGTTAACGGCTGGCGGGGGTGACCCCAGGGACAGTGCCACAGAAAATAAACCGCCTAATCAAGGCAAGGGTGAAAAGGTGTGGTAAGAGCACACCGGCTGCTTTGGTAACAAACAGCGCATGGAAAACCCCACCAGGAGCAAAACTGAGTAGAGATGACATTGTTAGAAATAACTAAAAGCAGTCTTTGGCTAGTCATCAGGGTTAGTTGCTTGAGCCTTAAAGTGATTTAAGGCCTAGATAAATGATAAGTTTAAACGACAGAACCCGGCTTATAGTTTATCTGGCATCTTTAAACAAAATCGCAATATTACTCACTGATTATAGAATATTATTTATATATCAGATTAAATATAACTATTGACGGTTGTACTTAAAACCCATAATATCCCATAAAAACCCATATTTGGGTTAAATTATGAATTATGTTTTTATCTACCTACGAAAACAAGCTAGACAAAAAAGGAAGGGTTTCTGTGCCAGCTTCCTTTAGATCATATCTTTCTAATTTAGGTTACAATGGAGTCGTCTGCTATCCATCTTTTAATAATCAATGTATAGAGTCTTGGCCCCAAGATCGAATTGAGAAGATTTCTAATGCAATTGATTCATTAAATCCATTTGAAGAAAAAAAAGATTATTTTGCAACATCAATACTTTCAGAGAGTACTAATCTGCAATTTGATAGCGAAGGAAGAGTTCTATTACCAAGCAAATTATTAAAACACGCAAAAATTAAGAATAACATTCTATTTGTTGGACAAGGAAAAACATTTCAAATTTGGGAGCCAACTATATTTGAAAAATTTAGGGTTAACGCCAAAAAAAAATCTAACATAAACAGAGCAAGCCTTAAATGGGAAAAGCAATTTAACAACTAAAGGGGGAAAAATGACAATTAACTTCAAGGCACCAGATATAAGAGAATTAAAACCAAGGATACTTGTTCTAGGCGTTGGAGGAGCCGGAGGTAACGCAATAAATGGAATGATAGATGCAGGATTGCAAGGAGTAGAATTTATTGCGGTAAATACTGATGCGCAAGATTTAAAAGAAAGTAAAGCTAAAGCAAAAATACAAATTGGTCTAAACTTAACAAAAGGGTTGGGTGCTGGAGCTAAATTAGATATAGGACAAGCGGCAGCGGATGAGTCTTTGAATGATATTATAAATGTTTTACAAGGCTCGAATATGGTTTTCATAACAGCTGGAATGGGCGGAGGAACAGGTACAGGCTCAGCACATGTAATTGCAAGGGCTGCAAAAGAACTTAATATTTTAACTGTTGGAGTTGTTACTTTACCGTTTTTGTATGAAGGACCATCTAGAATGAGAAGAGCTCAACAAGGATTAGAGGAATTAAGAAAACATGTTGACACTATTATAGTTGTTCCAAATCAAAACTTATTTAAAATAGCTAGTGAGCAAACTACATTTGAAGAGTCTTTTGAACTTTCTAATGATGTTTTATTACACGGTGTTCAGAGTATCACAGACTTAATGGTACGGCCTGGTTTAATAAATTTAGATTTTGCTGATGTTGAAACAGTCATGAGTTCAATGGGTAAAGCGATGATGGGAACAGGATCAGCTGAGGGAGAAGGCAGAGCTATAAAGGCTGCAGAGATGGCAATTACAAATCCTTTAATAGATGACTATACCTTAAAAGGAGCAAAAGGATTGTTAGTTAATATAACAGGAGGAAAAGATCTAAAACTTTTTGAAGTTGATGAAGCCGTAAATAAAGTAAGAGCAGAGGTAGATCCCGAGGCAGAATTAATTATTGGCGCAATAACAGATCCAGAATTAGATGGCAAAATGAGAGTTTCAATTGTTGCAACAGCTTTAGATGGACAACAACCAGAATCTAAGTCAGTAATTAATATGGTTCATAGAATTCAAAATAGAAACCCTGGATATTCTGATTTCCCGAACAATATTTCCAATCAATCATTTAATTTTTCAAAAAGCACTTCTTCTCCTACGGAAGGAGCAAATGCTCTAAAAATAGAAAATGATTTTCTAGAAAATCAAATTAAAGATCAAGTTTATAATGAGACAAATACTCTTGAAAATCAATCTACTGAAGACTTAATACTCAATTCAGAAATGACAGATATAAGCAAAAACGATAATGAATTAAAATCTGAAAATTTAGATGAAGGTATAAAAAATACTAATGGACTTGAAAATTTCAATATCGAGGAGGAAACTTTAGAGCTATTCAATTCGGACGAAAATAATGATGAAGAAAAAGCGCTCGCATCTTTTGACACAAACCAAAATAAAGTCGAGGATGAAGACGAAAATGAAAATGAATTTGAAATTCCTGCATTTTTGAGAAGACAAAAAAATTAATGGTCTTTGATAAAATAAATGAATGCCACCATAAATCTGGAAAAAAAACATTTTCCAGTCTTGCTAGATGAATTAATCAGCATTATTTCCCCTCTTTATGGTGGCACATTTATCGATTGTACATTTGGTCAAGGCGGATATTCAAAAAAAATATTATCTAATAAAAATAATATTGTTATTGCTTTAGATAGAGACTCTAAGACTTTAACAACGGCGAGGAAACTGACAAAAGAGTTTAAAGATAGGTTTATTTTTGTAAACGAAAAATTTTCAAATATTGATAAATTAAAATTTTCCAATAGAAATTTAAAAGCAATTATTTTTGATTTAGGTTATTCTATAAACCAGATCAATGACCTCGAAAAAGGACTATCATTTAACTCAAAGGGTAAATTAAATATGAGATTGGGTAAAAATTTAATTTCTGCACACGATGTAGTAAACAAAATGCCTTACGAAGAACTCAGCAAAGTATTTAGGTATTTTGGGGAAGAACAAAAATCAAAAATCATTGCTAAAAATATTATTAATATCAGATCAAAAAAAATAATACTTACTGAGGATTTAGTAAATATTATAGAGAATATAAAAAAAAAACATTCAAAAATAAATAAATCTACGAAAGTTTTTCAATCGCTTCGAATTCTAGTAAATAATGAAATAAGTCAATTAATGTTAGGATTGATAAATAGTTTTAAATTATTACCTATCGGAGGCATTCTAGCTGTGGTCACATTTCACTCTATTGAAGATAGGATAGTAAAATTTTTTTTTAAAAATTACTCTGAGGATAAAAAAAATTCAAGATATTTTCCTGAGATAAAAAAAAACAAAAAAATTTTCAAAATCATAAATAAAAAACCAATAACACCAAGCAAAAACGAAATAATTTTAAATCCTCCATCGAGATCTGCAAAATTAAGGTACGCAAAAAAAATTGATAATTTTAATGACTTTAATGATTTCTTTAAAAAGTTTGAATATTTATTAAAAATTGAAAAATTTGGTGACAATATATGAAAAATTTTTTTTTAATATTTACTGTCTTAACGTTAGTATTTTTTACTACATTAATTAAAAACTCTACAAAAAAATTAGATATAAAAATTTTTGAGACAAAAGAAAATATTCTTCATCTAGAAGAAAAGTACAAATTAGTATTACTAGATTATAGCTATTTAAGCTCACCTTCTAAATTAATGAGATTTCGAAAGGATTATTTTGATGAAGAATTTGAAGAATTAAATAAAGAAAAAATTAAAATTTTAGACTTAAAGAATGAATGAAAACCAAAAACGGTTAGTTTTAGAAGAGTACGAAGTTGATTTTAAAAACATTAAATTTAGATCGAGTTTAAATATATCTTTCAATAGAATTGCATTTATAATTTTTATATTTTTTGTTTTTACTATTATTTTTTCGATAAAAATAATTTATTTAGGATCACAAAAAGATAAAAAGTCCAAAGTTCAGCCATATAAATCTGATTTTAGATCTTCTATACTTGACAGAAATGGAAATATTTTATCTCAAAGTGTGATCACAACTAATATTGGAATTAATCCTAATTTGATTATTGATAAAAAAAAGTTATTAATAAATTTAAAAATAATATTCCCAAATAAAAACTTCGAAGATATATCAAGTAAGATAGAAAAAGATAAATTTTTTTATTTAGAAAAAAAAATTTCCCCAAAAAAATATAACCAACTTTTTCTTCTTGGGGATAAGTCAATTATTGAGGAGCAGAAAATTTCAAGAATTTATCCCCAGAGCGAACTATTCAGCCATATCATAGGACAGATAGATGATAACAATAAAGGAGTTTCTGGTATTGAAAAATCTTTTAATCACGAACTTATAAGCAGCAAAGAGCCACTCAAACTTACTGTGGATATGAATTTACAATATTTAATAAGGCAGGAGTTAGTCAATTTTACTGATATTTTTAAAAATATTGGAAGTACAGCAATACTGATGAACATTAACTCCGGTGAAATACTTTCAATGGTTTCACTTCCTGATTTTGATTTAAATATAAGAAAAGACTTAAGCAATAAGATTTATCTTAATAGAGCAACAAAGGGTGTATATGAACTTGGTTCTGTTTTTAAAACATTTACTTTAGCTTCAGCTCTTAATGTTGGTGCAATTGAAATAGATACTAAATTCTCAAACTTAAAAAAAGCTATAAGATGTGGAAATCATACTATTAGAGAATATGATGAAAAAATTCCCAATAATCTTACAGCCGAGCAAATTTTAATTAGATCAGGAAATATTGGCTCTGTAAGAATTGCTCAAAAAGTAGGAATAGATAAACACAGCATGTTTTTAAAAAAAATTGGCATCCTAAACAAAATTGATTTTGATCTGGAGGAGGTTGGTCAACCAATTCCGTTTAATTGGGGAAAATGTAAGCTCGCGACAGTTTCCTTTGGTCATGGTATAACAACAACACCATTACAATTGGCAAAAGGATATGCAATTATATCTAATGGTGGATACGATGTTACTCCAACTTTAATTAAACAATCAAAAAAAAAGAAAAAAAAAAAGATATTAGAAAAGGGAGTATCAAAAAAAGTTAATTCTGCTTTAAGAAAAATAGTATCAACAAAAGAGGGAACTGCTGAATTAGCTAATATACTGGGCTATGAAGTTGCTGGAAAGACAGGAACAGCTCAGCAAGTCATAGGCGACGGATATTCTAAAGTTAAAATTAATACTTTTGCATCAATTTTTCCATCAACAAATCCTAAGTTTGTATTAGTTGTTCTGTTAGAGGACCCAAAAATATCAAAAGATTATGTTTATAAATTTAGAAATTCAAATTTTAGTTTGAAAGGAACACCTTTTAATACAGCTGGGTGGACAACTGTTGAAATTGCAGGAAAGATTATAGAAAAAATTGGGCCAATTTTAGCCACAAAATACTAGGATTTTAAATTATAAAAATGCAATTACAAAAAATATTCAAAAATTTGGAAAAAAAATACCAATCTCATTTTTTTTCAAAAATAAGATTTAATAGTAATAACTGCACTAAGGGTGACATTTTTTTTGCAATTAAAGGCACAAAAACAAATGGAAACAAATTTATAAATCAAGCAATTAAAAATGGCGCAAAGACGATAATATCCACTTTAAAATTTGAAGGCTATAAAGGTAATGTTTTATTTTTAAATAGTAAAAATACAAGGAAAAGTTTAGCTCAAGCTTCAAGTCTGTTTTATAAAAAAAAACCCAAAAATCTTATAGCTGTTACGGGTACTAATGGAAAAACTTCAGTTGCAAGTTTTTTTTTTCAAATAATGAAACTAAATAAAAAAAAAATAGCTTCAATTGGAACTCTTGGGGTAAAATCAAACAGATTTAGATACGATTTACCTAATACAACAATTGATCCTTTGAGTTTAAGTCAAACCCTTGAAAATCTTAAAAAAAAAAAAATAAACACAGTTATTTTAGAGGCCTCATCTCATGGTCTTAAACAAAATAGATTAGATGGACTTCTTTTTGATATAGGCATATTTACAAATTTGTCTAGAGATCATCTTGATTATCACAGGTCTTTTAAAAACTATTTTAATTCAAAAATGATTTTATTTAAAAACCTAATGAAGAAAAAATCTACAGTAATATATAATTCAAATAATAAATATGGTCCAAAAATTAATAGCATTATTAAAAGGAATAAATTAAATAAAATACTTATTGGTGATAAAAATTCAAATTTAAAATTAATTAAAAATATTCCAATGAAGGATAAACAGAAAGTTTTCTTTGAGTATAAAAATAAAATTTTTACATTCGAAACTAGATTAATTGGTGAAATTCAAATTACTAACTTATTAATGGCAATTAGTGCAGCAAGTAAATATTTGTCAATCAATAAAATTTTAAAATCAATAGATAAAATTGAAGAGGTTAATGGAAGAATGGAAAAAATTGGTGAGTTACGCAATAATTCAAAAGTTATTTTAGATTATGCTCATACACCAAATGGTTTAAAAACGTGTCTTAAAAATCTAAAAAATCATTACAAATTTAGTTATATTTCTATTGTTTTTGGATGTGGTGGGGAAAGAGATAAGCCAAAAAGAAAAATGATGGGAAAAATAGCTAATAGTTTTTGTAATAAAATTTACTTAACAGATGATAATCCGAGAAGTGAAAATCCAAACAAAATAAGAAACGATATAAAGAAAAATATAAATAAATCTAAATTAGTGGAGATACCATCTAGAAAAAAAGCAATTGAGAAGGCAATATTAAATCTGAAATCTGGTGATATTTTAGTAGTGGCGGGAAAAGGTCATGAAAATTATCAAGAATATAAAAAAAAAATATTTTTTTCAGATAAAGAGTTCATAATTAAAAATATAAATAAAAAAAATAAGTATTTATCAAATGATTGGAAAATTAATACTATTAATGAGAATCTTAATAGTTATAAAATTAATAATTCAAATGAGATAAATAAAATCTCTATAAACTCAAAAGAAGTTAAAAAAAATGATTTATTTATTGGTTTAAAAGGAAAAAATAAAAATGGAAATACTTATGCAGATGATGCAATTAAAAATGGGGCAGTATTTTCAATAATTGATAAATATTATTCAAGAAAATATATTAATAAAAAAATTAAAATAAAAAATAGCTTTAAATTTTTCTTAAAATCTGCAAGAAATGTTCGAGAGATCTCAAATATAAATTCAATTGCAATAACTGGAAGTGCTGGAAAAACTTCTTTGAAGGAATTACTTGGGCAGGCATTAAATAAAGTTAATTCAACAATTTCTTCTAAAAAATCATTTAATAATAAGTTTGGCGTTCCTATATCCTTATTAAATATTAATAAAAAAAATATTTTTGGTGTTTTTGAGGTTGGAATGGATAAAAAAGGAGAGATAGATAAACTATCAAAAATTATTAAGCCAGATATTGGTATTATTACTAACATATCATATGCTCATATTAAAAATTTCAAAAGTATTTTTAAAATAGCTGAAGCTAAGTCAGAGTTAATAGATAATGTTGTAAAAAATGGAATTATGGTTTTAAACAAAGATGATCTATTTTTCTCCTACTTTAAAAAAAAAGCAGAAGTAAATAAATTAAAAATAATTTCTTTTAGTAAAAAAAAACCAGCAGATATCCAGTTTATAAAAAGCTTTAAAAGAAAGTCCTTATATTCAGCACTAATAAAGATAAATGGAATAATCAAGAGGTTTTTGATAAATAAAGAGGCAGCCTTATACATTGAAAATATACTCGCCACAATCGCAGTTATTTCTAACTACACGAATATAGAAAATATTAATAAAAAAATATTTTTAGATTTTAAAATACCAACTGGAAGAGGAAATAAAATTGATTGTAAAATTAAATTTAAAAGAGTTAAAATTATAGATGAAAGCTATAATTCAAATCCTTTATCATTAAAATTTGCACTGGAAAAATTTGATAATATTAAAATTCATCCAGATAGAAAAAATATTTTGCTAGGTGATATGTTAGAGCTAGGAAAATTTTCAAAAAAACTTCATATTAAAATAGCCAAATTTATAAATAAATCTAAAGTGAATAAAATTTATGTGTACGGTAAATATGTTAAATACACATTTGATAAAATAAAAACACAAAAAAAAGGGAAAATTTTTAAAAATATTAGTGAAATTGAAGATTTTATAAGAAACGATTTGTCAAATAATGATTATTTAATGATAAAAGGATCTAATGCAACTGGTTTGAGTAAAGTTATATCAAAATTTAATAGGAGAATAGTTTAGTGCTTTATTATTTGTTTATTAGTTTAGTTGAAAACTTTTCGTTTTTAAATGTTTTTAAATATCTAACAGTAAGAACTGGTCTGGCAATGTTTACATCTATGGTAATTGTTTTTATAATTGGAGGGCCTTTTATAAGATTTTTTACTTCTAAAAAAATTCATGAGCCAATAAGAAATGATGGACCCAAAGAGCATGTAATAAAAAAAATTGGCACACCTACAATGGGAGGTGTTCTTATTTTGTTAGGATTATTTTTGAGCTCTTTACTTTGGTGCGATTTAGCAAATCCTTTAATTTGGTTTATATCATTTATAACTTTTTCATTTGGTTTAATTGGTGCTTTTGATGATATTAAGAAAATCAGGACAAATAGTTCTGCAGGTATTTCACTTAAAATTAAAATTGTTTTTCAAATTATAGCAACCTTATTTGGTATATTTATACTTTACTTATTTGGTGATTTTAATGAAATTAATAATTTATATTTTCCATTTTTCAAAAACTTAATAATAAATTTAGGTTGGTTCTTTGTGCCATTTTATTTATTTGTGATTGTTGGATCCTCAAACGCAGTCAACCTTACAGACGGGTTAGATGGATTGGCAACTGTACCAGTAATTTTAGTTGCTGGATGTTTTGCATTTATAAGTTATGTTGCTGGAAATGTTGTATTCTCTGATTATTTACACATACCTTATATTGATGGAGCTGGAGAAGTAACTGTTTTTTGTGGAGCAATTATTGGAGCATGTCTAGGATTTTTATGGTTCAATGCTCCACCAGCAAAAATATTTATGGGAGATACAGGATCTTTAGCTTTAGGTGGATCTTTAGGAGCAGTAGGCATAATAACTAAACACGAAATTGTATTAGCAATAACAGGAGGTTTGTTTGTTTTTGAAGCAATTTCAGTGATAGTGCAAGTTGTATCATTTAAGCTAACTGGCAAGAGAATATTTAAGATGGCTCCCGTCCATCATCATTTTGAAAAAAAAGGATGGCCAGAATCAACCGTTGTTATCCGTTTTTGGATCATATCAATAATTTTAGCAATGATTGGACTAGCTACCCTCAAGTTAAGATAATGCTTGATTACAAAAATAAAATTAAAAATAAAAAGATTCTAGTTTACGGATTTGGAATAAGCGGTAAAGCTTGTTTCCACTATTTAAAAAAAAAAAATAAAGTTTTTATATATGACGATAATGAAAAAAAAGTCCCATCGATATTTAAAAAACATAAAATAATCAAAAAAAAAATATTTAGGAATGATTATGATTTAATAGTAATTAGTCCCGGAATAAATAAAAAAAATTGTGGATTGGCAAGGTTTATTCAAAAAAATGAGAATAAAATAATTACTGATTTAGATATTTTCTATCTTCATAATTTAAAAAATAAAAAAATTACTATTACAGGTACAAATGGAAAATCTACTACGTCTAAGTTGCTTTATGAGATAATTAAAAAGAACAATAAGGATGTTAGGTTGGCAGGAAATATAGGAAAGCCATTGCTGTCTGAAAAAAATATTAAAGATAATACGATTTTTGTCATTGAAGCTTCCTCCTATCAAATCGAATATAGTAAATATTTCAGAACAGATTTTGCTGTAATTTTAAACATATTTCCAGATCATCTAGAAAGACATGGAACATTTAGGAGATATGCCAATGCAAAGCTAAAATTAATATTTAATCAAAATAAAAAAAACATATCATTTGTGAACAAAAATGTATTTAAATTACTTAAAAATAAAAAAATTCATTCCAAAATTATTACAGTAAATAATTTTTCTAAAATACAAATTAAAGTAAAAAACAACCTTTTTAAAAATCTTAATAACTTACAAAACTTGTTATTCGCTTTGTCAGTTTCAAAAAGTCTTAGGCTAAATAAAAAAAAAATTGAAATTGCAGTTAATTCATTTACAGGTTTACCATACAGGCAGCAAGTGATTATTAAGAAAAAAAACTTACAAATTATTAATGACTCAAAATCGACAAGTTTTTCATCAACAATTCAGCTTTTAAAGTCTTTTGAAAATATTTTTTGGATTTTAGGGGGGCTTCCAAAAAAAGGTGATAAATTTAATTTGGAAAAAAAATATTTTAAAAATATCAAAGCTTACATATACGGTAAAAATATTAATTTTTTTCAAAAAAAATTAAAAAATAAAATATTTTTTAAAAATTTTAAGAATATAAATCATGCTTTGAATGGAGTTCTTAGAGATTTAAAAAATGAAAAAAATAAGAAAAAAAATATTATATTTAGTCCTTGTGCAGCCTCATTTGATCAGTTTGAAAATTTTGAAAAAAGAGGAAAATTTTTCAATAAACTTTTGAAAAAAACAAATTTTATTAAAAAATCTTATGAATGAAAATATAAATTTTGAAAACTTTTATTATAATTGGTGGAAAAGTATTGATAAAATAATATTATTTTTAATAATTTTTTTATTTTTTTTGGGATTATTTTTTTCTTTAGTTTCAACTTCTTTAATTGCAAGTGAAAAATTAAACACAAACTCCTATTATTTTTTCTTAAAACATTTAGTTTTTATAATTTTATCATTAATTATATTTATTTTTTTTTCTAATTTAGAAAAAGATCAATTAATTAAGATCTGTTTTTTTTTATTTTTTATATCCCTCATTGCTTTATTAATGGTTCCATTTTTTGGAACAGAGGTTAAAGGCTCAAGAAGATGGATAGATATTGGTTCTTTACCAAGGTTTCAGCCAGTCGAAATTCTAAAACCCTTTTTTATCGTATTAATTTCAAATGTATTATCATCAAATTATTCAAACAAAATTTATTTAAGATATTTTGTGAGTTTAATCATCATAATACCTATAATTTTACTTTTGATAAACCAACCAGATGTTGGTCAAACAATTTTAATTATTTTAACTTGGTTTTCCCTTGTATTTGTATCAGGAGTCAATCTTATTATATTTTTTTCTTTTTTTATTTCAATAGGAGCTGTTTTGGCTTACTTAATATTTTACGTTCCAAAATTTTTATATATCAAAAATAGATTATTTTCCTTCATTGACCCTACCACAGGAAATAATTATCAGTCAGAAAGAGCATCAGAGGCAATTATAAGTGGGGGCTATTTTGGAAGAGGCATTGGAGAGGGTAAACTAAATTCAAAAGTACCAGAGGCACATACTGACTATATTGTTTCAGTCATCTCTGAGGAATTTGGAATAATTTTATTAATTTTTATAATGCTAGTTTATTTATTTTTGGCATTTAAGATTGCTCAAAAAATTGATCAAGAAAACGATAACTTAATAAAATTAATATTGACTGGATCAATATCAATAATTTTAATACAAACTTTTATTCATTTTGGAGTTAATATTAGAATTTTACCAACTACTGGTATGACTTTACCATTCATCAGTTATGGAGGTTCATCAATTTTAAGTACGGCAATATTATCTGGTATAATATTAAATTTAACTAAAAGAAGGGTTAAATAGTTTTGAAAAAAGTATTAATTTCAACTGGTGGTTCAGGAGGTCATGTAATACCTGCTTTAATTATTTTTGATCATTTAAAAAATGATTGTGATATTATTTTGGTTACAGACAAAAGAGGTACAGATTTTATTGAAAAAAATACTTACCCATATAAATTAATAGATGTTCCTAAAATTAAAAAATCAATATTAGCTTTTCCGAAATTTTTTATATTATTTATTGTATCTATAATTAAATCTTTCCTTTTTTTAAAAAAAAATAAAATTGAAATTCTTATAAGCACTGGAGGCTATATGTCTTTGCCACTTTGTATAATGTCAAAAATATTTAAAATCAAAATAATTTTATATGAGCCAAATACAGTACTAGGAAGATCAAACAAATTAATTTTAAAATATGCAAAAAAAATTATTTGCTACCATGATAGTTTAATTAATTTCCCAAAAATTTACAAAGACAAGATTTTAATTATAAATAGTTTATTACGAAAAGAAGCATACAGTTTAAATAAAAAATTAAAAAAAAATAAATTAGATCCAATTAAAATTTTAGTTTTAGGTGGCAGCCAAGGTGCAATATTTTTTGATAAAATGGTCAAAAATTTAGTGATGAAAATTTATCAATTTGGTAGAATAAGCTTAACTCAGCAAATATTTAATCTTGATAAAAAAAATGATTTAGAAGATTGCTACAAAAATCTAAATATTGAATATAAAATATTTAATTATAATAGTTATTTATATAAAGATTTAAATTCCTTTGACTTAGCAATAACACGTTCAGGTGCGTCTGCTTTAGCTGAGCTTACTTTTTTTAATATACCCTTTATTGCCATCCCATTTCCTCACTCTAAAGATAATCACCAATTTTTTAATGCTAAGTTCTATGAAGATAAAAATTGTTGCTGGCTTATAAATCAAGATGATACTTGTCTTGATAAAATAACTCATTTAATTAATGAGGCTATAATAAATAAAAATGATTATGATATTAAAAAAGAAAACTTAAAAAGAATTTCTTATCAAAATACTTGGGATAATATAAATAAAAAACTAATAGACTTAATAAATGAAAATTGAACTAGCAAAAACAGAAGTTATCCATTTTGTAGGAATTGGTGGGATAGGGATGAATGGCTTAGCAATAATAATGAAAGGCATGGGTTTTAGAATCCAAGGAAGTGACTCATCTATAAATAAAAATATTGAAAATTTAAAAAAAAAGAAAATAAAAATTTTCTATGGTCATAAAAAAAGCAACATAAGAGATTCTACTATACTTGTTGTTTCTTCAGCAATTAAAAAAAATAATTCTGAATATATTGAAGCAAAAAAAAAGAAAATTCCAATATATAAAAGAGGCGAAATGTTGGGACATATAGTTTCATTAATGAAAAATATAGTAGTAGCTGGATCTCATGGAAAAACTACTACAACTTCATTAATTAGCTCGATTTTTGCAAAATCAAATATTGATCCAACAATAATAAATGGAGGAATATTGAATGCATTTAAAAATTCTGCAAAACTTGGGAAAAGTAATTGGTGTATTTTAGAATCTGATGAGTCAGATGGAAGTTTTTTAAACTTGCCCCCAACTTACTCAATAGTAACAAATTTAGATCTAGAACATTTGGATTATTATAAATCATTAAAAAATTTAAAAAAAAGTTTTATAAGTTTCATTAATAAAACACCATCATTTGGAAAAAGTTTTATTTGTATGGATGACAAAAATAATAGATCAGTTATACCAAAGTTGAAGAATAAAAATTTTCTTACTTATGGAACAAACAAAAATTCTAATTTTAGAATAGTTAATATTTCACAAAATACTAATTATTCAAAATTTGATTTAAGAATAAATTTGCCTGGAAAGAAACATAGATTTATCAGAGACCTTAAAATTCCACTTAATGGTCTTCACAATATACGAAATGCTACAGCAGCATCTGCTGTTAGTTTAATTGTTGGAATATCAAAAGATTTAATTAGAAGTGGTTTAAAAAATTTTAAAGGTGTTCAAAGAAGGTTCAGTTTTCTATTTAAATATAGAGGCTCAGTTTTTATTGATGATTATGCTCACCATCCAACCGAAATAAAAGAGGTTCTTAGTGGCGTAAAGGACGTTTATAAAAAAAGAAAAATAATTTGCATTTTTCAACCTCATAGAATTTCAAGGCTAACGAATTTAAGGAAGGAATTTGCCAAATCTTTTAAAAAAGCAGATGAGGTAATTTTATGTCCAATATATAAAGCAGGAGAAAACAATAAAATTAAAATTAACTATGATAATTTTGCAAAAGAAATTATAAAGAATTCAAATGTTAAGCTAATTTTAATCAATGACCAATATGATTTATCAAAATATATTAAACAATGTGTTTATAGTCAAAATATAGTTATTGGTATGGGTGCAGGCTCTATTTCAAATTGGATGAAAATGATACCTAATTTAATTTAATGAATCTAGACAATTTAATAAAATTTTCCAAACAAATTAGTGGTAGTATTGAATTTGAAAAAAATTTAAAGTCAACAAATTGGTTTAATATTGGAGGAAAATCAAAAATTTTTTTTAAACCTAATTCTTTAATAGAGTTAAAAAATTTTTTAAAATTATATAACAATAGTGGAAAAATTTTTATTATTGGTGCTGGGTCAAATGTTTTGTTTAGTGACAAATATTATGATGGTGTAGTAATAAAACTTGGCAAAATGTTCAGCAATTTATCTCTATTGGATGAAAATACTATTGTTGCAGGCAGCAGTTCAACTGATAAAAAATTGTCTGAATTTGCAAAAATTAGTGGTATTAGCGGCTTTGAGTTTTTGTCTTGTATTCCTGGCTCTGTTGGAGGTGGGATTAAAATGAATGCTGGTTGCTTTAAAAATGAATTTAAAGATATATTGGTATCAGTACAAGCAATTGATATTAGTGGAAACATAAAAACTATAACAGCTAATAAAATCAATTTTGAATATAGAAAAAGCAACTTTCCAAATGACCTAATTTTTTTAAGCGGTACTTTCCGAGGCAAAAAGGAGGATCCTAAAATAATTGAAAAACAAATGAATGAAATGAAAAATAAAAAAAATTTAGCACAACCTTCAAAAATCAAAACAAGTGGAAGCACTTTTAAAAATCCAATTGGACATACAAAAAAGAAAGTATGGGAATTAATTAAAGATTCGGTTCCTCTAGATACAAAATTTGGTGGAGCATCAATTTCGAAAAAACACTGTAATTTTTTTGTTAATGAAAATAATGCTAACTTTGAAGATATGAATAATTTAATTAATTTTGTTAAAGATGAGGTTAAAAAAAAAACAGGTATTGATCTTGAGTTAGAGATTATTTTAGTTAAATAAAAATGATTAAAAAAATATTAATTTTAGCTGGTGGTTTTTCAAAAGAAAGAGAGATAAGTTTAAAAACTGCTGGAGCTGTATCAAAAGTCTTAAAAAAAAACAATTACATAACAAAAATAATTGAGCCTGATGGTAATTTTATTACTAATCTTAAAAAATTTAAACCATCTGTTGTATTTAATGCATTACATGGAAGATATGGTGAGGATGGATACATACAAACTATTTTAGAAAAGGAAAAAATAAAATATACACATTCAGGAGTTATCTCATCGTCTTTAGCTATAGATAAGGTGCTCTCAAAAAAATTATTTATACAAAACAATATTTTGACACCTAAGTATTTGTTGTTGAATTTTAAAAATAAAATTAATAAAAACGAGCTAATTAAAAGAATTAATAATAAATTAGGTTTTCCCGTAGTAATTAAGCCCATTAATGAAGGATCTAGTGTTGGAGTTTTTATTTGTAATAAAAAAAATTTATTCAAGAAAATTTTTTATCTTAGAGATAATAAGGAAATCATTATCGAAAGATATATACCGGGCAAAGAGATACAAGCTGCAATTATGGGTAATAAAAAACTTGGAGCAATAGAATTAAAACCTAAAAGAAAATTTTATGATTATAAGGCTAAATATGATGCAAATGCAAAAACTGAACATATTATGCCAGCCGAAATCTCAAAAGCTAATTACTTAAAAGTAATGAATATATCACTTAAAGCTCACAAACTATTGAAATGTAAAGGTACTACAAGATCAGATTTTAGATTTTATAAAAATAAATTCTATTTATTAGAGCTCAATACTCAGCCTGGTATGACCTCATTATCTTTGGTGCCTGAAATTGCCAAATTTAATAATATAAGTTTTTTTAATCTAATTAAGTGGATGATTAGCGATGCATCTATACGAAGATAAAAAAAAAAAATTTTATTTTTATATTTTGATATTTTTTTTACTTAGCACAGTTAGTAATAATAAATTTTTAAATATATCTAAGATATACTTAATTAATCATATTGAAATTAATAACCTTGAAGAAAATTTAAAAAAGATAGTAGAAAAAAATATAACAACTATAAAAGGAAAAAATATTTTTTTTATCAAAAAAGATGAAGTAAATAATAAATTTAAAACAATTAAATTTATTGAAAATATAAGTATTAAAAAAAAATTTCCTTCAACTTTAATCATAAATATTAATAGAACAGAATTATTAGCAAAAATTAATATTGGTAACAAAAAATATTATTTAGGATCTAATGGTTATTTAATCGATTATAATTTAATAAGTTCAAAAAAAGATTTACCATATTTTTTTGGTCGCTATGAAAAAAAAGAATTTATAAAATTTTTGAATTATTTAAAAGAAGCTGATTTTGAATTAAAAAAAATAAGGTCTTTTTATTATTTTCCCAGTGGTCGTTGGGATTTAGTGACAAAGGAAGGAATAAAGATAAAATTACCTAAATATGATCTTAATTATAGTTTAGATTTATCAAAAAAAATTATAAAAAAACAAAATAAAAAAAATTATTTAATTGATTTAAGGGTAAAAGAAAAAATAATTATAAACGATGGAAAAAAATAAAACCCATATTTTTTTAGAATTTAAAAATTTAAAAATTGTTTTTTCAGCATTCAACTCTAAATTTGAAAATAAATATAGAAACACTATAAATATAGATTTTTTTAATAAAGATATTTTGCAAGACTTATCAGTAATTATAAGAGAGCAAATTATCAAAATAGAAAAAGAAATTGGTCATTTTATTAATGAAATTAATATTATATTAGATTTAAACAAATCTATAAATATAAAATTAAATATTTTTAAAAAAAAAGAAAACTCAAAGATAACTTATGACGACATAAAATATCTCATTCAAGATGCAAGACAACAAGTTGTAGAACAAAATAAAGATCTTACAATACTTCATATATACCTCGAAAACTTTTATATAAATAAAATAAAAAAAATAAAAATATTAAATAGTTTTAATGCAGACGATTTTTCAGTTAATCTTAATTTTATATGTTACCCTAAACATGAAATTGCTGATTTTAAAAATCTTTTGGTCAAAAATCAGATTAAGATTAATAAGTTCATATGCAATAAATATTTAGAATCATTTATGGATAAAAGTTTACCAAGAGAGTTACAAAGCTCGCATGCAGCATTAAAAACTATAATGGGTTTAAATGAAAATGAAGTTCAAATGGTACCAAAAATTATTAAAAACAAAGGTTTTTTTGAGAGAATATTTAAATTTTTCATTAAATAATATTCGCATTTTTTTGAAATATTAGTTGTTTTTAAACTTCTTTCTAAACAACTTATAAAATCTATATGAATTCTAAAATATTAAATCAAAAGACAATAAAAAAAATTACCACATTTGATGGCATTGGCTTGCATTCTGGAAAAAATTTGATGGTAAAAATTTTACCTTCTGCACCAAATACTGGAATAACATTTATTAGAAGTGATTTAAAAAAAAATAATATTATTAAACCAAATGTTTTTAATGTAAGCGAGGCTAGCTTTTGTACTACAATATCGAACGAGTTTGGTGCAAGGGTCTCTACAATTGAGCATTTAATGGCAGCTCTTTATGTAAAAGGTGTTGATAACGCAGTTATAGAAGTTAATGGTCCAGAGATTCCTATAATGGATGGCTCATCACAAGAATTTTTAGATTTGATTAATAATGCAGAATTAGAGATATCGGATCAGCCCATTAAATTAATCAAGATTGATAAAGATGTAAATTTCTCTATAGGAGAAAAGTTCATAAAAGTTAAACCAAGTACTGTAAGTTTAACAATTGACTTTGAAATAGATTTCCCCAATTCATTAATTGGCAATCAAAGAAATGTAATAAATGTATATGAAGATAATTTAAATAAAGTTTTGTCCTCTAGAACTTTTTGCTTATACGAAGACATTGAAAAATTAAAAAAAATGAATTTAGCTAAAGGTGGAAGCTTAGAAAATGCGATAGTAGTAAAAGGTAATAAAGTTTTGAATAAAGATGGTCTAAGAAATAATAAAGAGTTTGTTAATCACAAAATATTAGATTGTATAGGTGACATCTATTTAGCTGGTTATAAAATGCTTGCGAATATTCAGTGTTCTCAAGGAGGTCATTATTTAACAAATCAAGTTTTAAGAAAAATTTTAAGTGATGAGGCTAACTATTCAATTCTTGAAATAAAAAGTAAAACCTTACCCAAAGCGCTTGTTAATAACTATTTTTTAAGATCCATCGCTTAAATAAATAATTAGTTATTACGAAATAATCTGATAAAAATTAAAATTTAAATATTTTATGAAAATTCATTTTTATCTTTTAATTTTTTTATTTTTTTTAGTTAGTTGCTCCGAAAAAAAAAAAGAGATAGTATTTATTGAAGGTGACATCAGAGAACAAATGTTTCAAGCCTATAAAGAAGGAATGAGCCATTTATCTCAAGGACAAAATCTTTTAGCAGCAAAAAAATTTAATGATGCAGAAATTTTTTATCCACAATCTGTTTGGGCATCTAAATCAGCAATAATGGCTGCATATTCTTATTATTCACAAAATTACTACTCTGATGCAATTTACGAAATTAATAGATATTTTGAAAAATATCCAAATGATAAAAATCTAGTTTATGCTCATTATTTAAAAGCCATGTGTTATTTTGAACAAGTAGAGGACGAGAAAAAAAATTTTGCTTCAATTAATGGAGCAAAAAAAGAGCTTGAGTATATCGTTCAAAATTATCCAAATACTGATTTTGCATTAGACTCTAAATACAAATTAGATCTCATAAACTCAGTATTAGCTTCAAAAGAAATTTATCTTGGTAGATATTATATGCAAAGAAAAAAATGGGTAGCATCAATAAACAGATTTAAATATGTGGTAAATAATTATGATACTACAGTATATGCACCTGAGGCATTACATAGACTCGTAGAGTTATATTATATTTTAGGATATGTCGAAGAGTCAAAAAAATATGCTAAAATTTTAGGATATAACTATAAATCTGACAGATGGTATAAAGAAACATACAAAATATATAATGAAAATTATATTGACCCAATTCAAGATATTAAAGAAAAAAAAGGAATTATAAAAAAATTTAAGTCTTTGTTTTAAATACATGCAAAAGAAAGAAATAAAGAAGCTCTATCTCAAAAAAACAAAATTATTTCAGAAGTATAACAAAAACTATTTTGAAAAAAGTAAACCTTTAGTTACTGATTCTATATTTGATGACTTAAAAAGAGAGATAATTGAACTTGAAAAAAAATATAAATATCTTAAGAGTGATCATTCACCCTCAATAAATATCGGGTTTAAACCATCAAAAAATTTTAAAAAAGCAATACATAGAGTTAGAATGCTTTCTTTATCAAATGTATTTAGCAAGGACGACCTGGTCAATTTTGAGAAAAAAGTATGTAATTTTTTAAATTTAAAACATGGTGCAAAGATTGAGTATAGTGTGGAACCTAAAATCGATGGGATTTCTGCATCTCTTAATTACAAAAATGGAATTTTAATATCGGGTTTATCAAGAGGGGATGGCAACGAAGGAGAGCTGATAACAGAAAATTTAAAAACTATTAAAGATATTCCAAAAAAAATTGATATTCAGGGATTTCCAAATGATATTGATATTAGAGGTGAAGTTTTTATCACCAACAAAGATTTCCAAAAAATAAAAGAAAATTTTGCAAACCCTAGAAATGCAGCATCTGGATCTTTGAGACAAAAAAATTCAAATGAAACAAAAAAAATACCTCTAAAATTTATAGCTTATAATTATGGTTACCTTGAGGAATTAAAAATAAATAAACAGTCAGAGTTTTTAGAAAAATTACAACTTTGGGGATTTAAAGTAAGTAAATTTAACAAAATTATTTCTGGAATAGGTAATCTTATAAAAAATCATGAAGAAATTGAAAATAAAAGATATGAATTAGATTATGATGTTGATGGATTAGTATATAAAATTAATAGTATCGAACTACAAAATAGATTAGGATTTTTATCAAATTCTCCAAGGTGGGCAACCGCTCATAAATTTTCTGCAGTGACTTCATCGTCAAAAATTTTAAATATTGAAATACAGGTAGGTAGGACTGGTGCACTCACACCAGTTGCAAAAATTAAGCCTGTAAATGTTGGTGGTGTGATTGTTGCTAATGCATCTTTACATAATGAAGATGAAATTAAAAGAAAGGACATAAGAGTAGGTGATACAGTAAAAATTGAGAGAGCTGGAGATGTTATACCTCATGTAATATCAGTTGATTTAAAAAAAAGATCTAAAAATTCTGCAAAATATATTTTTCCAAAAAAATGTCCGTCATGTGGGTCGAAAGTTTTAAAAGAGTATAATAATCAAACGAAAAAATATGATGCAGTCAAAAGGTGTTCATCTGAAGGGTATTTGTGTGAAAAAATAGCAATAGAAAAAATAAAACATTTTATCTCAAAAGACGCTTTTAATATTGATGGATTGGGAAAAAAAGTTATAGAAAATTTTTGGAGTTTAAAATTAATTAGATCGCCCCAAGATATTTTCAATTTAAACTATGATAAAATTTCTAAATTAGATGGATGGGGCAAATTATCTGTTTCCAATTTAAGATATGCAATTGATAAGTCAAAACAAATTTTGCTCGAAAGATTTATATTCGCATTAGGAATAAGACATATAGGTCAAGAAAATGCTAAGCTGTTATCTTACAATATAAAATCTCTAGATAATTTATTAAAAATTGATGCCAGTTATGAATTTAGTAATTTTCTCGATATTGATGGAATTGGAGAAACTCAGATTAACTCGCTTAAAAATTTTTTTTCTCAAGAAATTAATTTAAAAATTATAGAGGAACTTGCAAGATACGTAAAAATATTAAAATCTGATGAAAATAAGAATGGTAAATTTAAAAATATTACATTTATGTTTACTGGGAAGCTTGATGGTATTAGCAGAGCAGAAGCAAAATCTATGATAGAAAAAAATTCAGGTAAAATCGTTAGTTCTGTAAGTAATAAGCTTAATTATTTAATAGCAGGAGAAAAACCAACTAATAAAAAAATTATAAAAGCAAAGGAGTTAAGTGTTAAAATTATTAGTCAGAAAGACTTCATCAAACTTTTAAATTAAACTTAACAACCATTTTTTTTCTTTATTATTTAAAAATTTTGATATTTTCTCGTAAATTTCCAAATTATATTTTAATAAATACATTTTCTCTATTTTATTTAACATTTTAAAATTTATTAAATCATTATCTATAGGAGCAAAAGTAAGATTTTCAAAAAAAAGTTTACTTCCTTTCTTCAAGATGTAAATCAAATTTTCAATTCTTATTCCAAACTTATTTTCTTTATAAAAGCCTGGCTCGTTACTTAAGATCATTCCTTTCCTTAGTTTTACTTTATTGTATTTTGACAGTCCTTGAGGACCTTCATGAACATTCAAAAAAAATCCTACACCATGACCTGTACCATGAGGATAGTCTAAATTAATTTTATTAAGCCAATATCTTGCATTTTTATCAATTTTATAGCCCTCATTAATTTTATTTAAATTTGTTCTAACAACAGAAATATGCCCTTTCAGAACTCTTGTAAAAATATTTTTAATATTTTCACTAGGCTTGTCAAAGCAAATGGTTCTTGTAACGTCAGTTGTGCCATATTTATATTGTCCACCAGAATCGCATAAAAGTATGTCATTTTTTTTTATTTTTCGGTTAGTTTTAGAACTTGATCTATAATGTATAATTGCACTATTTGGTCCAGATCCCATAATCGTATTAAAACTTGGGTATAAATAAAATTTATTTTTTTTCCTAAAATATTCTAGTTTTCTTTCAGCTTTTTTTTCATCTAAATTTTTTAAATTATTATGTTTTGTCCAATATAAAAATTTAGTTAGCGCAGCACCATCATAAATATGTGCTTTTTTAGAGTAATAAATTTCATTACTATTCTTAATTGATTTCAGTTGATAGCAAGGATCAAAAAAATTTGAAATTTTAAACCTTGATTTAATTAAGTATTCGAAAAATATTGAGCAAGTTAAACTATCAATACAAAATTTTTTGCCAGCCAACTTTTTTATTACAGAATAAACTTCATTTTCTTCAAAAAAATTTATTTTTTTATAAATATATAATTTCTTTATTTTTTTTATTTTTGAAAGTTTTGTAAAAATATAAATTTCTTTATTTTTGGTTATAATACCTTTTGCATTTGGTATGGGGCTATTTGGATTATCATTTCCTCTCAAATTTAAAAGCCATGCTATATTTTCTGGAGCACTTATAAAAATATTATCTATTTTTGAATTTTTTAATATTTTACAGAGTCTGTATATTTTTGAATTTAAAGTTTCACCAGAATATTCTTTTTTAATATTATAGAAATAATTTATTTTTTTACTTTTATTTTCTATCGAAACCTCATCAATAAAGTTATTATTTATAGGAATTAATTTACAAGTATCTTTAAAATAACCTTTTAACATTCTGTTAGTAAATAATTTAGGATCAAAACCAATTTTTTTTTTGAAAGAATTACTTTTAAATAAATCAAAAGGGAAGATTTTGGGTATTTCTATAATTTTAAAGTTTGTACCACTTTCCAGTTTAGCCTGAAGTGTATATCTTCCATCTACAAATAGATAATTTTTATTTTTAGTTAAAATTGCAAATCCTGCTGAACCACTAAATTTTGAAATCTGAAACAGTCTATTTGGTTTTGAGTACTCTGAAAAGTATTCATCATTTTTTGGTATTATATATCCATCTAAATTGTAATCTATCAGCAACTTTTTAAATTTTTTTAACATTTTCAATTTTTAATTCTTTTTTGATATCTCTTCCACCCAGGACTCTCAATTTCAGAGGAAAAATCATTATCCTGGTTAAACTCAAAATCTTCAAATTCAGCATCTTCAAAAGAGTTATTTTTTTTAATATTTTCATCTGGCAGTTCATCAAGAAATCTTGATGCAATACTATCTATCCAATCACCCTGATAAAATCGGTTCATTGAAAATGATATATTTAATATTTTTTTAGCTCTCGTTATACCCACATATGCTAATCTTCTTTCTTCTTCTAAACCTAATTGACCTTTTTCATCCATTGATTTTTGATGAGGAAACAAACCTTCTTCCCAACCTGGTAAAAATACTACATCAAATTCAAGTCCTTTTGATGCATGCATTGTCATTAAATTTATTTTTTGGCCGTCCCAGTCTTCATCTATAGAAGTTGATAATGACACATGTTCTAAAAAACTTTCAAGATTATCAAATTCCTTCATTGCACTTATTAATTCCTTAATATTTTCTAATCTGTCTTCATTTTCTAAATCTTTCTTATTCTTCAACATCTGACTATAACCAGACTCATCTAAAACAGTTTGTAATAATTTTATATGGCCCATTTTCTTTTTTTGGTGATCATCCCTCCACTTATTAAATAAATTCAGAATTAAATTTAAACCAATTTTTGCTTTAGGTTTAATTATATTTTCTTCTAAAAGTTTTTTAGAAGAAATTTCAAGAGAACATTTATTTTCTTTTGAAAATAAGTTTATTTGTTTTAATGTGGACTCTCCTATTGACCTTTTAGGCATGTTAATTATTCTTTCAAAAGCTAGATCATCTTTACTTTGATGAATTAGTCTTAAATATGCTACACAATCTTTAATTTCAGCCCTTTCATAAAACTTAATTCCTCCAATTATTCTATAAGGCAAACCAAGCTTTAAGAAACGTTCTTCAAATTCTCTGGTTTGAAAAATAGCTCTTACAAGTATTGCCATATTATTCAATGAATAATTTTTATTGTATTTATTAACTTCATCGCCTACACCAATAGCTTCATCTTTTCCACTTTTGAAACAATTAATATTAACCAAATCTCCAATTTCACTATTTGAAAATAAATTCTTTCCTAATCTATTTTCATTATTTTTAATTAAATTTGAAGCACTAGATAAAATATTTTGTGTTGATCTATAATTATTTTCAAGTCTAATTATTTTTGTGTTTTCGTAAATTTTATCAAATTCTAAAAAATTTTTTATCTCTGCTCCTCTCCAACTATAGATTGATTGATCATCATCACCAACACAACATAAATTATTATTTGTTTTAGCTAACAAATTTAGCCATTTACTTTGTATGTAATTAGTATCTTGATATTCATCAACTAAAATATATTTAAAATTTCTAGAATAAATATTTAAAATATCATCATATTTTTCAAAAATTTTGACGCAATGCAAAATCAAATCATTAAAATCACAAGAATTTAAATCATTCAATTTAGATTGATAAATTTCGTAAATTTTAAAAAAACCTTTTTCAATAAAGTCTTTTTTTTTTAATACTACGTCATTTGGATACCACCCTTTATTTTTCCATTTATCAAAAACTGCAAGAATATAATTAGGTGAAATTTTCTTTATATCTATATTTTCTGATTTACATATATTTTTTATTAATCTTATTTGATCATCTCTATCTATAATTGAGAAATTATAATTTAATCCAATCGCATTTGCATGTTTCCTTAAAATTTTAGCACAAATAGAATGAAAGGTTCCAAGCCAATTTAGTCCAGGTAAATCTTTTTTTAAAAATTTTCCAACACGTATTTGCATCTCTTTTGCAGCTTTATTTGTAAACGTTACTGCCAATATTTGATTTGGAAAAACTTTTTTAACCTTTATCAAATTCACAATTCTTGAAGTTAAGACTTTTGTTTTACCTGATCCTGCACCTGCTACTAATAATAATGGGCCTTCTCCATGTTCTACACCCTCTTTTTGTTGCTGATTTAAACCTTCTAAGTGAGAAAATTTTTCCATTTAATTTAAAATATAAATATATAAAAGATTTAGATTTAATGATAAAAAAAAAAATTAAATTAACAATATTACGCACCTTAATTGATTTAATTACTAATTTTTTTAATAAATTTAATTTAAAAAATCTAAAAAATTCAAATTTGAGTTTAATTCTAATTTTGGTGATTTCTACACTTTTTTTGTATCTAATATACTTATCAGTACCCTCTTTTTACAAAAATGATTTAAATGAGGCATTAATCAAAGATTTAGAAAAGTCATTTAACCAAGAATTAAGTATACCTAAAAATGTAAAGTATTCTATAATACCTATGCCTCACTTCACATTTTTTGATGTTAAATTTTTAAACGATGATGAAGCCAATATAAGTAATTTTGCAGAAATTAAAGAATTAAAATTATTTATTTCTCAAAAAAATTTATTTAATAAATCAAAGATAAAACCAAAATACATTGTTGTAGAAAAGGGAAATTTTTATTTTAACAAAAAAAATTTAAATAAATTAAATTTTATTTTTAATTCAAAACTCCATTCAAATATTACTATAAAAAAAAGTAATTTATTTTTTAAAAATCAAGATAAGGAACTCATTTCACTCTTGAGCTCAAAAAATATCCATTTCAAAATAGATAAAAAAAATAAAAAAAACTTAATTATTTTGGTTGGAAAAATTTTCAATACTCCTATAAAAATTGATTCAACAATTGACTATCTGTCAAAAAAAAATATCACAAATTTTTTATTAAAAGATCTTAAATTAAAAATTAAAAATACATCTAGTTATAGCGAGGCATATTCAGCACATAATGAAATAAAAAGTTTTAGAACCATATTAAATAATAAGTTAAAAATTGATAATAATAAATTATCTTTAAAATCTCTAGAATCAAATTTCCAATTAATACCTTTGGACTATTCTCTTGATATTGAATTAGACCCTTTTTCCTTTAATTCTGAAATTACTCTTGAAAAAATAAATTTTAATAAATTGGGTTCACCAATAATTGTAGAAGACTTAATTAAAAACTTTATACTAAACAATGAAGTTATAAATGGAAAATTAAAATTAAAAATAAAAGACATAAAAAATAATAAGCTTATAGATCACTTGGATGTACTTTTAAGTTTAAACTCAGGAAAAATAT
>CACEMD010000011.1 GCA_902560625.1 uncultured Pelagibacteraceae bacterium
TTGATTTAATTTGATCTTTTCTCAATTTTAAATTTTTTTGCACAATAGATGTGAGTGGTTCAACGTTTTTGGTATCTAACTCATTTAATTTTTCTATGAATTTAAATATTGAATTTAAATCTTTACTCAATTTTTTGGCTTTTTCTTCATCAATTGAAATTCTTGATAATTTTGAGATGTGCTTTACTGTTTTAAGATCTATTGTCATATGATAAGAATATCAAAAACTATCATTTAATCTAAAAAAAACAATATGATCACTATAGATGAACTTAGAGATAAATTAGATAATAAAGCTCGATTAATCGGATTAGATATAGGAACCAAAAATATCGGTATAGCAATTTGCGATGATAAAAGAAAAATTGCGACTCCTTTTAAAACAATTGATTACATTAATATGAGTAGACTTATAGCTGATTTGAAAGGCATAATAGAGGAAAATGATATAAAAGGTATCATTGTTGGCTATCCAATAAATATGGATGGATCTTTAGGAAAAAGTGCTCAATCTGTTAATGACAAGACCAAAATTATATCAGAGACTATAGATATCAATATTTGTCTTTGGGATGAAAGACTTTCAACTTCAGGATCATATAATATGATTAGTAATTTAGACATTAATTTTGCAAAAAAAAAAAAGAATATAGATGAAAAAGCCGCTAGTTTTATATTGCAAGGTGCAATCGATTATTTAAATAATTAACACTTGCGTTAAAATGCTATTAAGGTTATAGAGTTTGTTTTAATGGCAAAAACAAACAAAGCTATTAAAATTTCAAAAAAACATTTACTAGGTATTCAAGATCTTTCAATTAACGATATAAATTTGATACTAAATGAAGCAAAAAATTTTATATCTTTAAACAAAAGTAAAAATAAGAAAATAGATATTCTTAGGGGAAAAACACAAATTAACCTTTTCTTTGAACCATCAACAAGAACTCAAAGCTCTTTTGAACTAGCTGGGAAACGATTAGGTGCTGATGTAATGTCAATGAATATAACTAATTCAGCAATTAAAAAAGGTGAAACACTTATAGATACAGCCATGACATTAAACGCAATGCATCCGGATATAATTGTTGTTAGACATCAAGACTCAGGAGCATCAAATTTACTTTCACAAAAAGTTAATTGTGCTGTTTTAAATGCAGGTGATGGACGAAGAGAACATCCAACTCAAGCATTATTGGATGCACTTACGATCATTAATAGAAGAAATAAAATTCAAGGTTTAAAAATTGCAATATGTGGTGATATTCTTCATTCAAGAGTTGCAAGATCAAATATATATTTATTAAATATGCTAGGTGCTGAAGTTAATGTTGTAGCACCATCAAACCTTATGCCAAATGAGATTGATAGATTAGGTGTAAATACATTCTCAGACATGAAAGAGGGATTAAAAGATTGTGACATAGTAATGATGTTAAGATTACAAAATGAAAGAATGGAAAGTTCTTTTCTATCTTCTAATCGAGAGTACTATGAATATTACGGCTTAACACCAGATAAATTATCAAATGCTAAAGATGACGCTTTAATAATGCATCCTGGTCCTATGAACAGAGGAATAGAAATTGATACAAAATTAGCAGATGATATTAATAAAAGTGTAATTAAAGAACAAGTTGAGTTAGGAGTAGCCGTAAGAATGGCTTGCTTAAAAATATTTTGTGAATAATGAAAAAAAAATACTTCTTAAATGCAAATATAGTTGATCCACACAACTCGTTAGAAGAACTTGGTGGTTTGATAGTCAATGAGAATGGAAAAATTGAAGCAATAGGTAAAAAAGTTAATAAAAATAATATTCCATCAAGAGAGAAATTTATTGATTTAAAAGAAAAATATATATTTCCTGGAATTGTTGATATGCGTGTTTTTGTAGGTGAACCGGGATATGAATATAAAGAAAACTTTAGAACCTTAAGTAATGCAGCACTAGCTGGTGGTGTTACTTCTGTTGTTACAATGCCAAATACATCACCTGTAATTGATAATGTATCGATAGTAGATTTTTTAAAAAGACGTGGTCGTGATAAATCAAAAATAAATGTTCTTCCAACTGCAACACTAACAAAAAATCTTGAAGGCACTAATATGACTGAGTTTGGTTTACTTAAAGGAAAAGGTATAGTTGGATTTACTGATGGTGTAAAAACAATACAAAATACAAGATTAATGTCTAAAATTATGAAATCAGCATACGACTTGGATTGTTTAGTAATGCAACATGCTGAAGACTTTGAATTATCAATAAATGGTTTAGTGAATGATGGAATAATCGCAACAAAATTAGGTTTAACTGGTATTCCTGATTTGGCCGAAAAAATTATAATTGAAAGAGATTTATCCCTACTGGAAGACTATAATTGTAGATATCATATTTCACAAATATCATCATCAAAATCAATTGAAGTTATTAAACAAAAAAAAGATAATGTTAATTTTACAACAGGAGTATCAATAAATAATTTATCCTTAAACGAAAACGATATCGGAGATTTCAAAACATTTTTAAAATTATCACCTCCACTAAGAACTGAGGAAGATCGATTATCTTTGATAAATGGAATTAATGAAGATTTAGTTGATGTTATAGTATCAGATCATAAACCTGAAGATGAAGAGTCAAAAAGAATAACTTTTTCACAAGCAGCAACTGGTGCGTCTGGTGTTGAGACTTTTTTATCCTTGGCATTAGAAATGTATCACAACGATACGGTTAAACTTTCTAAAATTATTGAACTAGTAACAAGTAATCCAGCAAAAATATTAAAAATTAATAAAGGAAATTTATCAATTGGAAATGAAGCGGACTTTTGTATAGTAGATTTATATAAACCATGGGTAGTCAAAAAAGAAAATATGTATTCCAAGTCAAAAAACACATGCATCGAGGATAAAAAACTTCAAGGTCTTGTTACAAATACTTTTGTTAAGGGCGAAGAGTTATTTAAAATCTAATTATGATTTTGATATTGATTATTTTTATTTCTTATTTACTTGGATCTTTACCTTTTGGATATATATTAACTAAATTTTTTGTTAAAAAAGACATCAGAGAGATTGGTTCTGGTAATATTGGAGCAACAAATGCCTTAAGAACGGGAAATAAATCAGTTGGATATGCAACATTATTTTTTGACATTTTTAAAGCTATAATACCAATCATCTTTGTAAAAGTTTATTATCATGAATATCTGTATATATCGTCATTATGTGTATTCTTAGGACATGTTTTTCCTATTTGGTTAAAATTCAAAGGTGGTAAAGGTGTAGCAACATATATTGGAATATTATTTTGTATTAATATTTATTTAGTTATTTGTTTTGGATTAATTTGGTTTTTGATCTTTTTTATTTTTAAATATTCATCTCTATCATCTTTAATTTCAAGTTTATTCATACCAATAATAAATTTTATAATTTTTAAAGATGAAATAAATTTTTTCTTTATAATAATGTTTGTTTTAATTTTCTATACTCATAGAGAAAACATAAAAAGACTGTTAAATCGCACTGAATCTAAAACGAAAATTTATTAGTTTGACTATACATATGTATTTTGTGTAGTTTCACTACTATGAATCTTGTTATTGTTGAAAGCCCAGCTAAAGCTAAAACTATAAACAAATATTTAGGTGATGATTATACAGTTTTAGCAAGCTATGGTCATATTAGAGATTTGCCTTCTAAAAATGGTTCAGTAGATCCAAAAGATAAGTTTAAAATGATTTGGGAAATAGATAGTTTTTCAAAAAAATATTTAAAAGAAATAACTGATGTGGCAAAAAAATCAAAAAAAATTATTCTTGCTACAGACCCAGATCGTGAAGGTGAAGCTATAGCGTGGCATGTAAAAGAATATTTAGATGAAAAAAAAATTTTAAAAGATAAAAAGGTTGAAAGAGTGGTATTTAACGAAATTACTAAAAAAGCTGTAACAAATGGAATTGATAATCCCAGAAATATAGAGTCTAATTTAGTGGATGCTTATATGGCAAGAAGAGCTTTGGATTATCTTGTAGGATTTAATATTTCACCAATACTTTGGACCAAACTGCCAGGTTCAAAGTCAGCAGGAAGAGTTCAATCTGTAGCTTTAAGATTATTAACAGAAAGAGAACATGAAATAGAACAATTTAATCCAGAGGAATATTGGTCATTAAATGTAAACTTTAAGACCTTAAAAGGAAATATATTAAACTCTAACATTGTAATATTTAGAGAAAATAAAATTGATAAATTTTTTTTTAAAACTAAAGATGATATAAATAATGCTGTAAAAGAAATTAAAAAATCAGAATATAAAGTTTCAGATATCAGTTCCAAAATTTATACAAGAAATCCAAACGGTCCATTTACTACATCAACAATGCAACAGACAGCTTCGAGTAAACTGGGATTTGGTGCATCGAGAACCATGCAAATTGCACAAAGACTTTATCAAGGAATTGATATGGAAGGAGATACGGTAGGCTTAATTACCTATATGAGAACAGATGGTACGAATATATCAAAAGATGCAGTGTCTGACTTTAGGTCATTTATAAAAAACTCTTATGGAGATAATTATCTCCCTACCGAACCTAATAATTATTCTGGAAAAAAAGCAAAAAATGCACAAGAAGCTCATGAAGCTATAAGACCAACTGATATTTCAAGAACACCCGAGAGCATGAGAAGATTCTTAAGTACTGATCAAAATAAATTATATGAACTAATATGGACCAGAGCTCTTTCATCACAAATGATAGCAGCGAAATTTGATAGAAAAACAATTACAATTGTATCTGATGATAATTTGAACCAATTTAAATGTTCTGGGTCAACAATCAAATTTGATGGATTTTTAAAATTATCAAAAATTGATGATGAGGATGAAAAAATTTTACCAGATGTAGATAAAGAAGAAGTAATAATAAATGAGTTTGTCGATGAACAACATTTTACACAACCGCCTCCAAGATATTCAGAGGCAAGTTTAGTAAAAAAACTTGAGGAATTAGGAATTGGACGACCATCTACGTATGCAAGTATTATTTCGGTTATATCAAATAGAGGTTATGCTGAAGTTATAAATAAACGTTTTTTTCCTTCAGATCGAGGAAAATTGTTGTCAGCATTTTTAGAAAAGTTATTTTCAAAGTACGTAGATTACGGTTTTACTGCTGGATTAGAGGAACAACTTGATGATATCACATCTGGTAAAGAACAGTGGATAAAAGTCCTTGATGATTTTTGGAATGACTTCAATATTAATGTTTCAAATGTTAAAGAAAAAAGAACTAGAGAAGTCCTTGATCTTTTAAACGAAAGTCTTGGTGAATTAATATTTGAGGCTGACGAAAATGGTAAAATAGATAGAAAATGTAAACTTTGCAGTAGCGGTGAACTTAGCTTAAAAAATAGTTTTAGAGGTGGAGCTTTTATTGGATGCTCTAATTATCCTGAGTGTAAATTTACTCGACCCCTTTCTAAAGCTAAAGCTAATGATCAAATTGCATTGGCTGAACCTAAATTAATCGGTCAAAATGATTATGGCAAAGAAATCTATTTAAAAAATGGTAGGTTTGGGCCATATCTCCAGTATGAAATTAATGAAGAAGAAATTAAAACAAAAAAAAAGAGGAAGAAAGAAAATGAAAACTTGAAAAATGTATCAATTCCTAAAGGCTTAGAAATTGATCAAATAGATTTAGAAAAAGCAAAATACTTATGTTCACTTCCAAAAATTATTGGTCAACATCCAGAAAACGGTAAAGATATAACTGTAAATTCAGGAAGATTTGGTCCTTATTTAAAGTGTGAAAACAAATCAGCTAGATTAGAAAATGTTGATGAACTCTTTACCATAGGTTTAAATAGAGCAATTACTTTAATTGCAGAAGCTAAGCCAGGAAGAATTTCATCGTCTTTGATAAAAGATTTGGGTGAGCACCCTGAAGACAAAAAACCTGTTAGAGTAATGAAAGGACAGTATGGGCCTTATATTAAATATAAGTCATTAAACGCAACTATACCTGAGGAAAAAGATCCAACAGAGCTTACAATGGAAGAAGCATTAATACTTATTGAGAAAAGAAAAGAATACGATAAAAGTAAGAAAAAAAGAAAAAAATGAAAAAATTAGTAACTTACATATTCGTATTTTCATTTTTTTTGCAATTAATTCAATTGCTAAAAATAACTGTTCATAATTGGATAAACTATCAAAAGAATATGCCAAATGTATAAAAAATAAAATTGATGATAGCTTAAAGGAAACTGGAGTAAAAAAAAAAAAAAATAAAAAATTTAAAAAAAGTAAAACATTAGTGGAATTTTTTAATTAATGAGCTTTGAAAAAAAAATAAAAGAGCTAAGAATAAATTTACCCAAAGCAGCAGATCCTGTTGGTTCATATGTTGCATCTAAAATATCAGGTAAACTCTTATTTATTTCCGGGCAAATATCTATGGATGAAAACGGAAATTTAATTAAAGGTAAGCTTGGTAAAGATTTAGATTTAGACTCGGGGTACAAGGCTGCAGAAAGATGTGCATTAAGTATCGTAGCTCAAGTAAAAAAAATATGTAATGATGATTTATCAAAGATAAAATCATGCATTAAGTTAACAGGATTTGTTAACTCAACAAATGAATTTACTGACCAGCCCAAAGTTATTAATGGAGCTTCTGATATAATTGTTAAAATTTTTGGAGATAATGGTATGCACACTAGAGCCGCAGTTAGTGCAAATAGTTTGCCTTTAGGTGTTGCCGTAGAGGTTGATGCAGTGTTTGAGTTAAATTAACTTAACGGCCAATACCAATATATTTGAATCCTTGGTCATTAATTTTTTCAGGTAAATAAATATTTCTCATGTCAAATATTATTGGTTTTTTATTTTTAAATAATTTTTTGAAGTTAATTGATTTAAAATCGTTCCACTCAGTGTGAATAATTATTAAATCACAATTTTGAACAGCAAGGTTTATATTATTACAAAATGAAACATTTTTATATTTTTTAAATTCTTTTTTGAAACCTGTTGGATCATAATACTTTATAATAGAACCTTTCTTATTTAATATTGGTATCATAGATAAGCACGAAGAATCTCTCATATCATCAGTATTAGCTTTAAAAGTAACTCCTAAAAAACTAATTTTTTTATTCTTAACTTTATTTTTCAATAATTTGAAAATTCGATTAAGTAATAATTTAGATCTTTTTTCATTTGATTTAACTACATTTTTGATAACAGAGAGATCTACTTTAAATTTATCAGCTGTGCTAATGATTGCCTTAGTATCTTTTGGAAAGCAAGAACCACCATACGCTGGTCCAGCTCTGAGAAAACGACCACCAATTCTTTTATCTAGACCCATACCGATTGATATATCTTCAACATTTATATTTACTTTTTCACACAAATTAGCTAATTCATTTATAAAAGTTATTTTTGTAGCCAAAAATGCATTTGATGCATATTTAATTAATTCAGCTCCTCGCCTTGATGTATTAAAATATTGTGCACCCTTAGAAATTAATGGTGAATATAAATTTTTTAAAATTTTATTAGACTTTTTGTCATTAGATCCTACAACTATTCGATCTGGAAAAATAAAATCTCTTAAAGCCTCACCTTCTCTTAAAAATTCAGGATTTGAAACAACGGCAAATTGATTTTTTTTATTTTTTTTTTTTAGAATTTTTTCTATCTCATCACCAGTTGTAACTGGAACTGTAGACTTAGTGACAATTATTTTAAATTTGTTTATAGATTTTCCAATTTCCTTTGCAACTTTATAAATTTGGCTCAAATCTGCAGAACTACCACCTTTCTTAGTTGGTGTTCCAACACAAATAAATATTACGTCTGATTTCTTAACTGATTCTTTTAATTGGTTAGAAAATTTAAGTCTTTTATTTTTATGATTTTTAAGAACAAGTTCTTCTAAACCAGGTTCATATATAGGTATCTTTCCTAGTTTTAAACTATCTATTTTGCTTTTATCTTTATCTACACAAATAACATCATTGCCGAGATCAGAGAAACATGCTCCGCTGACCAGTCCAACATAACCTGTACCTATCATACATAACTTCATAATTTTGAAATTTCCAATGACGATTTGATATAACCATGCATAGTACCACAATCTAAGTATTTTCCATTAAAACCATGACCAATAAATTGTTCACCTTGTTTTATTAATTGTCTTATTGAATCTGTTATATGGATTTCACCACCTTTACCTTTTTGTTTTTTTTTTAATTGTGTAAAAATTTTTTTTGGCAAAATATATCTGCCTATTACTGCATTATTTGAAGGTGCGGATTTAACGTCAGGTTTTTCAATAACATCCTTTATATAAAAATTATCACGATTTATATTTTTCTTTTTTGAATAAATGCCCCATCTTTTAACAGTATTTCTATTCACTTTCATACTTGCCATTACTGAGCATTTATATCTATTATGTATAGATATCATCTTTTTTGAACAATTTTTTTTAATTATTAAATCATCTGGTAATAAAATTAAAAAAAATTTATCTTTAATTAAATTTTTTGTTTTTAATATAGCGTCTCCTGTACCTTTTGGGTTATTTTGATATACAAATTTTATAAGTTTTTTATATTTTTTTATTTTTGAATATTCATTAATAACTCTAGAATCTTTTTTTTTCTTAATAATTTTTTTATAGAAATTGTCATTATAAAAATATTTCTTAATTAATTTTTTTTTTTTTGATATAATGAATATAATCTCTTTGATTCCCGCATCTATACATTCATCTAATATATATTCTAGACCAACTTTTCCATTTATAGGTAAAAGCTCTTTTGCATAGACGCTAGTAAGAGGTAAAAGTCTTGTTCCTAATCCAGCTAGTGGTATTATTGCTTGTCTAATCATTAGAGTGTATTAATTAATGAATTACCATAAATGATAATTTTTAAAAGTATAAATAAATTAAATAAAAAAGTTGATTTTAAGGCAAGTATAGGGTTTGTCCCTACGATGGGATCCTTACATAAAGGTCATATATCCCTGATAAACAGCTCAAAAAAGATATGTAAGAAAACTTTGGTTAGTATTTTCATTAATCCTACTCAATTTAATAAATCTAGTGACCTTAAAAAATATCCAAGAAATTTGAAAAAAGATATTAATATTCTAAAAAAACTAAAAATTGATTATTTGTTATTACCGAAAACATCTGACGTATACCCAAAAAGACGACATAGAAAAATAAAATTAAATAATAAAGATAAAATAATGTGTTGTTTATATAGACCTGGTCACTTCGAAGGTGTTCTTGCTGTTATAAATCAGTTTTTGTCTAACATTAAACCAACTTATATTTTTTTAGGTGAAAAAGATTACCAACAAATATTTCTAATTAAAAAATTGATTAAAAAAAAAAACTTTAAGATAAATGTATACCAATGTAAAACTGTGAGAACACAAAATAAAATAGCATTATCTTCACGTAATGTTTTGTTAAAAAAAAATAATTTACTAAAATCTTCATATATAGCAAAATTATTATTAAAATTTAAAAGTCAAATTAAAAAGAATTTTCTATTAAAAAAAAAGCTTGTTAAAATTTATGAGAAAATTAACAAATTAAAAAACATTAAAATTGAATATTTGGAGATAAGAAGTAAAAAAGATTTATCAAAAAATTATAATAAGAATAATTTTAAAATATTTATTGCTTATTATAACAATAAGATAAGATTAATTGACAATTATTAGTCTAATAGAAGAAAAAAGCACCTATACCTAAAAATGATAAAAAACCTATAACATCAGTTATTGTAGTAACGAAGACACTTGAAGCTATAGCAGGATCAATATTCATTTTTTTTAGTGAAACTGGAACTAGTATTCCAAACAAACCGGCTACAATCATATTTAAAACCATCGAAATTGAAATTATTAAAGAAAGAGTCGTATCATTGAACCATAATTGAACAACAATTGCACTTATAATTGCAAATATTATTCCATTTAAAATTCCTATAGAAAATTCCTTAATTATATTCTGAGAAAAATTATTTTTAGTTAATTCATTAGTAGCAATAGTTCTAATTGTGACTGCAAGTGTTTGCATTCCAGCATTTCCACCCATTGATGCAACTATTGGCATTAAAACTGCTAAAGCAACTACTTTTTCAATATCTTCTTGAAAAAAACCAATTACTATTGATGCTAAAACAGCAGTAAATAAATTGAGAAGAAGCCAGGTAAATCTTCTTTTTGTTTTTTTTAATATTCCATCAGTAATTTCCTCATCACCTACACCAGCAAGCCTTAATGCATCTTCTTCGGCCTCCTCTTTTAACACGGTTAATATATCGTCGCTAGTAATCATTCCTACTAGCTTATTATTTTTATCAACTACACATGCAGAGTTTAAATTATAATTTTCAAATAGATGACCAACTTCTTCTCTATCCATATCAACAGGTATCGACAATTGAGACTCGTTCATTATTGAAATCATTTTAGTTTCTCTAGATGTTCTTAAAACTTTTGAGGATGGAACTGTCCCAATAGGTTTAAATTCATTGTCTACAATAAAAATTTCTAAAAATTCTTCAGGTAAATCTTTATTTTCTCTTAAATAATCAATAGTTTGACCAACCGACCAATTACTGGGGATAGCTGTGAATTCTCTTTGCATTATTCTTGCGGCAGAGTCTTCTGGGTAGCTTAAGCTCTCTAATAAAATAAATCTATCTTTTGGTGGTAGTGAACTTAAAATGTCATTTTTATCTTTTTCATCCAGATTTTCTAATATTTTTATTGAGTCATCAGACTCAAGATTTTTAAGTATGTATACTATTGAGTCTTTTGATAAATATCTAATTACCTCACTTTGAACTGACTCATTAATTTCGACAAATACTTCCGGATCAATTTTAAAATTATTTAATTTAATTAAATTTTCTCGATCTTCTTCATTTAAATGCTCGATAATATCAGCTGCATCTGCTGGGTGCATTTCCTTAAATGAATTAGAAATAAAGACTGCATCATTATTAGCGATTTTATCTGTTACAACTTTGATATATTCCTTATTAAACTCAAAATTGACTTTTTTATCTTTTATTTTTCTTACTAAAGTCATAAAAAACCTTTATTTTTATATGGCACTATTAATGGATAATTTTTATATTACAATTCTTTAATGAATATAGAGATAAAAAAATCAAAAAAACCAGTAAATTATTTTGATGCAATAAGCTATTTAGAGGAAAGAGCTAAAAATATTATAAAAAACAATGAAAAGGAATTAATTTGGATACTAGAACATCCTTCTATATATACAGGTGGAACAACATACAATGAAAAAGATATCTTAGATAAATCTATTAAAATAATCAAAACTAACCGTGGTGGCAAAATTACTTGGCATGGTCCAGGTCAATTGATTTGCTATTTAGTAATTGATTTAAATAAAAGAAAAAAAGATATTAGAAAATTTATCAAAATAATTGAAAAATCGATAATCGACGCATTAAAAGAATTTAATATTAGTTCCCACAGTGATAGAAATAATGTGGGTATATGGATTAATATAAATGGAGAAAGTAAAAAAATTGGAGCAATAGGAATTAAAGTAAAAAAATGGATTGCGTATCATGGCTTTTCTCTAAATATAAATAATGACTTATCTAACTATAGCAAAATAATACCTTGCGGAATTAAAGATAAAAAAATATCAAATCTCATTGAATTAAAAAATGAAGATTTTTCTAAAATGTACAAAATAATAATTAAAAACTTGTGCTTTAATTTGAAAATTTAAGTCTTTTAGATTTAATTAGTTTTTTAAAATAGTCTGGAACTGAAGCTTTATATGTATATTTTCTTTTATCAATCATAAATTTAATTGAATAAGAATGAAGCATAAGCTTTTTATTTTTAGTTTTATATTTTTTATCAAATACATATTTATCATCGCCGTAAATAGGATGACCAATAATTGAAAGTTGCTTTCTTAATTGATGCTTTCTACCAGTTATAGGATTCATTTTAAGTAAAGTGCAATTAGAATTTTTATCGATTACATTAAATAAAGTTTTTGATTTTTCGATTATTTTTTTTTTTCCTTCATGCCTAATTAAATCATGATTAAAAATTCCTTCTTTTTTATCAAGTTCTCCATAACAAATAGCTAAATAAGTTTTGTATATTTTTCGAAGTCTGAATAATGAGGTAAAAAGTTTGGCGGTTTGTCTATTTTTAGCAATAAGAAATACTCCGGACGTATCTTTGTCAAGACGATGAACAGAATAAGGTTTTGTACCTTCGAAAATTGAACTTTTTGAAAATATATCAATTAGATTTTTTTTGGATTTAGTGCCACCCTGAACAGATATACCAGACTCCTTGTTTACAACAATAAAATTTTCATTATTATCAATTATGAGACTTTCATTTTCTTTTATAACATCTAAAGATGGATTAAATTTTTTTTTTTCATTAATTTCATTGAAATTAAGTCTAAGTCCGTATGTATAAATTTTGTCTTTAAAATTTAACTTAGTTGAACTTTTTATTTTTTTTTTATTAAGTTTAATTTTCCCAATACGTAAATTTTTTTCAATTAATGACTGTGGGATATTTGCTATGTTGTTACGTATCCATTTATCTATTCTAATACCTTCGTATGTAGAATCTACAATGTAGGTCTTATTCATTGTTTATATAAAATTATGCAGAAATTGCTTTATTTTCCTCAGGCCTAGATTTTAATTCTTTCTTTTTGCGATCAACTTTTTTTGCATCAACGTCTCTATCAACAAATTCAAGGACTGCCATAGGTGCATTATCACCATATCTAAATCCAGCTTTTATAATTCTGGTATAGCCACCTTTTCTGTTAATATATCTTTTGGATAAAGTTTTTTTAACTTTGTTTGCATTTACTGTACTTTGTAATTTTGATATTAAAATTTTAGTATTTTGTAGTGTGTTTTTTTTTCCCAAAGTAATAATTTTATCTGCCTGAGGACGTAAAACTTTAGCTTTTGGCAGTGTAGTTGTAATTTGTTCATACTTAATAAGTGAATTAAGCATATTTTTTATTAAAGCTTTTCGGTGCTCTGAGGTTCTATTTAGTTTTTTATACCCAAATTTATGTCTCATTAAATAGCTTCCTCAAGTTTTTTTGATAATTCTGCTATATTATCAGGTGGCCAATTAGGTATTTCCATACCTAAATATAATGACATGCCAGTTAGCACCTCCTTGATTTCATTTAATGATTTTCTTCCAAAATTGGGCGTTCTAAGCATTTCACCTTCAGATTTTTGAACAAGATCGCCAATATAAATGATATTGTCATTTTTTAAACAATTCATAGATCTTACAGAAAGTTCTAATTCGTCAACTTTTCTTAATAGATTTTTATTAAATTCTGGCTCTGTTGATTGTTCTCTTACTATAACTTCTTGTGGTTCATCAAAATTAACAAACATACCTAACTGATCTTGAAATATTCTTGCTGAATAGGCAACTGCATCCTCAGCAGAAATAGAACCGTTTGTTTCAACTTCCATTATCAATTTATCATAATCTAAGGCTTTTCCTTCTCTAGCTGTACTTACAGAGTAAGAAACTTTTTTAACTGGACTAAACAATGAGTCTATAGGTATTAATCCTAAAGGTGGCTCTTCTGGTTTGTTCATTACTGCTGAAACGTAGCCTTTTCCGTTACCAACAGTCATTTCCATATGAAAATTTGTATTTTCATCTAAGTTACATATTATCAATTCAGGGTTTAAGATTTCAACATCAGGGATTTGTGTTATATCTGAAGCTTTAATTTCACCTGGACCTTTTGCATCAAGTATTAATTTTTTTTGAGTTTCTGAACCACTCTTTAGAGCGAGTGATTTAACATTTAAAACTATGTCTGTTACATCTTCTCTCACACCTTTAATTGAAGTAAATTCATGAAGAACGCCGTCAATCTGAATTGCAGTAACTGCAGTACCCCTTATTGAAGAAAGTAATATTCTTCTTAGTGAGTTGCCCAGTGTTAATCCATAACCTTTTTCTAATGGTTCAGCAATTATTTTTGCATGACTTTTGTCATCACTTAACTGAACATCAAGTTTGGTAGGTTTAATTAACGATTTCCAATTCTTCAAATTTACATCTGTACTTTCCATTTAAACTCTCCTTTTTTTTGGTGGTCTTGTACCATTATGCGGTAATGGGGTTGTGTCTTTTATAGAAATAATTTTAAAACCTCTTGATTGCAAAGCTCTAAGAGCAGTTTCTCTTCCTGAGCCAGGTCCTTTTACCTCGACTGATAAAATTTTCATTCCAACTTCAAGAGCTTTTACAGCAGCGGAGTCTGCAGCAACCTGTGCAGCATAAGGTGTTGATTTTCTTGATCCTTTAAAACCTTTTTGACCTGCAGAAGCCCAAGATATCACATTTCCATTTGTGTCAGCAATAGATACAATCGTATTATTAAATGTAGACTGTACGTAAGCTATACCGCTAGGTATATTTTTTTTAAATTTTTTTTTTTTTGAATAAGAACTTTTTTTAACTTTTTTTTCTTTTTCTTTTGAAACTTCTTTTTTATCTAATGTATCTTTGTTCATATTATTTCTTTAATGGTGTTAATTTTTTTCCAGCAATTGCGATTGCTTTACCTTTTCTGGTTCTAGCATTACATCTTGTTCTTTGACCACGTGTTGGAAGTTTTTTTCTATGTCTTGATCCTCTATATGTAGCTAAGTCAATTAATCTTTTTATACTTAAGGAATTTTCTCTTCTTAAGTCACCCTCAACAGTAAATTTTTGGTCAATATACTCACGTATTTTTAAAATTTGATCATCAGTTAATTCGTTTACTCTTTTAGATTTAGGTATCGAGAGTGCATTACATATTTCGTTAGAAAACTTATCACCTATACCGTAGATATAAGTTAGGCCAACATAAACTAATTTGTTTTGAGGAATATTTACACCTGCTATACGAGCCATATATTGTGATTAAAATTTAGCCTTTTATATAAGAAGTTGATTCAATGTCAATGTATTAAACCTCAAGTATTTCCTCAATTTTCATACTAATTTCACTAATTTTCATACTACCATCTATTTCGTGATAATTATTGTGTGAAGAGTAATGATCCAGCACAGGTCTTGTTGTTTCCATGTAAGTATCGTATCTTTTAAGTATTGTGCCAGAATCATCATCTGACCTTTTTTCTAAAATTTTTCTTCTCTCAATCCTTTTAACTATTGTATCTTTATTGACGTTTAAAAAAAAAATAAAATCTATTTTTTGGTTTGATTCTTTTAACAATAAATCTAAATTTTTTGCTTGATCTAAAGTTCTAGGATAACCGTCAAAAATTAATTTATTTTTTTTTTTTGGGTCGAATATAATTTTTTTCATGATATTATTAACAATTTCATTATCGACAAACTTCCCATCATTCATATAATTTATTATTTTTTTTCCAATTTCAGAATCTTTTTTAATTTCATCTCTTAACATATCGCCAGTTGAAACTTGAAAATTATTTAGTTTTTTTTCTAAATTTTTTGCTTGTGTGCCTTTACCTGCTCCAGGAGGACCGAATATCACAAGGTTCACTTTTCTTTATCTTCCAAATTTTGTTTTTTTAATTAATTGTTCGTACTGTGCGCTCATCAATCTCGTCTGAACTTGTGTCACAGTATCGATTGCAACAACTACTACTATAAGTATTGAGGTACCACCTAAATAGAAAGGTATTGGATAATTTGCAATTAAAAACTCAGGCATTAGACATACTAAAGTTAAATACAATGCGCCTATCGTGGTAAGTTTTGTTAAAATATTATCTATATAAAAAGCAGTACTTTCGCCTGGACGAATTCCAGGAATAAAGCCACCATATTTTCTTAAATTTTCAGCAGTTTCATTTGGATTAAAAGTAATTGATGTATAAAAAAAAGTAAAAAATATAATTCCAGATGCATATAATAACATGTAAAGCGGTTGGCCTTGTGAAAAGAAGGAACTTATATTTAAAAAAGTCTCATTTTGTGAAATATTAAAGTTAGAGAATGTAACGGGTAATAGTAATAAAGCTGAAGCAAAGATAGCTGGTATTACACCGGCAGAATTAATTTTTAATGGTAAATGAGAAGACTCACCACCGTACATTTTGTTTCCCATTTGCCTTTTTGGATAATTAATTAAAATTTTTCTAATTGCTCTTTCCATGAAAACAATAAACATAATTGTTGCTATTAAAAGTACAAAAATAAATATTATCATAGTAGTTGATATAGCTCCAGTTCTTCCGAGTTCGAATGTTGTAACTAATGCACGAGGTATTTCTGCAACTATACCTGCAAATATAATTAGTGAAATTCCGTTTCCAATACCACGTTGAGTTATTTGCTCACCTAACCACATTAAAAAAACTGTTCCAGCAACAATAATTGTCACGGTTGAAATTTTGAAATATAAACCTGGATCTATCACTAAATTTCCAGATGATTCTAAACCAACAGCCAAACCATATCCCTGTATAGTTGCTAGTAAAACAGTTCCATATCTAGTTATTTGCGTTATTTTTTGTCTTCCTAATTCACCTTGAGATTTTAGATTCTTAAAGTAATCAGAAACACCAGTCAACAATTGCACTATAATTGAAGATGAAATGTATGGCATTATGCCTAAAGCAAAAATTGCCATTCTGCTCACTGCTCCACCAGCAAAAACATTGAACATGCCAAGTAAACCTTTTTGATTACTGTTCATTAATGATTGTAATTGTTCAGGATCTATACCAGGCAATGGAACAAACGTTCCTAATCTATAAACTGTTAATATTAAAAGTGTAAACAATATCCTGTTTCTCAGATCGTTTTGTTGAGGGGTATTGCTCATATGAAAACTACTTAATCTTTTTTATAGTTACTTTACCGCCAATTTTCTGCAATTTTTCTACAGCAGATTTAGATGCATAATCTGCTTCAATACTAAATTTTGATTTTAGTTCACCTTCTCCTAATAGTTTAAATTTTTCAAATTTTTTTTTTATAATTTTGGCTTTTTTTAATACTTCTAAACCTATTAATGATTCTGAAGACAATTTTTTTTCATTTATAAATGATTGAATTACCTTAAGATTTATCTTGGCAATTTTATTTTTCTTAATTGGATTAAATCCCCTTTTTGGCAATCTTCTATATAATGGCATTTGTCCTCCTTCAAAGCTTTTTATTGCCACTCCAGATCTAGATTTTTGACCCTTTACACCTCTGCCAGATGTTTTCCCTTTTCCAGAACCAATGCCTCTTCCAACTCTAATTTTTTTAATTTTAACTTGTGTTGTATTATTTAAATTTGTCATTAACCTCTTTTCTCTACTATCTCTGATATTTTTTTGTTTCTCAAATTTGAAATATTTTTAGGTGAATTTTGTTTTGCTAATGCTTTCATGCAAGCTCTAATTACGTTATGTGGGTTGGCAGTACCAAGTGATTTTGCAACTATATCTTTTATTCCCAATACTTCACATACAGCTCTAACTGGACCTCCTGCAATTATACCTGTACCTTTTGGAGCAGCTCTCAATTTAATTTTACCTGCACCGTCTTTACCAAAAATGTCATGATGAATTGTTCTTCCCTCCCTTAATGGTACCTGAATTAAATTTCTTCTTGCTAACTCATTTGCTTTTTTTATAGCATCAGGTACTTGTTTAGCTTTTGCATGAGCAATGCCAATTTTTCCATTTTGGTTACCAACCACAACTAAAGCAGAAAAACCAAATCTTCTTCCTCCTTTAACAACTTTTGTAATTCTATTAATGTGAACTAATTTTTCTAAAAATTCATTATTTTTTTCCATTTAAAATTCCATTCCATTTTTTCTTAATGTTTCAGCAAATAACTTTACTCTTCCATGATATTTGTACATTCCTCTGTCAAAATAAACTTTTGAAATTTTTTTTTCTTTTGCCTTTTTTGCAAGATTCTCTGCGACAATTGAAGATAATTCAGATTTACTTTTTTTAATATTTTTAATATCTTTTTCTATTGACGAGGATGAAACAAGTGTAACTCTTTTCATATCATCAATTATTTGTGCGCTTATATTCTTTGAGGATCTAGATATACATAATCTATATCTCTCAGAATTAGCAACTTTTTTAACTTTATTTCTAATTCTAAATTTTTTTCTATCTTTTGTTGTAAGTTTCATTATTTTTTCTTACCTTCTTTTCTTAATATATATTGACCTTTTTCCTTTATTCCTTTTCCTTTATACGGTTCAGGAGGTCTTATTGATTTAATTTTTGAGGCTATCATCCCAACTTCTTGTTTATCTATACCTAATATTTTTATTGTTGTTTGTTTTTCAACATTTACTTTTATGCCTTCAGGTATGTCAAAGTTAATATCATGGCTAAAACCCAATTGAAGATTCAACTGATTTCCTTTAATAGCCGCTCTATATCCTACTCCTGACAGCTCTAAGATTTTAGTATAACCAGAACTTGCACCAATTATAGCATTATTTACTAAACTTCTATTCATGCCCCATAATCTTTTGGATGTAGGATTTATTTTTTTCGGTTTTATTGACACACTTTTTTTCTCATCATTTATATTCAAATCGAACATATCTATGTCCAAATTAATTTTTGATTTCCCTAGAGGACCCTCGACTTGCAATATGTTTCCATTCATTGCTAATTTTACTTTATCAGGAATATCAATATTTATTTTACCTATTTTGGACATTAAAATACCTTACAAATGATTTCACCACCTAGTTTGTTTTTTCTTGCATCTATATCTGTCATTACACCTTTAGATGTAGAAACTATTGCAATACCTAAGCCATTGTTAATTTTTGGTAAGCTTTCAGCTCTTGAAAAAATTCTTCTTCCTGGCTTAGAAACCCTTTCGATTGAACTTATTACAGGATTTCCTGAATTATATTTTAAATTTATTTCAAGACTTGATTTTTTATCATCATTTACAACTTTATAATCTATAATATATCCTTCACTTTTCAAAATTTCAGATATTTTAGTTTTAAATATTGAAGATGGAAGTTTTACCTTAGAATGATTTCTTAATAATGCATTTTTAATTCTTGCTAACATATCTCCGATTGGATCACTTAAACTCATAAATTTCCTTTCTACCAGCTGGATTTAACCATACCTGGTATTTTACCTTCTAGGCCTAATTTTCTTAACGCGATCCTAGAAATTTTTAATTTTCTATAGACCCCATGTGGTCTACCTGTTATTTGACATCTGCTCATTACTCTCGTTTTTGATGAATTTCTTGGCAATTTTGACAACTTTTGTTGAGCAATAAATCTTTCCTGTAATGGAACTTTTTTGTCCATTATGATTTTTTTTAATTTTTTTCTTTTTTCATAAAACTTATTAGACAATTTTAACCTCTTATTATTTTTATTTATTGCACTAAGTTTAGCCATATTTAATTACTCCTTTTATCTATTAGTGGAAAATTTAATTTTTTTAATAGTTCTAAGCTATGTTTAATATCTTTAGATTTTATTACAATTGTAACATCTAATCCACGAATTTTGTCTACTTTATCAAAATTAACTTCTGGAAAAATAATATGTTCTTTAATACCAAAAGTATAATTTCCAAATTTATCAAAACCAGTTATTGGCAAGCCTCTAAAGTCCTTTATTCTTGGCAATGCAATATTAACTAATCTATCTATAAATTCATACATTTTATTTTTTCTAAGTGTTACCTTTAACCCTGCATTTGTACTTTTTCTAGTTTTAAAGTTTGAAATTGATTTTTTAAATTTTGTTATTACAGGTTTTTGACCAGTTATATTCGACAAATCTTCTAGACATGACTTCATTATTTTTGTGTCATTTCCATCAATTCCAAGACCCATGTTAAGGACTACTTTTTCTATTTGTGGACCCATGTAAATACTTTTATATCCAAACTTGTTTTTTAAATTTGGCGCTATTTCATTGATTATTTGATTTTTTAATCTTGCCATTATTTTTTAATCGCTTCCTTTTTCTTTTTATTTTTTTCTATTAATTTTAAATTTGAAATGTGAATAAAATTTTCCTTATCAATAATTCCACCTTTTTTTTCCTTTGTAGTCTTTATGTGTTTCTTAACTTTGTTTAATCCTTTTATCTTTGCTCTAAAACTTTTTCTATCTATTTGAATAATTTCACCCTCTTTTCCTTTGTCTTTTCCTGTTAGAATTTTCACGTTGGAACCTTTTATAATCATTTATAAAACCTCCGGTGCTAGTGAAATTATTTTCATTTGACCTTTATTTCGTAATTCACGTGTTACTGGGCCAAAAATCCTCGTACCAATTGGCTCACCTTTATCATCAGTAAGAACTGCTGCATTATTGTCAAACCTTACTTTAGAACCATCATTTCTATGAATGCCTTTTTTAACTCTAACAACAACTGCTTTGTGTACAGATCCTTTTTTAACTTTACCTTTCGGTATAGCTTCTTTAACTGCAACAACAATTGTATCTCCAATACTTGCATATCTTCTCTTCGAACCACCTAGTACTTTTATACATTCAATTTTTTTTGCACCAGTGTTGTCAGCTACATATAGTTCTGTTTGTACTTGTATCATTTAGATTCCATTATTTCATATTTTTTATTTTTTGAATACGGTTTGCATTCAATAATTGAAACTTTATCACCATTTTTGTGTTTATTTTTTTCGTCATGAACATTGTATTTTTTTTTTGATTTAATTACTTTTTTTAAAACTGGATGTTGATATTTCCTTTCAACAACAACAGTCACTGTTTTGTTTGCTTTATCACTAACAACAATTCCATTTAATATTTTTTTAGGCATTTTTTCTCATTAATAAATTTTTTATTCTAGCAATATTTTTTTTTGTCTCTTTTATCAAAGAAGGATTTTTAATTTGACCATTAATTTTTTGAAATCTAAAATTAAATAAATCTTTTTTTAATTTATCCAAATTCTTTATAGCTTCATCTTTTGATAATTTTTTAATATCTTTTTTTTTCATTTTATATTCTTTTTATAATTTTACATTTTATAGGTAGTTTTGCAGAAGCTTTATAAAGAGCTTCCTTTGCAACTATTTCAGCAACTCCGTCAACTTCAAATAAAATTCTTCCTGGTTTAACACGACATGCCCAAAATTCAGGTGATCCTTTACCTTTGCCCATTCTGACTTCGGTTGGCTTTTTAGATACCGGAATGTTAGGAAATATTCTTGTCCAAACTCTTCCTTGTCTTTTCATGTGCCTTGTTAATGCTACCCTAGCGGCCTCTATTTGTTTTCCAATAATTCTATCTGGTTGTGTGGCTTTTAATCCATAAGATCCATAATTCATAGAATTACATCTTGATGCTTTGCCATGAATTCTACCTTTGTGTGCTTTTCTGTATTTAGTTCTAGTTGGTTGTAACATAATTATTTTTTATTAGTCTCTTGACTAAACTCCTTGCTAAAAATTTCACCTTTATAAATCCATACTTTAATACCTATAATGCCATAAGTTGTTAAAGCCTCCGCTTCAGCATAGTCAATATCAGCTCTTAATGTATGTGATGGTATACTACCTTCCCTCAGCCATTCAGTTCTAGCAATTTCATTTCCACCCAATCTTCCACTTATAGAAACTTTAATTCCTCTTGCACCTAATCTAATTGCTGATTGCATTGCTCTTTTCATCGCTCTTCTATAAGAAACTCTTTTAACGAGTTGTTGAGCGATGTTTTCAGCTACTAAATAACTATTAGTTTCTGGCTTTTTTACTTCTTTAATATTTAAGACTACTTCATTTGAAGTCAGTTTAGATAACTTTAGTTTAATTTTTTCTATATCACTACCCTTTTTACCAATTACAAATCCAGGTCTTGATGTATAAATTGTTACAAAGCATTTCTTTGCTGTTCTTTCAATCATAACTTTTGATACACCAGAGTTTATAACATTTTTTCTGATAAATTCTCTTATTCTAAAATCTTCAATTAGATAATTTCCAAAATCTTTTTTCTTTGCATACCATACAGAGTCCCATCCTCTGTTTATGCCAAGTCGCAAACCAACTGGATTAACTTTTTGACCCATGTTTTCCTTCTTTTTTAATATCTTTATTAATTTCTGACAAAATAATTGTAAGATTTGAATAAGGTTTTACTATTGGTGCCGCTCTTCCCTTGGCTCTAGCTCTAAATCTTTTCATTATAACTTGTTTTCCACAAAAAGCCTCTTTTACAATTAATTTATCTATATCATATTGATAGTTATTTTCAGCGTTAGCAATAGCTGATGAAATAGTTTTTTTAATATCTTTACAAATTCTTTTTTCTGAGAAAGTCAAATCTCTAATAGCTACATCAACTTTTTTTCCAACAATTGATTTTAATATAGGTTTAAGCTTTCTTGTACTTGATCTAATATTCTTATTTATAGATTTAGCAAGTTTAAGGTTATTTTTATTATTTTCTTTTTTCATAATTTATTATTTTTTTTCACTACTTTTTGTTGTTTCTTCAACTTTTGCTTTTTTGTCAGCAGGTGTGTGACCAAAAAACTGTCTTGTAGGTGCAAATTCTCCAAACTTATGACCAACCATGTCCTCTGAAACTGTAATTGGTATAAATTTTTTTCCATTGTATATTAAAAAGCTGACTCCAATAAAATCAGGTATAATTGTTGACTTTCTTGACCAGGTTTTAATTGGTTTTTTATTCGGATTATCTTTTTGTTTATCAACTTTTTTAATTAAACTTTGTTCTACAAATGGACCTTTCCAAACTGATCTAGCCATAATTACGCTCTTTTTTTCTTCCTTCTTCTGATTATATATTTATCTGTTCTTTTATTATCCCGTGTTTTCAAACCTTTTGCGGATTGACCTGTAGGTGACACAGGATGTCTTCCACCAGCTGATTTTCCTTCACCACCACCATGAGGGTGATCAACTGGGTTTTTAACAACACCTCTTGTATGAGGTCTTCTCCCTAACCATCTTGATCTACCTGCTTTTCCTATTTTAATATTTTTTTGATCTGGATTTGATAGTACTCCTATTGTTGCTAAAGATCTTGAGTCGATCTTTCTAACTTCTCCTGATGACATTTTAATTATCGAATAGTTACCATCAATACCTGAGATTGATACAGAGGATCCTGCTGCTCTAGCAATTTTTCCTCCGGCACCTGGTTGTATCTCTACATTATGAATGTCAATACCAACAGGTATGTCTCGAAGAGGTAAACAATTTCCGTTTTTAATTTCAGATTTTTCTCCATTTTGGATTTTATCTCCTACTTTAATTTTTTGGGGTGCTAAGTAGTAAAATTTTTCGTTGTCTTCAAAAGATACAAGCATAATATGGCATGATCTGTTTGGATCATACTCAATTCTCTCTACAGTACCAACAACTCCTGTTTTTTTTCTATAAAAATCGATTTTACGATATTTATGTTTATGACCACCACCATGATTTCTTGAGGTTATCCTTCCTAGGTTATTTCTACCTTTTGAAGAATTATTAATTGAAGTTAGAGATTTATAAGGTTTGCCTTTCCAAAGATTAGATTTGTCTACTAAAATGGTTCCTCTTGTAGTTTTTGTATAAGGTTTAAAAGTTTTTAAAGACATTTTATATACCTGTTGTTAGATCAATGTTCTGACCTTTTTTTAATGTTATAATTGCTTTTTTAAAGCCGCTAATCTTAACTTTCTTTCCTCTAGTGAGTTTAGTTCTAGATTTTTTATTAATAATATTAATTTTCATAACGTTAACCTTAAAAATTTTTTCAATACTTTTTTTTAAATTTTTTTTATTTGATTTGTTAGGAACTTTAAAAACAATTTTATTAAATTCAGATAAATTGGTTGATTTCTCTGTGACTACTGGAGAAATTATTTTATCAAATAAATTTACTTTATTTTTCATGTGTATCTTTTCTCCAAATCTTTTATTGATTTAGCTGTAAATATTAATTTTTTATATTTTAAAACATCAATAATGCTAAAATGATTGATATCTGTAATTTTTGTATTTTTTATATTTCGTATAGATTTATAAATTTTTTCCATAGAAACTTTGTCAAATATTAGAAGAGAATTTAATGCATCATGTTTTTTGAGTATTTCATTCATTTCCTTTGTCTTTTTAATTTCGGTTGTTATATCATCAAAAATAATCAAGTTTTTTTCTTCTTTTTTTTCAGTAAGTAGTGATGAGATACTTAATTTTTTTTCGCTTTTGTTAATTTTTCTTATTTTATAACTTGCTTCGCCTTTAGGACCATGTGCAACTCCTCCACCAACAAAAATTGGAGCTTTTCTACTAGCATGTCTTGCGTTACCTGTTCCCTTTTGTGCATATATTTTTGATGTTGATCCTTTAATTTCATTTTTTTGTTTTGTTTTTGCTTTTCTACCTTTGTGGTTTGCATTAATTTTATAAAGTACATTACTAATCAATTGTTTATTTATTTTTTTTGCAAAAATTTTATCTAGTATTTCAATTGAACTATTTTCACCTTTTAAATTAATTTTATCTAGTTTCATTTTTTATTTCTTTTTTTTTTCTGGTATTTTTTTTTGTTTTTCCATAATTTCAATCTTTTCTGCTATACTTAGTTTTTTTATATTTTTCACAGATTTTTTAATTAATACCTCGCTATTTTTTGATCCAGGAATAGATCCTTTTAAGTATAATAAATCATTATTTGAGTCTGTTTTTATAATTTCAATATTTTGTATTGTTCTAAGCTTGTCTCCCATATGTCCAGCCATTTTTTTGCCTTTAAAGACTTTACCTGGGTCTTGCCTTTGACCAGTTGATCCGTGAGATCTGTGAGAAACTGACACACCGTGTGTTGCTCTCAATCCTGCAAAATTATATCTTTTCATAACACCAGCAAAACCTTTTCCTATTGTTTTAGATCTAATATCAACAAATTTTGTATCCTTGAAAATTTCTAAACCGAACTCATTTCCTTCTTTGTAATTGGTCAAATCTTTAACTCTAAATTCTTTAAGTATTTTTTTTGGTTCAGTGTTTTTCTTTGAAAAAAAACCTTTCATTGATTTTGATAATTTAGAAGCTTTAATTTTGCCAAAACCTACTTGTATTGCTTTATAGCCTCTTTTTTCTTCATCAATTAATTGAATAACTCTAGCTTTTTCCATTTTAACAACTGTAACTGGGACAGACTGACCTGTTTTATAAAATTCCCTCGTCATGCCAATTTTTTTTCCTATTAGTGAAATCTCGCTCATAATTTATATCTTAATTTCCACATCTACACCTGAAGCTAAATCTAATTTCATTAGCGCTTCAACTGTTTGTGGTGTTGGTTCAATAATATCTATTAATCTTTTGTGTGTTCTTGTTTCAAATTGCTCTCTACTTTTTTTATCAATATGTGGAGATCTTAAGACTGTATATCTCTCTATTTTCGTGGGTAAAGGTATTGGTCCTTTAATATTTGCTCCAGTTCTTTTTACAGTATTAACTATTTCCTCAGTTGACTGATCTAAAACTTTATTGTCGTATGCTCTAAGCTTTATTCTAATATTTTGTTTTTCCATTTTAACCTGTTTTTTTTATCACCTCATCTTGTACATTCTGAGGTACTTTATCATAATGATCAAAGAACATTGAGTACTGTGCTCTACCCTGAGACATTGATCTTAAACTATTTATATAACCAAACATATTTGCAAGTGGTACCATTGCTGTAATTACAGTAGCATTTCCTCTCTGCTCTTGTGTATTAATTTGACCACGTCTACTATTCAAATCACCAATTACATCTCCCATATAATCTTCTGGAGTTACCACTTCAACTCTCATTACTGGTTCTAATAATTTTAGAGTTCCTCTAGTACATGCTTCTTTAAAGCATTGTCTAGACGCAAGTTCAAATGCTAAAACGCTTGAGTCAACATCATGGTGTAAACCATCTATTATAGTTACCTTGTAGTCTATCATTGGAAAACCAGCTAGTATTCCACCATCAGCGATAGTCTCTACACCTTTTTCTACACCAGGAATAAATTCTTTTGGGATTGCACCACCTTTAATTTTGCTTTCAATTTCTCTACCTTTTCCAGGCTCAAGAGGTTCAACTGATAATTTAACTCTTGCAAATTGACCAGCTCCACCACTTTGTTTTTTGTGAGTGTAGTCGAACTCAGCAGAATTAAGTATTGTTTCTCTATAGGCTACTTGTGGAGCCCCTACATTTGCTTCTACTTTAAATTCTCTTTTCATTCTATCGACAATTATATCTAAATGTAGCTCTCCCATTCCTTTTATAATCGTTTGTCCTGACTCCTCATCTGAAGTTACCCTGAATGAAGGATCTTCTTTAGCAAGTCTTCCCAAGGCTTCGCCCATTTTTTCTTGGTCTGCTTTAGTTTTTGGTTCAACCGCAATCTCTATTACTGGATCAGGAAATTCCATCGGTTCTAGTAGGACTGGATTATCTTCATTTGATAAAGTGTGTCCAGTTATTGTGTTTTTTAAACCAGCTAAAGCAACAATATCTCCTGTATTTGCTTCCTTTATGTCCTCGCGGGAGTTAGCGTGCATTAAAAGCATTCTACCAACTCTCTCTTCTTTATCTTTAGATGTATTATATATGCCGGTTCCTGACTTAACTGTACCTGAGTAAATTCGAATAAAGGTTAGAGAGCCCACAAATGGATCGTTAGCTACTTTAAATGCTAAAGCAGAAAAAGGTTCGTTATCATCAAATTTCATATCTATTTCCACATCTGATCCAGGTTTTGTACCTTTAATTGAGCCAATATCTTTTGGACTAGGCAAATAATCAACTACAGCATCTAAAAGTGGCTGAACTCCCTTATTCTTAAAAGCGGAGCCTGTTAAAACAGGAACAAAATCAAAGTTAAGGCAGCCTTTTCTTATACAACTAATTAAATCCTCGTTTTTTACAGTTTCGCCATTTAAATAACTTTCCATAAGACTTTCATTTTGTTCAACTGCTGTTTCAACTAATTCTTGTCTATATTTGTTACAGATTTCTTTAAGATCATCTGGAATTTCTTTCTCTTCCCAAGCTGCACCCAAATCTTCATTTTTCCAAACAATTGCTTTCATTTTAACTAAATCAACTACTCCCTGTAATGATGCCTCTATGCCTATAGGTATTTGCATAACTAGTGGTTTTGCTCCCAATCTATCTTTAATCATATCTACACATCTAAAAAAATCAGCACCTGTTCTGTCTAATTTATTAACAAAACATATTCTGGGCACTTTATATTTATCTGCTTGTCTCCATACCGTTTCTGATTGTGGTTCAACACCCGCAACACCATCAAAAACTGCAACAGCACCGTCAAGTACCTTCAATGATCTTTCAACTTCAATAGTAAAGTCAACGTGGCCCGGTGTGTCTATAATATTTATTCTGTGATCTTTCCAAAAACATGTTGTAGCGGCAGATGTGATTGTTATACCTCTTTCTTGTTCTTGCTCCATCCAATCCATTGTTGCAGCACCATCATGAACTTCACCAATTTTGTGACTTTTCCCTGTATAATAAAGTATTCTTTCAGTAGTGGTTGTTTTTCCAGCATCTATATGTGCCATGATGCCAATGTTTCTGTATTTGTCTAGTGTATGTGTTCTTGACATAAAATTTACCATCTAAAATGTGCAAAAGCCTTATTTGACTCTGCCATTTTATGAGTATCCTCTTTTTTTTTAATCGCTGAACCTTTATTTTGATAAGCGTCATATATTTCATTAAAAATTTTATCTGACATTTTTTTATCTTTTCTTTTCCTAGATGCATCAATCAACCATCTTAAAGCAAGAGCCTGAGATCTTTTTGATTTAACTTCAACTGGAACTTGATAAGTCGCACCTCCTACTCTTCTTGATCTGACTTCGACTGTAGGTTTGATATTATTTATGGCCTCATTAAAAACATTAATTGGTTCATCCTTAGTTTTAGATTTAATTTTATCAATTGCTTCATATACAATTTTTTCTGCAATGGTTTTTTTACCATCATACATGATTGAGTTAATTAATTTAGGGACAACTGATGATTTGTACTTTGGATCAATTACTTGGATTTTTTTTGGTGCTTTTTTTTTTCTAGACATATTTATTTAGCCTTTTTTGTACCATACAAAGATCTTCTTTGTTTTCTCCCGGCAACACCCTGTGTGTCAAGATTGCCTCTTAGAATATGGTATCTTACACCTGGTAAATCTTTAACTCTACCACCTCTAATTAAAACTACTGAATGTTCTTGTAAATTATGTCCTTCTCCACCAATGTAAGCAGTTACCTCATATCCATTTGAAAGTCTTACTCTTGCAACTTTCCTAAGTGCTGAATTTGGTTTTTTTGGAGTTGTTGTATAAACTTTTACACAAACACCTCTTTTTAAAGGCTGTTTTTCTAATGCTGGAACTTTATTCCTAGCCAAAGGTCTAATTCTTTTTTTTCTCAATAACTGGTTTATAGTCGGCATAATGTTTATATCTTGCTTTTTTGATGAAATAACTGACAGGTTATTTATGGCAGCGTTTAGTGCTTAGGCACTACATTCCAACCAAAAAATATCGACAAAGTACTATAGAAAAAATATTTGTCAATTTAAAAGCTGTTTTAAATGGCTTAATTTCTATTGATTTACTTGAGTTTCTTGAGTTTCTTGTGTTTCTGATTGCTCCTGTTCCGATAGGAATTTATTATCGTCTTCTAGAGCTTGTCTATTCCAATTATTTTTAATTGAACCTGTACCTGCAGGAACTAAACGTCCTACTATAACATTTTCTTTTAGACCCTGCAGTTTATCTATTTTTCCTTTAATTGCCGCATCTGTTAATACTCTTGTTGTTTCTTGAAATGAAGCAGCTGAAATAAATGACTCTGTTTGTAGTGAGGCTTTGGTAATTCCCATTAAAACTCTTTCACCTAATGCAGGTTTTTTTCCACTTTTAACTAAATCTGAATTCATATTTTCAAATTTAATTCTATCAATAATTTCACCGGGTAGTAAATTTGACTCACCAGATTCTTTAACTTCAATTTTCTTCAACATTTGTCTCAAAATAACTTCAATGTGCTTGTCATTAATTATAACCCCTTGTAATCTATAAACTTCTTGAACTTGGTTAACAAAATATTCAGTCAACTCTTCGATACCTAAAATTCTAAGAATATCATGTGGAAGAGGTTGTCCATCAAGTAGATATTCACCTTTTTTAATCTTTTCACCTTGATTAAAATTAATATGTTTGCCTTTTGGAATTAAATATGTTGATGTTTCGCCAGTTTGTGACTCTATAGTAACTCTTTGCTTTCCTCTTACCTCTTTTCCAAAAACTACCTTTCCATCATTTTCAGCAATTATTGCACTGTCTTTTGCTTTTCTAGCCTCAAAAAGTTCTGCAACTCTCGGTAATCCACCAGTTATATCTTTAGTTTTGGATGTTTCTTTAGGTAATCTTGCTATCACATCACCTGCAGATATTTTTTGTCCATCTTTTACAGATAATATTGAGTCTGGAACTAAATAATATCTTGCTTCATTATCATCAGCTTTTTTAATTACATTACCTTTCTCATCTCTTAGAGTAATTCTCGGTTTTAAATCTGTATTTTTAGATTGATTTTTCCAATCAATAACTGTTTTGATTGAAATTCCTGTTGCATCATCTGTAGTTTCAGCGATTGAGACTCCGTCAATTAAATCAACGTAATTAGCTAGTCCACTTGTTTCTGCAATAACTGGTGTCGTGTATGGATCCCACTCACAAATTTTTGTATTTTTTTTGATTTTATCTCCATTTTGATAAAATAGTTTAGATCCGTAAGGGACTTTATAAACTGCAATTTGTAAACCATTATCATCCTCTATAGATAATTGAGTGTTCCTTCCCATAACAACCAAGTTTTTCTTTGAGTCCTCAATTAAATTTGTATTGATTATTTTTAAGGTGCCCCCAGAATTAGTAACAATTTGAGATTCTTGTTTTATTGATGCAGTTCCTCCAACGTGAAATGTTCTCATTGTTAATTGTGTACCTGGTTCTCCAATCGACTGAGCTGAAATCATTCCTATTGCTTCACCAACATGTACCATTTTTCCTCTTGATAAATCTCTACCATAACACATTGCGCAAACACCTTCTTTAGATCCACAAGTAATTACTGAATAAACTCTAATTGCTTTAACTCCTGCTGCATCAATTTTTTCACAACCAAATTCATCTATCATTTCACCTTTTTTTATAATTTTTTCCCCAGATATCGGATTTTTAATATCATCTGCTGCTACTCTACCTAAAGCTCTCTCTGATAATGCAACAACTACGTTTCCACCCTCGATAATCTCTGTTAAACTGATACTTCCTCTATCTTTTCCACAATCACAATCTTCTTTAGTTATTGTTAGATCTTGAGCTACATCACATAGTCTTCTTGTTAAATATCCAGAATTTGCAGTTTTAAGTGCTGTATCAGCAAGTCCTTTTCTTGCACCGTGTGTTGAGTTAAAATATTCTAGCGCAGTTAAACCTTCTTTGAAATTAGATGTAATTGGAGACTCTATAATTTCTCCTGAAGGTTTGGCGATTAGACCTCTCATACCAGCTAATTGCTTCATTTGAGCTGCAGATCCTCTTGCACCGCTATCAGCCATCATGAAAACAGAATTAATTTTTAAACCTTCTTTTGTAACTTCTGTTGCTGAAATTCTTTTCATCATCTCTGCAGCAACTTTGTCAGTACATTTAGACCATGCATCAACAACTTTGTTAT
>CACEMD010000012.1 GCA_902560625.1 uncultured Pelagibacteraceae bacterium
AATCTAAAATCAATTTCTTTTACTAAAAGTTCAGTTTTGAAAGAAAAAATATTAGCGAAAAATTTAAACATTGGATTAGGTCTTCCGCCACCAAAACAAATTGCGAATAGAGCAGCAAGACTCAATGAAAACTATATTTGGGATTTTTATGATGAAGGGTCTACAAATTGTCTTATAAGTAAAATTATAAATCTTTCGAAAATTAAAAATAACATAATAGTATATTTTGTTGGTTATAAAGCCGGCCTATTAGAAGCTTTACCAGAGTTACTAAAGATAATTACTAAAAAAAAAATTAAAGTTAAAATTATATGCTCATCGAGTGAATTGCAGAGTATTCAAAAAGCAGAATTAAGCAATAATAAAAGATATTATAAAACAAAACATTTTAATAAAGCCTCAATATTAAATTTAAATACTGCAGCTAAGCTTTATAAATCAATTCAAAATGAATTTAATTTTGCCGAAAAAAAGCAATATAATATATATGATGCTTGGACATATATATTAAAAAAAAATATTATATCTAAGGTAATAAATAATTTTAATAAATACCAAAAAAAAAAATATGATGATTATTTCCATCATAAAATAAGATCTATAACTCGATTCACATACCCTGAAACAATCAATTCGAGGGAAATTATGATAAAAAAAGATATTCTTAGTGCAAAAAAAGAAATAGTAAAAAAAATTGAAACCAAAAAAAATAAACTTATCGTAATATCAAAAAGTAAAAAAAACTTTTTTAAAAAATATAACTGTGATATTGTAGTCAATGTTTCAGGTCCATTGAATGCAAAAAGTATTAAATCAGAAATTCCATTAGTAAAAGGATTAAAAAAAATTGGGGCAAGAACAATATCAGGTAATTTTTTGGTGAATAATTATTTCGAAATGCAAGGCTTTAAAAATGTATTTATACCCGGAATTTTAGCTAGAGGTTTTAACCCAGAAAGAAAAACAATTATATCTGCAATCTTAAAAAATTCTAATATTGTAGCAAATTATATGTTTAAAAAATATCTAAAATAATTTTATTAAATAATGAAAAATAATATATCAGACGTTTTATCTTGGGAAGAATTTGAAAAAGAAACACTAAACGAAAAAAATTTTCCACCCAAAAAAATTGAATTATTTAATAGATTAATTGCTTCTACAGATAATTTTTTTGTAATTGCGGCAATAGGTGCATTTGTAAAAGGCTATGTGATGATAATTTCAAAAAAATTAATTCCATCTTTAGCATTAATAGAAAGTAATCAAAAAAGTGAACTTGATTGGCTAATTACAAACTTATCTGAAACAATAAAAAAAAAATATGAAAAAGAGATATCAATTTTTGAGCATGGAATGTGTGCATGTATTGGAGGATTGGATAGAGCACACTTACATCTAATGCCAGTTACAAAAAATTTAAATGATGAGTTATTTCTTGATGCCATAAATAAGGTTCTTAAAAATCGAAGAGCTGGCATCTCATCAGTTGAATTTCGAGGACATAAATTGGAAAATATTCACGATATTACACAAATAATGGATACTTCAGGTAGTGAGAATTATAAAGTTAACGGAAAACAGTTATATTATAAAGATATTAAAAATTTAAGTGTAGAAAATTGGCCATTCTCTGCACAAAAATTAGTCTTAAAGGGCGGTCACTATGTGTTTTTTAAAATATCATCATCTAACGTATCATTTTTGACAGATCAAAATTTCCAAACACAATTAGGTAGACAGATTGTATTTGAAATAGAAAAAAAAACATCTCCAGAAATGCAAAAACTTTATGAAAAAATAAAAAAAAAAAATTTCTATGCGAATATATGGAGATGGCAAGAATTTTCGTTTAATGAAAATATTTTTTCTACGATCGATGATTTAATTGATCCTTTGCAAGATTTGTCTAGCAAAAATAATAAATTTAATTTTAATGTCTCTAAAAGACGATAAAATTAATCATAAATTTATTTTTTTTTCCATTTTTTATCTTTTTTTTTCGTTATTCTTGATCCAGGCATACCCATTGTAGATCTTCCTTTAGGATAAAGTTTATTTTTGATATTATATTGTTTTACTTTTGGATTAAGAGTAATTTCTAATTCAGTACTTTCTAGCTTTCTTATTTCATCTCTTATTTTAGCTGCTTCTTCAAATTCTAAATTTGATGCAGCCTCTTTCATTCTTTTATTTAGTCCTTTTAGATGTTTTTTTAAATTTCCACCTATATTAGATCCTTCACTAATTTTAACATAATCTTTTTCATATACACTTTCTAAAATATCAGATATTTCTTTTTTTACCGACTTAGCATCGATATTATTTTTTTTATTAAAAGCTAGTTGGATTTCTCTTCTTCTGGTAGTTTCACTAATAGCTTTTTTTATACTTTTTGTTTCTTTATCCGCATATAGAATAACTTTACCCTCAACATTTCTTGCAGCTCTTCCAATAGTTTGTATTAATGATGTCTCGGATCTTAAAAATCCCTCCTTGTCAGCATCTAAAATTGCTACGAGTGCACATTCTGGTATATCAAGACCCTCTCTAAGCAAATTTATTCCAACCAAAACATCAAACACTCCCATTCTTAGGTCTCTCATTATTTCAATTCTTTCAAGTGTATCAATATCTGAATGAAGATATCTGACTTTGACCCCATTTTCGTGAAGGTATTCAGTCAAATCCTCAGCCATTTTTTTTGTAAGTGTCGTTACAAGAACTCTGTAGTTTTTTTCAATAGTTTTTTTACACTCTTGCATTAAATCATCGACTTGATGCTTAGCAGGTCTTATTTCAACAGGTGGATCTATTAAACCAGTTGGTCTTATAACTTGATCAATAAATTTCCCCTCTGTTTGTTTCAGTTCCCATGGACCTGGTGTAGCAGAAACGAATATAGTTTGAGTTCTCATCATGTCCCATTCTTCAAATTTAAGAGGTCTATTGTCCATACAAGACGGTAATCTAAAACCATATTCTGCTAAAGTGCTTTTTCTAGATCTGTCACCTTTAAACATTCCATTAAGTTGTGGGACGGTTACATGGCATTCGTCAACAAAGATTAAAGTATTGTCAGGAAAATACTCAAATAATGTTGGTGGAGGTTCTCCAGGTTTTCTTCCAGATAGAAATCTTGAGTAGTTTTCAATGCCTGCGCATGATCCTGTAGCCTCTATCATTTCTAAATCAAATTTAGTTCTCTCCTCTAATCTTTGAGCTTCTAACAGTTTATTTTCTGCTTTATGTTTTTTTAATGTTACTTCTAATTCTTTCCTTATATTTATAATTGCTTGTTCAATAGTTGGCTTTGGAGTTATATAGTGACTATTTGCGTAAATTTTTATTAAATTTAAATCTCTTACTTGATCCCCAGTTAATGGATCAAACTCCTCTATTTTTTCTAGCTTGTCTCCAAATAAATTTAGTCTCCATGCTCTGTCTTCTAAATGTGATGGGAAAATTTCTAAATACTCCCCTCTTGCTCTGAAAGTTCCTCTATAAAAGTTTTGATCATTTCTTTTATATTGTAAATTTACAAGTGACTTAATAATTTGCTCTCTATTATAATCATAATTTTTTTGAAGTGTTAAAGTCATTTTACTATATGCTTCGACTGATCCCAGTCCGTAAATGCAAGATACACTTGCTACAATTAAAACATCATCTCTCTCAAGTAGTGATCTTGTTGCAGAGTGTCTCATCCTGTCTATTTGTTCATTTATAGATGCCTCTTTTTCAATATAGGTATCTGAACGTGGTACATAAGCTTCAGGAGTATAGTAATCGTAGTATGAGACAAAATATTCAACTGCATTGTCTGGAAAAAAAGTTTTCATCTCACCATAAAGTTGGGCTGCTAAAGTTTTATTAGGAGCTAAAATCAAAGCTGGTCTATTGGTTTCCTCAATTACTTTTGCCATTGTGAAAGTTTTTCCTGATCCAGTTACGCCTAATAAAACTTGATTAAATTCACCTTTTTTTGCACTACTTACGAGTTTTTTAATTGCTTCAGGCTGGTCACCCGCAGGTTTAAAATCTGATTTGATAACAAATTTTTTGCCACCTTCAAGTTTTCCATTTATTTCAGGATTTTTACTTTGAATATCTGTAATTAAATCTTGATATGTATTTTGCATATAATTAGAGTATTTTAATAATATATTTTTTCAATGAGCATAATATCAGATACTTTAAAAAGAATTAAGCCATCAGCTACAATTGCCGTTAGCCAAAAGGCAAGGGAATTAAAAGCAGCAGGTGTAGATGTGATAGGACTAGGTCAAGGAGAACCTGATTTTGATACACCAGACAACATTAAAGACGCTGGAATTAGAGCAATAAAAGATGGAGATACTAAATATACTGCAGTAGATGGAACTCCAGCCTTAAAGAAAGCAATTGTTGATAAGTTCAAGAGAGAAAATAATTTGGTTTATTCAACTGAGCAAGTAACGGTTGGAACAGGAGCAAAACAAGTTCTTTTTAATGCCTTTGTAGCTACACTAAACAAAGGTGATGAAGTAATAATACCAGCTCCATTTTGGGTTTCTTATCCTGATATGGTTTTACTAGCTGGAGGAAAACCTAAAATAATTAAATGCAATGAGAGTGACGGTTTTAAAATTACACCTAAAAAATTAAAAAAAGCTATTTCAAAAAAAACTAAATGGTTGATTTTAAATTCTCCATCTAATCCAACAGGAGCAGGGTATACAAAAGATGAAATAGAAGAATTATCAAAAATATTAATAAAAAATAAAAAAATTCATATACTGAGTGATGATATTTACGAACATATTCGTTATGATAATTTTAATTTTTTTACTATTGCGCAAGTATCTAAACTTAAAGATAGAACTTTAGCATTAAATGGAGTAAGCAAATCATACGCAATGACCGGCTGGAGAATAGGTTATGCAGCTGGTCCAAAAGAATTAATTAAAGCTATGGGAAAGGTTCAGTCGCAATCAACGTCCAATACATCTTCTATAAGTCAAGCAGCAGCTGTTGAGGCTTTAAATGGAAATCAAGATTTTATATCTGAGAGATCAAATGCTTTTAAGAAAAGAAGAGATTTCGTTGTATCTTCTTTAAATAACATTAAAGGTTTAAGCTGTGTAAAGCCAAATGGAGCTTTTTATGTTTTTCCAAATTGTAAAAAATTATTGAATAAGAAAACTAAATTAAAAACAGATGCAGATTTTGTTGAACAACTTTTGATAAAGGCTAATGTTGCAGTTGTTCAAGGCTCTGCATTTGGATTGGATGGATATTTTAGAATTTCGTATGCAACTTCTATGGAAAAACTCAAAGTAGCAATGGATAGAATAAAAACTTTTTGTGAAAATTTAAATAACCGATGAAAACAGCGCTAGTATTTGGATCATCAGGTCTAGTAGGTAGCCATCTAGTCAGATTATTGAATAAAAATAGTATTTACGAGAAAATTAAATTATTTGTCCGATCAACTTCTGAAATTAAAGCTTCTAAAATAGAAATATTTAATACAGATTTTAATAATTTATCAAACCATAAAGAAGATATAAACGGTGATGATTGTTTTTTTTGTATTGGTACTACAAAAAAAAATACACCTGATAAAGATGAATATAGGAGAATTGAATATGATATTCCTGTGGAAATTGCTAAAATTGCAAAATCAAATTCAATTAATTCTTTTTTTTATGTCTCATCAGGTTTTGCTGACCCTAAAAGTTCAGGCGCTTATCTAAAGAATAAAGGTCAGGTAGAAGAAGAATTAATAAAATTAAATTTTTCAACTCTTGGGATAATGAGACCATCATTTTTGCTTGGAAATAGGAAAGAAAAAAGGCTAGGAGAAGAAGCGGGAATATTTTTCTTTAAAATTATTTCACCATTACTTTTAGGACCATTAAAGAAAATGAGACCAATTCAATCCGAAATAGTTGCAAAAGTAATGATAAAAGTCGCAAATGAAAAATTAGAGAAAACTATATTTGAGTCTAATGATATAGCTGAATTAGCTCTAAACTAGACCCAGTCTAACTACTGATCTAGCATTTTCAGAAATACAACCCTTTGCTGTTTTAAACTTAAAACCAAGTATCTCTTCGGCATATGATACGTCAGTTTGCATTATAAACTCAAGATCAGGAATCATCATTTTAGCACTAGAGTCTATATAACTAATTAATTTAACCATAAAATTTGGCAACTCTTTTTTTGGAAGCTTTTTTGCATATTCAGGCATTGCTTCAGCCATTAATTGTGATAACTCAACTAATTTTTTTACTTCTTTTCCTACAATCAATCTTCTACCACCGACTTTACTATTTCCAATACAGGCAACATGTGCTTTTGCTATATCTTTTACATCAGAAATTAATACTGCAAATTTAGGTGCTCCTGGAAATTTTCCGGCCATAAATTGTCTTACATATTCTATTGATGTACCTCCTTTTTTATCTAGTGCATCACCAAAAACTCCACCAGGATTGATTGTTGTCAATTTATTTTTTAATCCCTTGCCCTCCATATATTCCCAAGCAGTTCTCTCTGCTTTTGTTTTTGATAAAAAGTAGTCGTTAACGCCTTCTATCCAATTTTCATCAGTCCAATCACTTTCTCCAAATGAATAAGGATTACTCCTATTTGGTTTTCTAAACATTGCGACTATAGAGGAAGTTTTTATTATTTGGTCTACGCCAGCATTTAAACCAGCATTTAAAACTCTTAAAGTTCCATCTACCGCAACTGGCAATAAAAGATTTCTATTATTTGAAACTTTCATCGGAAATGGAGATGCTATATGCATTATATATTTGCATCCTTTTGCAGCTTCGTTCCATCCCTCATCTTTTAAAAGATCTAATTCAATAAATTTGAGTTTTTCTATTGGAGCGTATTTACTTATAGTTTCTTTAGTTTGATCAATTAAATTATTATTTCTTACAGTTCCTAAAACTTCATATCCTTTATTCAATAATTCTATTGTTGTGTGCTTCGCAATCCATCCACTTACGCCAGTTACTAATACTTTTTCAGTCATCTTAGATCTTAGTTGTGGGAAAGATGTTTCTCAGCTTCAAGTGCAGCCATGCATCCCATTCCAGCCGCAGTAACAGCTTGCCTAAAAACTTTATCTTTGACATCCCCCGCGGCAAACACGCCAGGAATATTTGTTTCAGTTGAGTCTGCTTTGGTTACTAAATATCCTTCTTTATCCATGTTTAATTGATCTTTAAATAAATGTGTTGCTGGATCGTGACCTATTGCAATAAAAAGTCCGTCTATTTTTAATTCATCTATTTTATTTGTTTTTACGTTCTTGATTCTTAAACCTTTAACCGTTTTTGGATTTTCATCACCTATTACTTCTTCAACTACACTATCCCATACAATTTCTATTTTCTTATTTGCCATCAATTTATTTTGAAGCATTTTTTCTGCTCTTAAGCTATCTCTTCTATGTATTAATTTAACCTTTGATGCAAATTTTGTTAGAAACATTGCTTCCTCCACAGCAGCATTCCCACCACCTACAACTGCAACTGTTTTATCTTTAAAGAAAAAACCATCACAAGTTGCACATGCTGATACACCGAATCCTCTAAATTTTTGCTCTGAATCTATATTTAGCCATCTAGCCTGTGCTCCTGTTGAGATAATTATTGTATCAGCAGAATATTTTTGTCCTCCATCACCAATCGCTTCAAAAGGTTTAGATTTTAAATTTACTGAAGATATATGATCTTGTATCATTTCTGTACCCACAGCTTCTGCTTGTTCTTTCATTTGCTCCATTAGCCATGGTCCTTGAATTACTTCTGCAAATCCAGGATAATTTTCAACATCAGTTGTTGTTGTTAACTGACCGCCTGGTTCCATTCCAGCAACCATTACAGGTTTTAACATCGCTCTCGCCGCATAAACTGCAGCAGTATATCCAGCTGGGCCGGATCCAATTATTAACACTTTTGTGTGTTTAGTTGGATTTTGGTTCATATGAGAGCTATATAGTAATTTATGTCTAAATTAAAAGGTTTATTATTAACAGAAGGTATGCATGGAATGATTAGTCAAGTTGAAGGATTGGCGAAATCTTTAGACTTAAAATTTATACACGAAAAAATTGAACTTAATAATATATGGGGATTTTTACCTCCCAAAATAACACCAATAAAAAAATTTGTTTTTAAAAACGATCTAGAAAATGAGTTTAATATTGTAATATCATGTGGAAGGAAAAGTGTAATACCTTCAATATATCTAAAAAAAAAATATAAAAAAAAAATTATTAATATTCATATTCAGGATCCAAAGGTATCAGCAGAAAATTTTGACTTTATAATAGTCCCAGAACACGACAATCTATCTGGGTCAAATATATTGAAAACAAAAGGTGCAGTCCATTATTTGACCAATGAGGAGCTAATCACTAACGAAAATTATCTAAAACCAAAAATAAACTCAAAAAAAAAAATTGTTTCATTTATTATTGGAGGTCCAAATAAATATTATAGATATGATAATAACTCAGTTAATAAGATCTTTTCTCAAGTAAAAGAAAATTTTATTCAAAATGATTATCAAGTGATAATTATTCCTTCAATAAGGACACCTAAAAGAATAATTGAGATGGCAAAAAATTATTTTAAAGATCAAATTGTTATTTTAGAAGTTGATAAAAAAGCTTATCTCTCATCTTTGCAACTAGCAAACCATATAGTGGTAACATGTGACTCTACTTCTATGATTTCAGAGGCTGCATTGACTGGAAAACCAATATACATTGCCCAAATGCCACCAATTAAAAATAATAAAAGATTTCAGGATTTTTATAGCTTATTTGAGAAACTAAATATCACAAAAAATCTTAATTATAGAATAGAGAATTGGACCTATGAGAAATTAGATGAAACTAAAAGAGTATCACTATATATAAAGGATAAAATTAATAAATATGACTTTTCTTGAATCAATAACAAATAAATCTAAAAAATCTTCAATTCCTTTTGATCACTGGGAGTATAATGATCCGTTGTCTACAGGAGCAATTGAGGAAATTGTAAATGCTGATATAGCTGACATAAATGAGCATAACTTAGAATATGATGGAACGAGGGCCATTGATGGGGGTGCTCCTGAATTTAGAAAGGGCATCACGTCAGGAGGAAAAGCCATAAAATTTCGATGTTTTATAACAAAAGAAAATACTGAAAGTTTTCCACATCTCACTAAGTTTGTGAGAGAATTACAATCTAAAAAAACTCATGAGACACTATCAAAATTAATAAATAAAGATTTATCCAAGTCTTATGTAAGAGTTGAGGTAATTTGTGACAGGAAAGGTTTTTGGTTAAAACCTCATTGTGATATAAAAGAAAAATTATTATCCGGTTTAATATTTGTAAATAGGTTAAATGAATCCGAAGATCTTGGAACAGATTTTTATAACGAAAAATTAGAAAAAATTAAAACTGTTCCTTATAAAAATAATTATGGATATTTTTTTACTAGTGGCCCAAATACTTGGCATGGTATGGAAAAAAAAGAAATAAAAAAAGAGAGAAGATGTCTCCAAGTAAATTATGTTACTTTTCCAACTGATTGGAAAGTTAAATGATTAAATCTCTTGAATAGGATTTGCAGATATTTTCTTAATCTTTAAAGATCTAATTCCCTTTAAGCAAGCTTGAGCAGTTGACATATTTGTGCAGTACGGGACTTTATTTATTAATGTAGCCCTCCTAAGAGCAATTGCATCCTGAAGACGGTGTTCGCTTTTCCCTCCACCAGTATTAATAACTAAAGCGATTTTTTTTGAATTTAATATGTCAACTATATGAGGAGATCCACCACTTACTTTGTTAATTTTTTTGCACTTCATCCCATATTTCTTTATGAAGTTCGCAGTTCCTTCTGTAGCAGAAAGAGTAAAATTTAGTTTTAATAATTGTTTAGCTAAATCAATTCCTTCCTCTTTATGACTATTTTTAAGTGATATAAAAGCCATACCTTTTGTAGGCAAAGAATTTGATGCAGCTATTTGGCTTTTTGCGTATGCTAAACCAAAATCCTTATCTAATCCCATTACTTCACCAGTCGATTTCATTTCAGGTCCTAACAATACATCTACATTTGGAAATTTATTAAAAGGAAAAACTGCTTCTTTAACGGCATACATGTTATAATTTTTATTTTTTAAATTAAATTGTGACAATCTCTTTCCAGCCATTACACTTGAAGCTATTTTTGCTAAAGGAATTCCTTTAGCCTTTGAGACAAACGGCACAGTTCTACTAGCTCTTGGGTTTACTTCTATAATAAAAATTTCATCATCTTTAATTGCATATTGAACATTCATAAAACCTTTGACCTTTAAGGCTAGTGCAAGCTTTTTAGTTTGATTTTCGATAGCTTTAATCAATTCTGCTTTAATTGCTACTGGAGGTAAACAGCAAGCAGAGTCACCTGAATGAATACCCGCTTCTTCGATATGTTGCATGATACCTGCAACAAAAACATTTTTTCCATCTGAGATAGCATCAACATCAACTTCCATTGCATTATTAATAAATTTATCAATTAAAATTGGATTATTTTCTCCAGCTTTGAATGCTTCAAACACAAAGTCTTTTAACTGGCTTTTTTCATAAACTATTTCCATAGCTCTTCCACCCAAAACATATGATGGTCGTACCATCAATGGTAAACCAATTTTTAAAGCTATATCTATTGCCTCATTATATGTTTTAGCAATTCCACTTTCTGCTTGTTTTAGATCTAATTTAATTAAAAGTTTTCTAAATCTGTCCCTATCCTCAGCTAAATCAATAGATGAGTACTGTGTTCCAATTATTGGAAAAGAATTTTCATGAAGAAATTTTGCTAACTTTATTGGAGTTTGACCTCCAAATTGTGTAATTATTCCAATCAAACTTCCATTTGTTTTCTCTTTAAGTATTATATTATGAACATATTCTTCAATTAAAGGCTCGAAGTATAATCTATCACTTGTATCATAATCTGTAGACACGGTTTCAGGATTACAATTTATCATTATCGTCTCAAAGCCATCTTCTTTTAAAGCATAACTAGCCTGGCAACAACAATAGTCAAACTCTATGCCTTGTCCTATTCTATTTGGTCCTCCACCTAAAATAATAATTTTTTTCTTTCTGCTTGGTTGAGCTTCACACTCAGTTTTTATTGAAAAATTTCTTTGGTAAGTTGAATACATATATGGAGTAAATGATTTAAATTCCGCAGCACAAGTATCTACTTTTTTATAAACTGGGAAAACTTTAAGAGCTGTTCTTTTTAATCTTACTGTTTTTTCATCGGTTTTTGATAGCTCTGCGATTTTTTTGTCTGAAAAACCTATGGACTTAACTTTATTAAAATCCTCAAATTTTTTTGGTATCCCTTCTCTTATTATTTTTTTCTCTTCTTCCACAATCTCTTTTAATTGTTCTAAAAACCATGGATCTATACCTGACAATTTTTGGATTTTTTTTAAAGATACTTTCTTTCTTATAGCCTCAGCAACTAAAAGTAATTTATTAGGAATGTTGATTTTGAGTTTTTTTTCTATTTCTTTTTTACTGATATTAAACAATCTATCTAATCCAGATAGTCCAATCTCTAATGATGACAAAGCTTTTTGAAATGACTCTTTGAAATTTCTACCAATAGCCATTGCTTCACCAACTGATTTCATGGATGTACCTAAAATTGCTGGAGATTGAGAAAACTTTTCAAAAGTAAATCTTGGAATTTTTGTTACGACATAATCAATAGTAGGCTCAAATGAAGCAGGAGTTACTTTTGTTATTTCGTTTTTGAGTTCATCAAGAGTATAGCCGACAGCTAATTTTGCTGCAATTTTTGCTATTGGAAATCCTGTCGCCTTTGAGGCCAAAGCCGAGGATCTTGAAACTCTTGGATTCATTTCAATTATTACCATTCTTCCATCTTTCGGGTTTATTGCGAATTGAACATTGGATCCACCTGTTTCAACACCAATCTTTCTTAAACATGCTATAGATGCATTCCTCATTACTTGATATTCTTTATCTGTAAGTGTCAAAGCTGGCGCAATTGTTACCGAGTCTCCAGTATGAATACCCATCGGATCCACATTCTCTATTGAGCAAATAATAATACAATTATCATTTCGGTCTCTAACAACCTCCATTTCAAATTCTTTCCATCCTTCTAAACATTCTTCAATCAAGACTTGTTTGACAGGAGACTCCTCTAATCCATTTTTTACTATTTTAAAAAAATCTTTTTTATTTTTTGCAATACCTCCACCTAATCCACCCAGAGTAAATGCAGGCCTTATTATCGCTGGTAGACCGATTTTTTTTAATGCTAAGCGAGAAGTTTTAAATTTATTTACAATTATTGACTTTGGTAAATCCAAACCTATTTCTAACATATTTTTTCTAAACTTTTTTCTATCCTCAGCGTTTGCTATAGCTTTAGATTTTGCACCAATAAGTTCGATTTTATATTTTTTTAGAATTCCTTTCTTTTCAGCCTCTATTGCAAGGTTAAGTGCAGTTTGTCCTCCCATTGTTGGTAATATTGCGTCAGGTTTTTCTTTAATTATTATTTTTTCTAAGATTTCTAAAGTTATCGGCTCTATATAAGTTTTATCAGCGACATTAGGATCAGTCATAATTGTTGCTGGGTTTGAATTAATTAAAATAACTTTATAACCCTCATCTTTCAAAGCCTTACAAGCTTGAGTTCCTGAATAGTCAAATTCACACGCTTGACCAATTATTATTGGTCCAGCTCCAACAACTAAAATTTTTTTAAGATCTCTTCTTTTTGGCATTTTGACTCATACTGTTTATAAAATTTTTAAATAGGTAAATGCTATCTTGTGGACCAGGGTTTGACTCTGGATGATACTGAACTGAGAACACTGGTTTATTTTTAAGTTTAATACCTTCAATAGAATTATCAAATAAAGATATATGGGTTATTCGAATATTTTTTGGTAAATTTTCTCTAACTATTTCAAAACCGTGATTTTGACTAGTAATTTCAACTTTGTTTTCAATAAGGTTTTTAACAGGATGATTTGCGCCTCTGTGTCCTAATTTCATTTTTTTTGTTTTTGCACCTAAGGCTAAACCTAATATTTGGTGACCAAGGCAAATTCCAAAAATTGGAAGATTTTTTTTAATTAAATCTTTTATAATTGGTATTGCATATTTGCCAGTTGCAGCTGGATCACCTGGACCATTAGATAAGAATATGCCATTTGGTTTTAATTTTAATATTTTTTCAACACTTGTTTTGCAAGAAACTATATTAACTTTACAATTAAAGTCTGAAAAATATCTTAAAATATTTTTTTTTATACCATAGTCAATCGCAACTACATTAAAAAATGTCTTCTTACTTTTTCTATAACCTTCTTCTTTTTTCCATGTTTTAAAACCATGCCATACATAATTTTTTTTGGTCGAAACTTGTTCTGCAAGATCTAGATTATTTAATCCAGCCCACTTATTCGATAGGTTGATTAATTTACTTATATTAAATTTTCCATTTTTAGAGAATGAAATTGTCCCCTTAGGAGCACCTTTGTCTCTAATAAAATTTGTTAAGCTTCTTGTATCTAATCCGGTTAAACCAATAATCTTATGTTTTTTAAGCCATATATCTAAATCTATTATTGATCTATAGTTTGAAGGGCTTGTTATTTCAGAATTTAAAATTACTCCTCTGGTCCAAATTTTATCAGACTCATGATCTTCTTTGTTAGTGCCAACATTACCAATATGAGGAAATGTAAAATTAATTATTTGACCAGCATAAGAAGGATCAGAAATAATTTCTTGATATCCAGTTAATGATGTATTGAAACATACTTCTCCCGTTGCTGTACCTTGATAGCCAATTCCAATTCCTTTAAAAACGGTTTTGTTTTCAAGAACTAAGACGCCTGTATTAATCTCTAAGATTTTTTTTGAGTTATTTTTTTTATGTTTTTTCTTCAATTACAACTCATGAGTTAAAGGTTAATACAATAAAACCCTAATTACCGCAACATAACTAATGTGGAATAATAAAAATTTTTCTTTTGAAGAAATTTATCTATCAAGTAGATTAAAAAAATGTCTTTAAGAGAAAAAATCGAAAGTGACTATAAAAACGCTCTAAAATCAAAAAAGAAAAATAAAATATCAACTTATAGGTTAGTATTGTCTGGCATTAAAGACCTGGATATTAGCAATAGGTCTGGCCCAAATAAAAAAGAAACAGATGACGATGAAATTAAGAAGCTATTAAAAAAAATGGTAAAACAAAGAACCGAATCAATAGAAGTTTACAAAAAAGGAAATAGAATCGATTTGCTAGAAATTGAAGAAGGTGAAGTTGCAATTTTGTCAGAGTATCTCCCAAAACAGTTAAACGATCAAGAAACCAAAAAAATATGTGAAGATTTAATCCAAAAACTAGGCTCTTCATCCATAAAAGATATGGGAAAGATTATGGGAGAGCTTAAAAAAAATTATGCAGATACGTTAGATTTTTCTAAAACAGGTGCAATATTGAAAGACATATTAAAAAAATGAAATATCCAAAAGAGTATTTAGATGAAATTAAAACAAGGTTAAAAGTTTCAACTGTGGTTTCGAAAACAGTTATATTAAAAAAACGTGGCAAAGAATTCGTGGGATTATCGCCATTTAAAACTGAAAAAACACCTTCATTTACAGTAAACGACGAAAAAGGTTTTTATCATTGTTTTAGCACAAGTGAACACGGTAATATTTTTGATTTTTTGATGAAAACCCAAAACTTAAAATTTGGTGAAGCTGTTAAAGCCCTGGCAAACCTTGCTGGTATTAAACCTTACACATTTTCAAAAGCAGATGAGGAAAGAGAAAAAAAGTGGCTAGAATATTCTGAAATATATAATGATTATATTCAATTTTACAATGAAAGTCTTTTAAAAAATGAAAAAGCAAAGGATGCCAGAGATTATTTAAAAATCAGAAATTTAACTAGACAAGAAGTTTCAAAATTTAAGATAGGTTACGTAGAAAGTAATCCAAATTATTACGAAAAACTAAAAAAACAATTTAGCGAGAAAATCATAGAAGAAAGTGGATTATTTTATTTTGACGATAAGAAAAAAATTTACGTAGAAAGATTTAAAGAAAGAATTATTTTTCCTATAAATAATATATCAGGAAAACCAATTGCTATTGGGGGTAGATTAATTAAAGATCAAAAATATTTAGCAAAATATATTAATTCTCCAGAGACATTATTCTTTAAAAAAGGATCCAATCTATACAATTTAGATTTTGTAAGAAAATTGTCTAATAAAGTTGATTATGTTTATTTAGTAGAGGGTTATATGGATGTAGTTGGTTTAAGCAAGAATGGAATAGATAATGTGGTTGCAAATTTAGGAACCTCTTTGACTGACAGACAGATATTAACCTTAGGTCAATTTTTTAATGAAATAGTTATCTGCTTTGATGGAGATAATAGTGGATATAAAGCAGCACTTAGAGCGGCAGAAAACTCAATTAAAGAATTACAACCTGAAAAAAAAATTTCATTTCTTTTTTTGCCTGACGGAGAAGATCCCGATAGTTTTGTTAATAAAAATAATAAAGAATATTTTTTTGAATTTAGTAAAGAAAATAAAATTGAAATTTATAAATTTATTTTTGAGCATTACTATAAAGAAACTGAGAACACCCCCTCATCTATGGCAATTTTTGAGAAAAGATTAAGACAAATATCAAATACTATAAAGGATCAATTTATAAAAAAATATATTTTAGAGTATTTTCTTGAACAGATTTCCTCATTTACACCAAACTTAAGTAAATTAAATACTAAAACTCAAAATTTCAAAGCAAAAACATTAAAAACTACTCAAAAATATTTTAATGAGAGCAAGTCTTTAACAACAGTAGAATTAAAAGAGTTTTCTATCTTGTATATAATTCTGAAGAATATTAGTTTATTTAAGAATAATATAAATCTCTTAGATGATATAAAATTTTTTACTAATGAAAATAAACAAATTTTAGAAAAATTATACTCTAACTACAAGGCATATAAAGAATTTGACTTAGATTCATTAGAAATTGACAAACAAATAATTGAAAAAATTTTCAAATTTGCCTCAATAAAAAATATCATAAATAAATATAAAAATGACGACCAAAAAATTATTGATTTGTTAATGGAGATTAAAAGAGACCTTAAAAATTACGAGCTAGAATCAAGAATTGAGGAACTAGAGTCAAAATTTTCAAAGGATTTTAGTGAACAAACTTTTAATGAACTCAGGGAGCTTAAAAAAACACAAAAAATCAATTAAAAAGGTAAATTTAAGCGTAGATTTTTTTAAATTAAGCATTATATAGATCTTCCAAACTTTTTATTGTGGAAAGAATAATTACAAAATCATTTGCAAGGTTAATGGGCCGTGGGGTCCACAGAGGTTTTATAACATATGAAGAGTTAAACAAATCTCTCGGCAAAAGAAATTTATCATGTAATAATTTAGATCAAGCTTTAATCCACATACTAGACGAAAAGATCTCATTAGTAGAAAAAAAGTCTGATTATAAAGTTATTAGAAAAAAAGAACATTCCTCAAAAGAAGACGGTAAATCTGTAGAAAAAAGCGATGACCCAATAAGAATGTATCTAAGAGAAATGGGTGGAGTTGAATTGCTATCCAGAGAAGGGGAAATTGCTATTGCAAAAAGAATTGAAGCTGGAAAAGATGTAATGCTTAATGCACTATCTCAAAGTCCTATAACTGCTCAACAATTTTTCGACTGGAACGATAAATTACAAAAAGATGAAATTTTAGTGAGAGAAATAATTGATATTGATACCAATTATATGGAAGACGAGGATACAGGATCTAGCTCAAAACAGAAAAATGAGGAAAATCAAGATCAGACAGATGACAATGACTCTCAAGATGATGAATTTAATCCAACTCTAGCAGCCATGGAAACAGAGATAAAACCAAAAGTACTTCAAACGGTTCATACTCTAACAAAAGAATATAGCAAGCTACTTAAGTATCAAAAAGAAAAGCTTAATTGCGAACTAAATTCAATTAGTTTTTCAAAGTCTAAGGAAAAAAACTATATAAAAATTGTTGAAGACATATTAAAGAATATTAAATCACTTCAATTATCCCCCTCAGTTTTAGAGGAGCTTGTTCAAAGACACTATTTTGAAAATAAAAAAATAATTTCACTAGAAGGTAGTCTTCTTAGATTGGCAATTAATAACAAAATAACAAGGGATGAATTTATAAAATTTTATGTAGGAAATGAAATTAATCCAAATCTAAAAACATTTTTAGATACCAATGAAACCTGGAAAAAGTTTTTCCAAAAAAATAAAGATGAATTTAAAAATATAAGAGAAAGATTAATTGAGATTAGTCATAAATTAGGAATCTCAGTTTCTGAGTATAAAAAACTTGTAAGTAGAGTTCAAAAAGGTGAAAAAGAGTCAAGAATAGCCAAAAAAGAAATGGTCGAGGCTAACTTGAGGTTAGTAATTTCAATTGCAAAAAAATATACCAACAGAGGATTACAATTTTTAGATTTAATTCAAGAAGGAAATATAGGTCTTATGAAAGCTGTAGATAAATTTGAATATAGAAGAGGGTACAAATTTTCAACATATGCAACCTGGTGGATAAGACAAGCTATTACAAGATCAATAGCAGACCAAGCAAGAACAATAAGAATACCAGTTCATATGATTGAAACAATTAATAAAATAGTTAGAACTCAAAGATTAATTTTAAGCGAGTTTGGAAGAGAGGCAACTCCAGAAGAATTAGCAAAAAAATTGAGAATGCCTCTGGAGAAAGTAAGAAAAGTTTTAAAAATATCTAAAGAACCTGTCTCGCTTGAAAAACCAGTTGGTGATGAGGAAGATAGCAGTTTAGGGGATTTTATTGAAGATACAAAAGCTCTGGCACCTTTAGAACAAGCTATAAAATCAAATTTAAGTGAAGCAACAACAAAAATACTTTCTACACTTACACCAAGAGAGGAAAGAGTATTAAGAATGAGGTTTGGAGTAGGTATGAATACAGATCACACTTTAGAAGAGGTAGGATTACAATTTTCTGTTACAAGAGAAAGAATTAGGCAAATAGAGGCAAAAGCTTTAAGAAAACTTAAACACCCTAGCAGATCTAAACAGTTGAAAAGTTTCTTAGAAAGTTAAGTCTTTAATTTATCCAAAATGGATACAATTAATAAAAAAAATTTTATTTATTACGTTCCTGCTTTTTTAGTTTTTTCCTATCTATTAGGATTTGTTTTGGGAGAAGACTCGACAGGAGGAGCTTATGATGATTTTTTCACACATTTAAAGACATCTAAAGAAATAAAAAACAATTATTTATTTTTCTTACTCAATTATGATGAATATGGCAATGCCCATTCTCCTATAATTATTACAATATTTAATTTATTTAATGCAGCAGATAATCCAATTATAATAAGACTCTTTTCATTAGTATCTTCATTACTTATACCTATATTATTCTTCAAATGTTTAGAGCAAAAGTTTGGAAGTAAAAACAAATTAGTTTATGTTTATTTAAGTTGTTTCATTTTTGTCTCACCATATTTTAGATCATTAGCCTTTTGGCCTGGAAGCGAAAATTTAGCTATTATTTTTTTTCTTTTTTCAATTTATTTTTACTTAAAAGCATTAAAAAATATAAATAAAAATAGTGAATTAAAGTATATATTTCTTAACATATTCTTCATCGCCTTTGCTTCATACATTAGACCTATTTATTGTCTTTTCTCTTTATTTTTTTTCTATAAATTAATTTTAAATAATTATAATTACAAAAATTTTATCTATTATTTAATATTTAACATTATTTTGTCAGCACCTGCGATTTATTATATTTTTTATTTAGAAGTATATTTTTTTAACATTTTAATTAATTCTAATATCAATTTTATTACAAAAATAGGATTATCGTATTTAGTAATTTTTTTTTATTTAACACCATTTATTTTAATTTATAAAAAATATTTATATAAAAAATCTTTAATAACAATCTTTTCAAGTTTAATTTTATTTTCGTTTTTTTTCATATTTTTTAACTACCAAACATCTACAGGGGGAGGATTCTATTATCATTTATTGATAAATTATTTTAAAGTAAATGAAATATTCTTTGTATTATCTTTAATAGCAATACTTTCGGTAAATTTTTTTTTAAATTTAGAAAAAAAATCAAATCTAATTTTATTAGCTACTTTTTTTTTATTAGAACTTGATAGTCAATTCTACCAAGAAACCTTTGATCCAATTTTTTTTATTGCACTTTTTACAATGTTTGAATTGAATTTTATTAAAAGTCTTATTAACTCGAAAAAATTAAAAGATTTGAATTTTATTTTTATTTATTTATCAGCTTTTTACTTTGTTTCATTATATAAAAATCTTTTCTTAATATAAAAATTGTAGTAAATTTTTATATATTTAATCATAATTAGGGCCGTTAGCTCAATAGTAGAGTACTGCATTGACATTGCAGGGGTAGTTGGAGCGTAACCAACACGGCCCACCATTTTTTATCATATTTTTTTTACTGATTTATTGAATAATTTAAAAAAAAGAGTAAAACTCAAACTTCTTTGGGCCTGTAGCTCAGTTGGTTAGAGCAGTACACTCATAATGTATTGGTCCCAGGTTCGAGTCCTGGCGGGCCCACCACTAATAGATGGTATTATTTCTTAAAAAATAAAATAAACAAATTTAATAAAGTTCTTAAAATTTCTACTCTTGGTAACTTTGAGTACCCAAATGATCTATCTTTAAAAGTTATAGGTATCTCTTTAATTATTATATCCCTTTTTGAAATTTCAAATATAGTTTTCATAAAAAAACTATAACCTGATGCCTTTACAATATTTAAATTAAAAGATTCTAAATCTTTTAAATTAAATCCTCTGTATGAAGTAGTAAATTCATTACAATTTATTCCTAAAATTAACCTAATCAAAATATTTCCGTATTTACTTATTAGTAATCTTCTTCCTTTCATTAGACATTTACCTCCATCTATATATCTTGATCCAATCACAAAGGGATTATGCTCTAAGTTTTTAACAAAATTTTCAATTTCTTTTGGGTCGTGAGATAAATCTGCATCCATTGTAATTAAATAATCGTAATTATTATCTAATGCATAATTATAAGCTATTTTGTGAGCAGTATCTAAACCAAGTTTAGATGCTCTCTTAACTAAAGTAATATTTTTGTATTCCTTTTTTAAAAGATTAATTTCCTCAGCTGTGTTGTCTGGAGAATTGTCATCTACGATTAGCATATCTACATTAGGGTAATTTTTGAATATTGAATTAATTAGAATTTTAATATTCTCTTTTTCGTTATAAGTTGCAGTAAAAACTAATATTTTTTTTTCATTTATCATTATAATATATAGGTATATCAATGAATAATAATGTTTCAATTATTGTTGGAGGTTCAGGCCAATTTGGCATTACTTTAACAAAAAAACTTAAAAAAAAAAATATAGTAGTAGTAACAACCAGATCCATTTCAAGGTCTAAAAAAAAATTTTATGATTTAAAAAACATAAAAATTGTAAAGTTGAATATTGAAAAAAAAAAGGAAATTAAAAGGCTAATAATAAAATTTAAACCAAAACAAATATTTTATTTTGCTGGCCAAAGCTCACCCGCAGTATCATTCAAAAAACCTGAGGAAACTTATTTAAGTAATTTTGTAGGCTGTAAAAATTTTTTAGAGGTAATTTATGAAAGTGGATTAAAGTGTAAATTTTTAAATGCCTCATCTTGTGAAATTTATGGAAATACTAAAAGTAAAATAAGTTTAAAAAGTATAAAAAAACCTGTCAGTCCCTATGGAAAAGCTAAATTAGCTTCTTATAAAATAACAAAAAAATTTAGAGAAAAAAAAAACTTGTTAGCTTATAATGCTGTGATCTTTAATACTGAGTCAATTTATAGAAATAAAAGTTTCTTAATTTCTAAAATCTGTCTTTCAGCTATTAATGCAAAAAAAAATAAAAAAAAAACAGCTTTTGGTAATTTGAATATCTCAAGAGAGTGGAATTGGTGTTCAGAACAATGTGAGACTCTTTTAAAATTTTTATCAAAGAAACCACAAGATTTTATTTTATCAAATGGAAAAAACTATACCGCTTTTCAGATGCTTAAATTTGCTTTCAATTATTTTAAGTTAGATTTTAAAGAA
>CACEMD010000013.1 GCA_902560625.1 uncultured Pelagibacteraceae bacterium
TTTTCTAAAAGATCGAAATTTTTTAATAGCAAAAAAAATATTGGCAAAGCATGATGAAAATTATATGCCCCCAGAAGTAATGGAAGCACTTGAGGGGCAAAAGTGATTTCCAACTACATTGGATTTTATGCTTTGTCTTTTGGATTAATTATTTCAGTCCTAATAATAATTAAAAGTATATTTTTTTTAAAAAAAAATAATGAGGACAAATCAAAAAATTTTTTCTCTCTATTATCTTCTCAATTTACTCTAATAATAATAAGTTTTTTCAGTCTAATTTATTCTTTTGTAAATTCAGACTTTAGCAACAATACAGTTTTTAACCATTCTCATACAACAAAACCTTTGTTTTATAAAATTTCTGGAACCTGGGGAAACCACGAGGGTAGCCTTTTGTTATGGTTATTAGTTTTAACTTTTTTTATATTAATATTTTTTTTAAAATCTAGAAACCTAAAATTATCGTATCGAGTTTTTACAATTTTTTTTCAACAAATTATTATTTTTGGTTTTATTTTATTTATTATTTTCACCTCAAATCCCTTTGGTATTTTATATCCTATACCTGAACAAGGTTTAGGACTAAACCCAATATTACAAGATCCATTATTAGCTATTCACCCACCAATTCTTTATATTGGATATGTTGGAACCTCAATTATTTTTTCGTCATCTTTAGCGGCGCTCGTTACTAGATCAATGAACCAAGTATGGGCCAAGCATATAAAAAAATGGATATTTGCTTCTTGGATATTTTTAACCTTGGGTATTATGCTGGGTTCTATCTGGGCATACTACGAACTTGGGTGGGGAGGATTTTGGTTTTGGGATCCTGTTGAAAATGTTTCTTTAATGCCTTGGTTTTGTTTAACAGCTTTAATCCACACAATATCAGTTTTAGAAAAAAGGAATATGCTTCAATCTTGGACCTTCATGCTTTCTATTATGACTTTTTCTTTGAGTATGAGTGGTACATTCTTGGTGAGGTCAGGAATTTTAAATTCGATACATACTTTTGCGAATGACCCATCAAGAGGTTTGTTTATTCTAGTTTTTTTATTTGTGCTGATACTGCTCTCAATATTTATATTCTTTACTTATTATGAAAATATAAAGATTAGAAAAATTCAGTTTCTATTTATAAGTAAAGAAACATCGATTTTACTTAATAATTGGTTTTTAATGTATTTCTTATCGGTGGTTTTAATTGGAACAGTTTATCCAATTTTTCTAGAAGCATTTACAAATGAAAAAATATCTGTTGGAGAACCATTTTATCAAAAATTAATCACTCCATTTATGGTTCCTTTTCTAATATTAATGGCTCTAGCTCCGAATATCAAGTGGATTAAAAATAAAATTGAAAAGTTAAATATAAAAATTTTAACTTTGTTTATAATAAATTTATTTTTATCTTTTTATATCGTCAAATTAACAAATACAAAATATCTATTTGCAACTTTATTAATTACTTCAGCTTTTTTTCTTTTTTTAATTAGTTTAAGAGACGTTTTAAATACTAATTCTTTAATGTCACAAAGAATATCTCATTTTGCCTTTAGTATTTTTATTTTAAGTATTTTATTTAATAGTATTTTTACTAAAGAATTTAATTCCAATATGAGCGTTGGGGATGAAATGAAGTTTTTTAATGGAACCATCAAGTTTCTAAAAATAAATATCTATGAGGAAAATAATTATCAAAATATTAAGGGAACTTTTAAATTTAAAAATTCAAGAAATAATAATATTTATTTTGAGCCAGAAATTAGAATATACAATCAGCCCAATATTTCCACTAGTGAAGCCGATATAAAAACCAACCTTTTCACTGATAATATTTTAAACTTTAATTTAATTAATGATAAAGAATACTTTAGTGTGAGATATCAATATAAACCACTTATGTTTTGGGTATGGATTTCTACTTTCTTTATTGCTTTTGGAGGAGCTTTAACTTTCATTAGAAAAAAATGATAAAAAAAAAATTTAATTTAATTTTAATAATATTTATATTTTCTTTTATTTTTTTGGGTCTTTTTTTGGGCTTAAAAAAAGAAAGTTACTACGTTCCAAAAAATTTTAACACAAAAAAAGTAATCAATTTAAAGAGTAAAGAATTTTTTTCTCGTAAAGAAATAAAACTTTACGATATTTTAAAAAATGACAATTTAACAATTATAAATATATGGGCATCTTGGTGTTTGCCTTGTAGAGAAGAACATAAATATATTTTAGCATTATCAAAAGAATCCAATATAAATTTGGTAGGATTAAACTATAAAGATAAATTTTCTAATGCAAAAAAATTTATTAAGAAATATGGAGACCCTTATGATATAATTTTAGCTGATACTGATGGTACAAATTCGATAGAACTAGGGGCTTACGGAGTACCAGAAACTTTTGTTATAGAAAACAAAAAAAAAAAAATACTTAAAAAGTATATTGGACCACTTAATAAAATTAGTTTTAATGAAATAAAAAAAATTATTAAAGATGAAAATAAATAAATATTTTTTAATACTAATTTTATTTTTTCTATCTCAATTCACTTTTGTTTATGGAGCAAATAAAGCAGAACTTGTAGACGAAATTTCAAAAAATTTAAGATGCCTAATTTGCCAAGGCCAATCAATTTATGATTCTAACTCAGATTTTGCAGAAAGTATGAAAATACTCATTCTTAGAAAAATCTCTGAGGGTAAAAATAAAAAAGAAATTTATGAATTTTTAAAAAGCAAGTATGGTGATTGGATAGTTTATGAACCAACTTTTAACAAACACACCTACTTTCTTTGGCTATTGCCATTGATTTTATTTATATTTGGCGGTATTTTGATCTTAAAAAAAACCTTAAAGGTCAAATAAATAATATTATGAAAAATAAGTTAAGAATATTTATTTTTATTTTTATATTAAATTTTTTTGCTATTGGAGCCAAAGCAGAAAAAGAGGATAAAGCGATAAGTGATCATGAGTGGAATGTTTATACAGGAATGTTTGACTTTAGTGATGATGGAAAAAGATCTACACTCTTTGGATTGCAGCACCAAAATGAAAGTCTAAAAAAAGAGAGTTTTTTTGGTACTATTTCGCCCATTACAGGTTTTTTAATTACAGGTGATAATGCTGGCTATGTTTATACTGGAGTACAAGCTGAATATAAATTAGGTAACTTAAATATTGTTCCTAGTTTTACACCAGGAATATATTCAGAAGGTGATGGAAAAGATCTTGGACATCCTATTGAATTTAAAAGTGAAATACAACTATCTTTTGATTTATTTAAAAATTCTGAACTAGGTTTTTCATATAATCATATTTCAAATGCAAGCTTAGGGGAAAAGAATCCTGGGGCAAATAGTTATATGTTTAATTTTCTTAAATCATTTTAATCTAAAATCATGAAACTTAAAGACTGTTATAATTTCCAAGATTTTAGAAAACTCGCAAAGAGAAAACTTCCATCTCCTATTTTTCATTATATTGATGGAGCAGCAGATGACGAAATTACTTATGGAAGAAACACAAGTGCATTCAATGATGTAGATTTAGTTCCTAATGTATTAGCGGGTGTTGAGAATATTGATTTATCTACAACTATTTTTGGAAAAAAAATTGATTTACCTTTCTATTGTTCTCCAACGGCATTACAAAGACTTTTTCATTATGATGGAGAAAGAGCAGTAGGTAAAGCTGCGCAAAAATTTAATACTATGTTTGGAGTTTCAGCATTAGCTACTGTAAGTGTAGAGGAAATATCTTCAATGATTGATACTCCAAAAATGTTCCAGTTTTATTTTCACAAGGATAGAGGGTTGAATGATTCTTGTTTAGAAAGAGCAAAGGCAGCAAAATTTGATGTTATGGCTTTGACAGTAGATACAATAACAGGTGGAAATCGTGAAAGAGATCTTAGAACTGGTTTTACATCTCCGCCAAAACTTACGCTATCAAGTCTATTTAGTTTTGCAACTAAGCCGATGTGGGGAATAAATTATTTAACAAAAGGTAAATTTGAACTACCTCACCTGCAAGATTATGTGAAAGAGGGTACCAGCACAAACACATCTATTGGAAATTATTTTTCTACTATGTTAGATCAATCTATGAATTGGAATGATGCAGAGAAACTATGTTCCCAGTGGGGAGGTCATTTTGCACTTAAAGGAGTAATGAGTGTTGAAGATGCTAAAAAAGCAGTTGATATTGGATGCACAGGTATAATGGTTTCAAATCATGGTGGAAGGCAACTTGATGGCTCCAGATCACCTTTTGATCAGTTAGCAGAAATTGTTGATGCTGTTGGAGATAAATTAGATGTAATTTGTGAGGGTGGATTCCAAAGAGGTACTCACATGCTGAAGGCTTTATCAATGGGGGCCAAGGCATGTGCAGGTGGAAGATTATATCTTTATGCTTTAGCTGCAGCTGGCCAAGCCGGTGTCGAAAGAGCTTTAGGACAATATAAGACAGAGTTAGAGCGAGATATGAAACTTATGGGATGTAAAAAAATTAGTGATCTTAATAGAAGCAATTTAAGATTTAGGTCTTAGATGGGTCTTAAGAATTGTTATAACTTTGAAGATTTTAGAAAAATTGCTAAAAAGAAGTTACCATCACCTATCTTTCATTATATAGATGGTGGATCTGATGATGAAACTACTCTTAGAAGGAATACCAAATCATTCGATGATTGTGATTTAATTCCTAATATTTTAGCTAGCGTTGGAAAACCAGATCTATCAACAACACTATTTGGAAGAAAAATTGATATGCCAATTTTTCTCTCTCCAGCTGCAATGCAGAGATTATATCATCCAGATGGAGATAAAGCCTCAGCAAGAGCAGCGGAAAAATTTGGTACTTTTTATAGCATGTCCTCAATGGGCAATAACTCCATTGAAGAAATTTCCAACATTTCAAGTGGTCCAAAGTTATTTCAACTCTATGTTCACAAAGATCGATCCATTTCTGATGATTTGATCGAAAGGTCTAGACGGTCTGGTTTTGATGCTATGTGTTTGACAGTTGATACGCTAGTTGCAGGTAATAGAGAAAAAGATCATAGAACTGGTTTTATAACACCACCAAAACTAACTATGAAAAGTCTAGTCAGTTTTGCATCGAGACCTAGATGGGTTCTAAATTATTTAACTGGTAAAAAATTTGAATTATCAAATGTTAAAAAAAAAACTGACAAGGGTACAAACATTTCAAAATCAGTTATTGAATATATTAATGAACAATATGATCCAGCTATGGGATGGAAAGATGCTGAATATTGTGTAAAAAAATGGAATGGCCCGTTTGCGTTAAAGGGAGTTATGTCTGTTGAAGATGCAAAAAGAGCTATTGATATTGGATGTACAGCAATAATGATATCAAATCATGGTGGAAGACAATTAGATGGTTCAAGATCACCCTTTGACCAAGTAAAGGCTATTTCAGACGCTGTAGGGGATAAATTAGAAATTATTTTAGATGGAGGAATAAGAAGAGGAACACACGTACTAAAAGCCTTGGCAGCAGGAGCAAAAGCGTGTAGTTTTGGAAAAATGTTTCTGTTCTCTTTGGCCGCAGGTGGTCAGCAAGGCGTTGAACATTTATTGCAAAATATGCATGATGAGATTAATAGAAACATGGTACTTATGGGGTGTAAGAATTTACAAGAATTAAACAGTTCAAAGATAATTTATAGAAATTAATATTGGAGAGAAATATGAAACTTGCAAAAAATTTAGATAGACTTGGAACAGAAACAGCTTTTAGTGTTTTAGCTGAAGCTAAAAAATTAGAAGCTCAGGGAAAACCCATGATACATCTCGGACTTGGACAGCCAGATTTCAAAACCCCTAAGCACGTGGTTGAAGCTGCAAAAAAAGCTTTAGATGATGGTCACCATGGATATGTAATGTCTAACGGAATTCCTGAGTGCAGACAGGCTGTAACAAGATGGATTAAAAAACGTTATAAAGCTGAAGTTAGTTTTGAGAGAATATTAATTATGCCAGGTGGCAAGCCTACTATGAGTTATGCAATACAGTGTTTTGGTGAGCCTGGAGCAGAAATTATCCACCCAACGCCGGCATTTCCAATTTATGAGTCAATGATCAATTATACGGGATCAACTTCTGTTCCTTATGATTTGACTGAAGATAAAGATTTAAAATTTAAAGCTGATAAAATTCTTTCACTAATTACTGACAAAACAAGATTGCTAATTTTGATTAATCCAAACAATCCAACTGGAAGTTTCGTTGATAGACCTGAAATAGACAAGTTAGCGGAAGGATTAAAAAAATATCCGCATGTTACTATTCTGAGTGATGAGATTTATAGCAGACAGGTATTTGATGGTAAAGAAATGCCAACTTTCTTCAATTATCCAGAATTAAGAGATAGGTTAATTGTTCTCGAAGGTTGGAGTAAGGCATATTCAATGACAGGATGGAGACTTGGTTGGAGTTTTTGGCCAGAACATTTAGTTGAGCATGTTAATAAATTATTAATTAATAGTGTTTCCTGTGTGAATGCAGCTGCGCAGTTTGCAGGTATAGCTGCTCTTGATGGTCCAGACGATTCAATTCATGAGATGATGGATAAGTTTACTCAAAGGAGAAAACTTATTCATGATGGATTAAATAGTTTACCAGGCGTTGAATGTAGTTTACCTGGAGGAGCATTTTATGCTTTTCCAAAGGTGATTGGGACTGGTATGGATGGTAAGGAATTCTGTAAACGAGCTATGCATGAGGCGGGTGTTGCAATAGTGCCTGGAACTGCATTCGGTAAGACTTGCAAAGACTATGTAAGATTTAGTTTTGCTGCATCTAGAGATAACATTTCGCAAGCTCTAGAAAATATCAAAAAAATGTTAGGTTGATTATTCTATATTTTTTTCATTAAATTTTTAGTAGTATAAATTTATGAATGAGCAAATTGAAGTTAAATTAAAAAATCTTTTAAATAGTAGATTTTCAACATCTGAGTCAACTCGAGCAAATTATGCGAGAGGAGAAGATACATATGATCCAATTTTGTCGAAAGCTGTGGTTTTTCCAGAGACAAATGAAGAAGTTTCAAAAATATTAAGATTATGTAACGAACATAAAACTCCAGTTGTTCCTTTTGGAACTGGTACTTCTTTAGAAGGAAACGTTGTAGGCAATGAAAAAGGCATAACAATTTCTCTTGAAAAAATGAATAAAATTTTGAGTGTTAATGTTGAAGATTTTGATTGTAGAGTTCAGGCTTGCGTCACAAAAGAACAATTGAATGATCATCTAAGAGAAGATGGTGTATTTTTTCCAATAGACCCAGGTGCTAACGCTGCAATTGGAGGCATGGCTTCAACATCAGCCTCAGGCACTATGGCTGTAAAATATGGCACTATGAAAACTGTAATTACAGGTCTTACAGTTGTTATGTCTAATGGTGATATTATAAATACAGGTAGTAGAACCAAAAAAACTTCTGCTGGTTATAATCTTACCAACTTATTTATTGGGTCTGAAGGTACTCTAGGAATAATTACTGAAGTTCAATTAAGGCTATCTCCAATCCCAGAGAGTATAATGAGTGCTGTATGTCATTTTCCAACTTTAGAAAACGCAGTAAGTACTGCTCAACAAGTTATCCAGTATGGTGTACCCATCGCAAGGATTGAGATGCTTAATAAAGACCAAATGGAGATAAGTATTAACTACTCCAAATTGAGTGATATTGAAGCGGTCCCAACATTATTTTTTGAATTCCACGGATCAGAAGAGTCTAATAAAGAAAATATTAAAATCGTAGAGGAAATTTCAAAAGAAAACAATGGTGGCAACTTTAAATGGGCAAAAGATCTAGAGGAAAGAAATAAACTTTGGAGAGCAAGATGGGATGTATATTATTCAGTAAAAGCTTTGATAAATAATGGAAGGGTATATTCAACTGATGTATGTCTTCCGATTTCGAAAATTACAGAATGTGTTAACTTTGCTGAAGAACAAACGAAAAAATTTGGTTTAAGAGCTCCAATGGTAGGTCATTTAGGAGATGGAAACTTTCATGTACTTTTACCTTTTGATCCTAAAAAAAAGGAAACATATAAAAAAATAAAAGAATTTAATGACATATTAATTAGGAAAGCCTTAGAATTAAACGGAACTATAACGGGAGAACACGGCATAGGTCTTCACAAAAAAGAATATTTGTTAGAAGAACATCCTGATAACATACCAGTAATGAAATCTATTAAAAGAACGCTAGATCCAAATAATATTATGAATCCTGGTAAAATTTTTGACATAAACTGATTAAAAATGAAAAAAATTTTAATTACCAGAAAATTACTTAAAACATGTGAAGAAAAAGCATCAAAAACGTTTCAAGCTACATTTAACGATAATGATGAACTTTATTCACAATCTAAAGTAGTTGAAATGAGCAATGGTTGTGATGGAATACTTACATCATTAACAGATAAAATGGATGCTGATACAATAAATAAGCTACCTGATAGTATAAAAATATTATCAAATTTTGCTGTAGGTTTTGGAAACATTGATTTAGACGCTGCTAAAAAAAAAGGAATAGTAGTAACAAACACTCCTGACGTTCTTACAGACGCAACAGCTGAAATTGGAATATTATTAATTTTAGGAGCATGTAGAAGAGCATCTGAAGGAATTGAGAGTGCAAAAGAAAGTGGTTGGAAATGGTCTGCAGATTACTTGATTGGAAAACAATTAACTGGCGCAAGATTAGGTATTTTAGGAATGGGAAGAATTGGTCAAAAAATTGCAAAAATTGCTAAATCTTTAGGAATGATCATCCACTATCATAATAGATCAAAATTAAGTGAAGAAAAAGAGCAAGGTGCAACTTATCATGACAACCTTAAAGATTTACTTTCAGTTTCAGATGTTCTGTCAATATGTTGTCCAGCATCAAAAGAAACAATAGATATGATTAATAAAGAAACCATTGAATATCTTCCTAAAGGAGCAGTTGTTACAAATGTAGCTAGAGGAGATATAGTTGAAGATGAGGCACTTATAGACGCATTAAACAGAAGAAAGGTATATGCAGTAGGCTTAGATGTTTATAAAAACGAGCCAAATTTAAATCCTGGCTACTTAAAGCACAAAAGTGCTTTCATTCTTCCGCACTTAGGAAGCGCAACTAAGGAAACTAGAACAGCAATGGCGAATCTAGCTATTGATAACATTGATGAGTTTTTTAAAACTGGCAAATGCAAAAATAAAGTAAACTAAACATTGGGTTCACTAATACTACTCTGAGTTGTAAATAATTTAGAATAAGTCTATTTATCTTAAGACTCTCATTAAGATTTATGTTTTAATTATTGTAGTTAATTAACTAAAGAGGAGAAATAAATGATTAAAGAAAAAAAATCATTGAAGGGAAAAACACCTTCAAGACGTAAGTTCTTTAAAGCAGCAGCACTTACTGGTGCAGCAGCTGTAGCAATGCCTTACGTAAATTTAGGTGCAGCTCAAACACTTAAAATGCAAGCAGCATGGCCAAGTGGAGCTAACATCTTTTTTGAAATGGCAGGAGACTATTGCAAAATGGTAAGTGATATGTCTGGTGGGTCTTTAAAAATTGACCTTCAACCTGTAGGAGCGGTTGTTAAAACTAGTGAGATCGGTCAAGCAGTAAGCTCAGGCGCTGTAGACATGGGTCACTGGGTAACAGCTTACTGGTACGGTAAAAATGCTGCGGCATCTTTATTCGGAACAGGACCTTCATATGGTATGTCATCTCAAGAAGTAATGGGATGGATGGAATACGGTGGAGGAAGAGCACTTTACGAAGAAACAATTAAAAAAGTTGGTTTCGATTATACAGGTGTTTTTCATATGCCAATGCCAGCACAACCATTTGGATGGTTTAAGAAAAATGTAACTAAAGTATCTGATGTTAAAGGTATGAAGTACAGAACAGTTGGTCTTGCTACTAACGTTCTTACTGCAATGGGAATGGTCGTAAGACAATTACCAGGTGGTGAAATTCAACCAGCTATGAAAACTGGATTGATTGAAGCAGCTGAGTTTAACAACCCAACTTCAGACTCACAGTTTGGTATGCAAGATGTTTCTAAGCATTATCACTTAGGAAGCTTCCACCAATCTCAAGAGATGTTTGAAATACCTATAAATAACAAAACATTTAACGGTCTGTCGCCAGCTAACAAAGCTATATTAAAAAATGCTGCATATGCTGCAAACACAGACAACTATTTCAAAGCATTAGTTAGATATTCAGCTGACTTATCTAAATTAATGAATGAACATAAAGTTAATGTTTATCAAACGTCTGATGAAATTTTAGCTCAACAATTAAAAGGTTGGGATAAAGTAATCGGTGATTTCAATAAGAAAGATCCTTTCTTTAAGAAAATCGTAGATTCTCAAAAAGCATACGCTAAGAGAGTAATGAAGTACTTGCTGATGAACCAGCCTAATTACAAATTAGCATATGAAAATGAGTTCGGACCTATTGGAAAAGTTAAGATATAATTATTAACTTAAATATTTAAAAAGGGGACCACTTGGTCCCCTTTTTTTTGTTTGCTTTACTAATATAATTTAACATATGGTACGAAAATGAAATCTTTCATAAAATTTGCCGATACACTTAGCGCTTCAATGGGCAAAGCTTTTTCTTGGTGTATAGTTATTCTTATGGGGGGTACATGCTATGAAGTAATAATGGCATATGCATTTAACAGTCCAACATTATGGAACTTTGATTTTAGTTTACAAATGTATGGAGCTATTTTTATGATGGCGGGAGCATACACTTTATCAACAGAAGCCCATGTAAGAGGTGATGTTATCTATAGATTATTTCCAACAAGAGTACAGGGTTGGATTGATTTAATTTTATATTTTATATTTTTCTTTCCTGGGATTTTAGCTTTAGCGTTTTATGGTTATGAATACGCTGCTTTAGCTTGGAAAATAAAAGAGACAAGCTGGAACAGCCCAGCACAAATTCAAATTTATATGGCTAAATCATTAATACCATTATCTGGAATTTTATTAACCATACAGGGCATTAGTGAAGTTTTTAGAGCTATAATATGTATAAGAACTGGTCATTGGCCTATAAGAGCATCAGCAGATGCTGAAGAAACTGAAAAAGTATTAATGAGAACTTCGCAAAAGGACGATCAAGCAGATGTTATTTGAACTAACAAATCCTGAAATTGCAATTTTAATGATGAGCTTATTTCTCTTTGCGGTATTGTTAGGCTTTCCAATTGCCTTCACATTATTAGCAATGGGAGTTGGATTTGGGTATTATGCATACTTTGATCCAACAAGAATGGACCATTTATTCGATAATCGGATATTTTCTTTACTTGTATCCAACACATATACAATAATGGATAACACTGTATTAACCGCTGTTCCCTTGTTTTTGTTTATGGGCTACTTAGTCGAAAGGGCAGGCATTGTTGCAAAATTATTTTTTGCAATAAGATTAGCATCACATAGACTACCTGCTTCAATGGCAGTTGCTGCGCTTGTCACTTGTGCATTATTTTCAACCGCAACAGGAATAATTGGTGCAGTAGTTACGCTTATGGGACTTCTTGCATGGCCAGCTATGATTAGAGCTGGATATGATAAAAAATTTGCATCTGGTGTGATTTGCTCTGGTGGATGTTTAGGAATTCTAATCCCACCAAGTATTATGCTTATTGTTTATGCGGTAATCGCCCAATTGTCACCGTTAAGACTTTTTGCTGCAGCAATATTTCCAGGTTTGATGTTGGCAGGATTATATATTTTATATGTAATAATAAGAGCATATTTTAATCCTTCATTAGCTCCAAAGCCTGCAGCAGAAGAAATTCCACCAAGAGCAGAGATTTTAAAAGAAGTTTTAGTTTCATTTGTTCCACTATTTTCACTCATTATTCTAGTACTAGGAACAATTTTAGCTGGGTTAGCAACACCTGCTGAAGCTGCAGCAGTTGGCGCATTTGGAGCTTTAGTGCTTTCATACTTTTATAAATCTTTAAAATGGAAAAATTTTAAAGAGTCAGTCTTTTTAACTGCAAAAACAAGCGCAATGATTATGTGGTTGTTTGTTGGATCGTGGACTTTTGCGTCTGTATTCTCTTATCTTGGAGGGCACGAAGTTTTTGAACACTTCTTTAAATCAATGGATATACAGCCTTGGCAATTTCTAGTTATTACTCAAATAATAATATTCCTCCTTGGATGGCCACTTGAGTGGACTGAAATATTAATAATTTTTGTTCCAATTTTTTTACCATTAGTTGAATTTTTCGGAGTAAACCCATATTTTTTTGCAATGCTTATAGCTTTAAATTTACAAACTTCTTTTTTAACACCTCCAATGGCAATGTCAGCTTATTACTTAAAGGGGGTTCAAAGTAAAAATGTTCAACTAATGGAAATTTTCAGAGGTATCATGCCTTTTCTAGGAATTGTAATACTTGCGATGGTTTTAATGTATATGTTTCCAGGAATAGCATTGTGGTTACCTGATACATTATTTGCGCAATAATTTATAAATGACGAATGTATTTTCATTACCAATTTCAGAATTAGCTGAAAGAATAAGAAAATCACATCTTACATCTGTAGAATTATGCGAACATTATATAAGTCAAATAAATAAGTTTGAGAAAGACGTGAAAGCATGGGCTTATTTTGACAAAAAACTTTTGTTAGAAAAAGCAACAGAAGCCGATACATATAGGAAATCTGGCAAACCAATGGGATTATTACACGGTATACCTGTAGCTCTCAAAGATATAATAGGCACATATGACATGCCGACAGAATGTGGAACCGTTTTGAGAAAAGGTAAGACACAATCTCAAAATTCAGAAATTGTAGATTTATTGAAATCCGAAGGAGCAATTATAATGGGGAAAACTGCCACCTCTGAGTTAGCATACTTAGGACCACCACCAACTAGAAATCCACACGATTATTCTAGAACACCAGGTGGATCTTCTAGTGGATCTGCTGCGGTAATAGCAACACATATGGCGCCCTTATCAATTGGTTCACAAACTGGTGGTTCTGTAATAAGACCAGCTTCTTATTGTGGAGTGGTGGGATATAAGCCAAGTTACGGTTTAATTTCTAGAAATGGTGTTTTAAGAACATCTTACAATCTTGATCACATTGGTGTGTTTGGAAAAACTGTCCAAGATGTTGCACTTCTTGCTAAAGTATTAATTAAAAAGGATCAATACGATGAAGCCACAATACATTATTCTTCTGAATTTATGTTAGACGAATGTTTGAAAGGTCCAATGTTTGAACCTAAGTTTATATTTTATAAAACAGAAAGTTGGAAAAAAATTGATAAAAAATCAAGAGAATCTTTTGAGTTTTTTATAAAGTCTTTTAAAAAAAATATAGAAATATTTGACACACCATCATACTTCAAAGATATAGACAAATACCATCGGGTTATTCATGAAACAGACTTAGCTAATAATTTTCAGATGTACTACAAAAAATCAAAAAATAAATTATCAAAAGAAATGCAATCTGCAATTGCTAGAGGAATGAAATATTCAGCAAAAGAATACTTAGATGCTGTCGATTTTATGAAAAGAAGTTATGAGTCTTACAAAGAAGTATTTGAAGATTATCATGGTGTATTAAGTCCTTGCACAACAGGAGTTGCAGATAAAGGTTTAAAAAGTACAGGAAGTGCAGATTTTAATAGAGTTTGGTCGTATATGCATACACCTGCAATTTCTCTACCTTTACTTCAGGGTGAAAATAACTTACCTTTAGGAATACAATTAATTGGTGATAAGTATGATGATCATAGATTTCTTGGGGTTGCTAGATGGTTAGAACAAAAAAGTAAAAAATATGATGAATAAAATTGCAACGATAGTAGGTTTATCTTTTTGCCTTTTCTTTTTAATAGGACTTGCAACAACTCTTACAAGATCAATGATGATAGGTTTCTTAGATGTTTTACCAGTCTATATATTTATGGGTATTGCAATTGCAATGATGATATATGAGGCTTTTTTCGACAAAAAATAATCAAATTATAATTGCTAAGATTAAAAAAAATGGTCCTGAATGTCTCTTTAGTAATTATTTTAATATATTTTGTAATAACAATTTTTTTGTATTTTTATCAAAGAAATTTACTTTATCATCCAAACTTTAATTCAAAAACTAGCAATGAACTAAATCACAAAATTGAAAAAATTTCTATACAGTCTGATAATACACTAGTTGCTTGGTATCATAAAAAGAATGAAAATTTTAAAACGTTAGTATTTTTTCATGGTAACGCAGGAAATCTTTCGAATAGAATATATAAATTAAACGAACTGTCAAAAATGAATTTGAATTATTTAATCTTTGCTTACAGAGGCTTCAATGGAAATAAGGGAAAACCAACAGAAGAAGGATTGTATAAAGATGCTGATAATGTAATTAAATGGCTTAAATCAAAAAATATTTTAGAAAATCAAATAGTTTTGTATGGAGAATCTCTTGGTACAGCTATTTCAGTTAATGTTGCACAGTATAAAGAATTTGCAGGGATAATTTTAGAAGCTCCATTTACCTCAATGCTTGAAATGGGCCAAAAATATTACCCTATTTTTCCTGTAAAATATCTTCTTAAGGATAAATTTGAGACCATTAAAAAAATTAAAAATTTAAGATCTCCGATATTAATCATGCATGGAAAAAAAGACAAAATTGTACCATTTGAAATGGGACAGAAGATTTATAATTTATCCAACAATCCTAAATTTAATTATTTTAATGATTATGATGATCATATGATGGAATATAATTTAGACCTAGTTAATTCGATAAACTCATTCATAAATAATTTAAATTAAGACACAATTTAAACAAATACTAATCAGATTTTATTTTTAAGATATTGTGTATGAAAAAAATTATTTATTTAATATTAATCTATATTTTTATGACAATCTTTAGTTATGCAAATGATAAAAATTTAAATGACTATTTCCATATTGGAAAAATGGAGTCTCACGATGACAATTTTATACTCTATTTTAAAACAAGAGAAAAATCTATAATTGCAAAGGGAGAAAATTCAAATTATATCAATGACTATCCACAAGATCTCTATATTTACAATAACCTTTTAAGTGAAGACAAACCTCTTATTTCTTATGAGTGGTTTCCCTCTCGCGCACGAAAACTTTTAAATAAATATAATTTTCCTCTATTTCCAGAAGATTTTGCATATTATTTATTGAGAGATAATAATACGTTAATTATGGTGAGTGCACTAAAAAATGTAAATGAGAGCTTAATGTTCGATATAAAAAAAAATGAATTAAAAGTTTACAATAATAATGGAAAATTGGATTTTATAATTTCCTCATTTGCTAAGAGCTGTGGTTTTAGCGATTTAAATACAAATTATAAGTGCAATTTATATAAACCACTTATTTCAAATAATTTAATTAATTAGAAAGTTATAAAAGCATCAGCAAATTTTTTTGCATTAAAAATTTGCAAGTCATCTTCTTTCTCTCCGAGTCCTAAACCGATTATAGGAACTTTATACTTCTTTGAAATTGAAACTAAAATTCCACCTTTCGCAGTTCCATCTAATTTTGTCATTATAAGACCAGTTATTGGAATTATTTTATTAAATTCCTCAAATTGATTAATTACATTTTGGCCAGATGTAGCATCTAGAACTAATATTATTTCGTGTGGAGCTGAATTATCTAATTTAGAGATAACATTCACAATTTTTTTATATTCATCCATAAGATTTTTTTTATTTTGAAGTCTTCCAGCTGTATCTATTAATACTTGGTTAATATTTTTTTTTTTACTTTCTTCCAAAGCTTTGAATGCAACCGAAGCTGGATCTGAGCCTGGGTTAGATTTAACTATCGTGGCTCCAATTTTTTCGGACCATTTTTCTAATTGATCAATTGCAGCTGCTCTAAAAGTATCGCATGCAGCAAATAATACATCGTTGTGATTTTGTTTTAAAATTTTTCCTATTTTCCCAATGGAGGTAGTTTTTCCAACTCCATTTACACCTGAAATCAAAGTTACATTTAGTTTATCCTTTCTGTCAAAAAAACTGTTTTTTTCTAACGGTGTCATTAGTTCAACTATATATTGTTTTAAAATATTATTTATTTCGTCAAAGGGACTATTCTTAGGATCTATTTTTTTTTGAGCAATAATTTCTCTAATCTCAGAAGCTGAGTCGATACCAACATCTGAACTTACTAAAAATTCCTCAATTTTATCCAAGGTTTCATCATCTATTTCTTTTTTTATTATTATTTCTCTTAATCCTGTAGAAATACTTTCTGCACTTTTTTTAAAACCTAATTTAAATTTTTCAAAAATACCCATTATAAATTAATTTTAATTTCCTTAATATTTGAAACAGGACCCTTCATATGAATGCTATTTTTTTTATCAATGTTGATTATTAGTTTTCCCAAACTAAATTCAATTTCAGTTCTTGAGTTAGATAAATTATCTAAATTGGCTGCAACTGCGGTTGCGCATGCCGCTGTGCCACACGCTTTAGTTAAACCTGCGCCTCTCTCCCACACTCTTACTTTTATTAAATTTTTGTTTATTTTTTCTGCTAATGTTAGATTGCATTTATCTGGAAACATATTGTTATTCTCAATTTCCGGTCCTTGTTTTTCTAAATTAAAATTCTTTATATTTTCTAAAAAAAAAACTACATGTGGATTTCCAACATTTACAGCAATTCCTCCAATAAACTCTTTTCCATCATTATCTGTTAATTTTAAACCTAGATTCTTTGTGTTTATATTTTGGCTTA
>CACEMD010000014.1 GCA_902560625.1 uncultured Pelagibacteraceae bacterium
TTGGAAAAATTAAAGCAAAATTTGGAGGATCAAACGCTGGTCATAACGGTATTGCATCTATCGATAAATTTATTGGAAAAGACTATTCTAGAGTAAGAGTTGGTATTGGAAAACCAGAAAAGAAAATTTCAATATCAGATCACGTACTTAACGATTTTAATGAAGATGAAAAAGAGCAATTAAATAAGTTAACATTAAATATGATTGAATCTTTGACAATCTTAGTTGATAAAAAGTTAGATTTATTTTCTAGCGTTGTAAATAATAAATAGATGGGATTTAAGTGTGGTATAGTTGGTTTACCAAACGTTGGTAAATCTACTCTATTTAATGCATTAACAAACTCAAGTAAGGCTCAGGCTGCAAACTTTCCATTTTGCACAATAGATCCTAACGTAGGCATAGTCCCGCTTAAAGATAGTAGATTAGATAATTTGGCTAAAGTATCTAAATCAAAAAAAAAAATTTATACATCAATTTCATTTGTAGATATAGCTGGTTTAGTAAAAGGCGCTTCAAAAGGAGAAGGTCTAGGAAATAAATTTTTATCTCATATTAGAGAGGTTGATGCAATTATTCACATGGTAAGATGTTTTGACTCTGCAGATATTCAAAATGTAAACCCAGATATAAACCCTATAAGAGATCTTGAAATAGTTGAGACAGAGATGAAATTATCAGATTTAGAGTCAATACAAAAAAGATTAGATAAAAAGAATAAAAAAAACTCTACAGATAATGAGATAAAGTTGTTAGAAGCTGTAAATAAATTAATAAATAATGATGAAAAATTAGATAGTTTAAACAATATTTTTAGCTCTCAGGAAATTAAACTGAGTGGACTTTTATCAGTAAAACCAAAATTATATGTTTGTAATGTAGATGAAAAAAGCGTTTCTAAAGGTAATTGGTATACTGAAAATTTTTTAAAAAATGTACGGATCTACTAATACAATTATAATTTCAGCAGATATAGAAAATCAAATAAACCAACTAGAAGCATCTGAAAAAAAAAACTATATGGATATTATTAATATAAAAGATACAGGACTTAATAACTTGGTTAAAAAAGGATATTCTCTTTTAAATTTAAATACATTTTTTACTTCTGGACCTGAGGAATCTAGGGCCTGGACAATTAAAAAAGGAAGTTTGGCGCCTGAGGCCGCAGGTACTATTCACACAGATTTTCAAAAAGGTTTTATAAGGGCCGAGGCTGTTTCTTATGAGGATTTTATTAATAATAAAGGCTGGGTGGATTCAAAATCTAATGGAAAAATGCGACTAGAGGGTAAAGAATATATCGTTAAGGATGGAGATATATTAAACTTTCGTTTCAATACGTGACCAAATTCTTTTCATGCTGAAATAAACTAATACTGTAATTATTAATAAATAAATCAAAGCTTTAAATCCTAATTTATGCCTTTGCTCTAAAGTTGGTTCTGCTGCCCAAGCTAAAAACGTTGTTACATCTTTAGCCATCTGCTCGTTAGAAGCTTTTGTTCCGTCAATATATTCTACTAAATCCTCTGATAGTGGATTTGACATTTTAATTTTGTTACCTGCCATATAAGTATTATAGTATACTCCATCGTCTAAAACTATTCCGGCAGGAGGCTCATCATAACCAAGTAAAACTGAATAAATATAGTCAGCTCCACCTTTTCGAGCTTTAACTAAAACTGACATATCTGGTGGGTAGGCACCACCATTTGCCGCTGTAGCAGCTTGCTCATTAGGATAAGGACCAACAAAATTATCTGATAGTCTTGCAGGTCTCGTAAACATCTCGCCATCACTATCAGGTCCATCTGTAACCTCATAATTTGAAGCTATAATTTTTGCCTGTTCTACAGAAAATTCTGGACCACCTGGTTCAGCTAAATTTCTATAAGTTAAATATTTCATTGAGTGACAGGCTGCACATACTTCTGAATATACTTGATATCCCCTCTGCAATGAGGCTCTATCGAATTTACCAAAGAAACCCTTAAAGCTCCAACCTGGGCTTAAAGGCTTTGCGGCTTTTTCTGCTGCAGATAAATTAGTAATTAATGATAAAATTGCTATAAAAGAAAAAATAATCTTTAGGCTAATTCTCATATTTTTTCTTTGTGCCTTTTTGCAAAAGATTGTTCAACTGAGCCACCTAAAACTGGATCTGTAATGCTTGTGGGTATTTCTAGTGGTCTCTCCATTCGTCCAAGGATTGGCAAAATAACTAAAAAATGTATAAAATAGTATGCAGTTCCAACTCTAGCAACCAATAAATAAATACCTTCAGCTGGCATAGCTCCTACATAACCAAGAATTAAAACATCAGCAACTAAGAACCAATAAAATTGTTTATAAAGTGGTCTGAATATTGACGATCTAACCTTAGAAGTATCAAGCCAAGGTAAAATAATTAAAACAAATATTGCAGAAAACATTGCAATTACTCCAAGAAGTTTGTCTGGAACTGATCTTAAAATTGCATAGAAGGGTAATAAGTACCACTCAGGAACAATATGAGCCGGCGTTACTAAGGGGTTTGCCTCTATGTAATTGTCTGCATGTCCAAGTATATTTGGTGAGTAAAATACGAATAATGCAAAAATTATTAAAAATACCAATAAGGCAAACAAATCTTTTATTACTATATAAGGATGAAATGGAACTGTATCTTTTGAAGGTTTTTTTAAATCTATTCCAATAGGGTTATTGTTACCAGGTACATGAAGTGCCCAAATATGTAGACCAACAAGTCCTAAAATCAAAAATGGAATAAGATAGTGTAAACTAAAAAATCTTGTTAGTGTTGGGTTATCTACAGAATAACCACCCCAAAGCCAAGTTACAATACTTTCGCCAACAAGAGGAATTGCACTAAATAAATTTGTAATTACTGTTGCACCCCAAAAACTCATTTGACCCCAAGGTAGAACATATCCCATAAAGGCTGCTGCCATCATTAAAACATAAATTATCATTCCTAGTATCCAAATCATTTCTCTAGGTGATTTGTAAGATCCATAATAAAGTGATCTGAAAATATGAATGTATACAGCAAGAAAAAACATTGAAGCACCATTTGCATGTACATATCTAATTAGCCAACCATAATTAACATTACGCATTATATGCTCAACACTACCAAATGCTAGATCTGCATGTGCAACATAGTGCATTGCAAGTATCAATCCAGTTATAATTTGAGTTATAAGACAAAAAGTTAATATTCCACCAAAAGTCCACCAGTAATTTAAATTTTTTGGTGTCGGGTAATCAGTTAAATGATTTGCAAGTGTTAATAAAGGCAAACGATCATTAAACCATTTTCCAAATTTAGATGAAGGGGTATATTCGTGATCACTCATTTTTATTATTATCCAATCTTAATTGTATTACTATTTAAAAATTCGTACTTTGGTACTTCCATATTGGTAGGGGCTGGTCCTTTTCTTATTCTTCCAGATGTATCATAATGTGATCCATGACAAGGACAAAACCAACCTCCATATTCACCTTTATCACTTAATGGAACACATCCAAGATGTGTGCATACTCCAAGCATAACTAACCACTCAGGATTTTTAGCTCTATCTTCATCTTTCTCAGGATGTTTCAAATCTTTTACATCAACAGATCTTGCTATATCTATTTCTTCTTGAGTTCTTCTTTTGATAAAAACCGGCTTTCCCCTCCATAAAACTGTAATTGATTGACCTGGCTCAACCGAGCTAACATCAACTTCTGTGCTTGCTAAAGCTTTTACTGAAGCGTCAGGATTCATTTGATCAATTAAAGGCCAAGCAGCCGCTCCTACCCCTACTGCTCCAGTGGCTGCAGTAACTGTAAGTAAGAAATCTCTTCTTTTTGGTTTTTTTTCGTCTGTCATGACTTATGTTATATTTATTATTTTATATATGATTTACATAGTATAAAAAAAATATATTTCTATAGTAAGAATGACACATAATGGAAGCATAATTGTACCCAAAATAGCACTTTATCAGCCTGATATTCCACAAAATACAGCTGCTATTATTAGAACTTGCTCATGCCTAGGTGCAATGCTCGAAATAATTGAGCCATGTGGTTTCTTATTAAGTGATAAAAGGTTTAAAAGAGTTGTAATGGATTATATGGATTTTGAAAAAATAAAATTTTATAAAAGCTCGAATGAATTTTTTAATCAAAAAAAAAATAGTAGAATAATTCTAATGACTACAAAGGCAAAAAAAATTTATACAGATTTTAATTTTAAGAAAGACGATACAATCCTATTTGGAAGAGAAAGTTCTGGTGTTCCTAAAAAAATACATAATTTTATAAATTTTAAATTAAAAATTCCAATGAAAAAAAATAAAAGGTCTTTAAATGTGTCCACAACGGTTGCAATAGTTTTGGCTGAAAATTTAAGACAAACAAATTACGATTTATGAATGAGGATATAAAAAAAAATATAGTAAAAAATTGGTTTAAAATATTACAAAATGTTATTTGTCGTGATATTGAGGAAATTGAAAACAAAAAAAATATTTTCAAGTCTAAAAGTTGGCTAAGAGGAAAAAGTAAAAATGAAGGAGGTGGAGAATTTAGAATTTATGAGAATGGAAAGGTATTTGATAAAGTTGGGGTAAATTTTTCTGAAGTATATGGAACTTTCTCAAAAAAGTTTAAAAATAAAATTCCTGGTACAAACAAAAGTCCAAAGTTTTGGGCATCAGGAATTTCAGTTGTTATGCACATGAAAAATCCAAACGTACCAGCAATGCATTTTAATACTAGATACATTTACACATCTCATGGATGGTTTGGTGGTGGAATGGATATTACTCCAAGTAAAAAGGATATTGTATTAAAAAAATGGTACCATGAAGAATTAAAGCAAATGTGTGATCAACACAATAAAAAATATTATAAAAGTTATAAAAAATGGTGTGATGATTATTTTTATTTACCACATAGAAAAGAAATGAGAGGAATTGGAGGTATTTTTTTTGATTACAAAAAAAAAAATTGGGAAAAAGATTTCTCTTTTGTAAGAGATGTGGGAATTACTTTTAAAAATATTTATAGGCAAATAATATTAAAAAAACATAAAGTGAAGTGGAATAAAAAAGATAAAGAAACTCAATACATTAAAAGAGGAAGATATGTAGAATTTAACTTACTATATGATAGAGGAACAAAATTTGGACTACAAACAGGTGGAAATGTTGAGGGAATATTAATGTCTCTTCCACCATTAGCAAAGTGGAAATAAATGGAAAAGGAACCAATAACAATTCAAGGTATTGAAAAAATTAAAAAAGAATTAATTTTTTTAAAAGAAAAAAAAAGACCTGAAATAATATCTGCAATTTCTGAAGCGAGGTCACATGGTGATTTAAAAGAAAACGCAGAGTATCATGCAGCTAAGGAGCAGCAATCTTATAATGAGGGAAGAATACAACAAATAGAAGATATTATCGCAAGGGCAAATGTAATTGATGTTACTAAAATTAATAATGATGGAAAAATTATTTTTGGATCAACAGTTTTTCTCCAAAATTTAGATACTAATGAAAATATAAATTATAAAATTGTCGGAAAAGATGAGGCAGATCTAGATCAAAAACTTATATATTATAAATCTCCAATAGGAAAAGGTCTTATTGGTAAAAATAAAAAAGATTTAGTTGAGATTTCTACACCAGCGGGAACTAAAAATTTCGAAATTATTGACGTAAAATACATTTAATTTTTTGCAATTTTTTCAATTTGTTTTTTTGAAATATTAAAATTATTTTCGATCCAAATATTTTCGATTTCTCTCAACTTTCTACCTAATTCAATACCTTCCTTTAAATTAAATTCCTCAATTAAATTTTGTGCTTTAACTGGAAATTCTGGCTTGGATTTTGAAATAAATAAGTCTATCAACTTTACAAGTTTTTTGTCTAAATTTTTTGAAGTATAAAGTTTAAAGTTTATTACGTCTAATAAATGTTGTTTTCCATGAAAATAGAATGTTTTCCAAAGATTATTTTCAGAAAAATATTTTTTATCATTATTTTGTGAAATAAAATTCTTGATAAAATTTATTCTTTTCTTTGCTTCGTTTGAAACATTAAATTTGTAGAAAAAATAATCTACGTTGTTAGAATTATCTACAATCATTAAGGACAAAAGAAATATAAAATCTTGTCTGAAGATATTGTTTTGGGCGTATTTATTTAAATTTTTAAATATCTTGATATTTATTAGTTGTGGAAAAACTAGCAACAATATTTCAAGAGAAAAGTCATCTTTTGAAAGTTTTAAAAAACCATCTGACAAAATAATTTTTTTTAATTCATCAAGCAATCTTTCATTTGATAAGTTTTTTATTCCAACAATATTTTGTTTTATAATTTTTTTAATATTTTGTTCATGATCGTTCTTGCTGTAATTTAAAAAAAATCTTATATATCTCAATATCCTTAGATAATCTTCTTTAATTCTTAAATTTGCATCACCAATAAACTTTATGTTACCGTTTTTTAAATCATCTATCCCATTAAATGGATCAAAAAGATTACCATCTAAGTCTGCATATACAGAGTTAAAGGTAAAATCCCTTCTTAAAGCATCCTCTTTCCAATTTTTAGAAAATTCAACTTCTGCATGACGTCCATCTGTATTAATATCTTTTCTTAAAGATGTAATTTCAAACTTTCTCTGGTTTATAATAGCTGTAATTGTTCCATGCTTAATTCCTGTTTCAAAAAAATTTATATGATTTTTCTTTAAAGCTAATATTGTTTCTTCTGGCCTTATATTTGTTGATAGATCAATATCATCAACTTTTTCATTATTTAAAATTTTTCTGATACAACCACCAACATACCTTATTTCACTATCTGACGAAAAATTTGAAATTGAGTCAAATACTTTTTTAACCTCTGGTTGATTTTTAAGTTTTTCAAACTCGAGATGATTTTGATTTTTAAAATATTTTTCATAACTGGCTGGGGCGCTAGGATTCGAACCTAGGAATGGCGGTACCAAAAACCGCTGCCTTACCACTTGGCTACGCCCCAAAATTAAATTCATATATCATAAAAAAAAAATTTTATATAGTTTTAGATAAAATACACCAGTAGTTATTATATGTTTTTTTCATTTTTCTCAGGCCGCTCAATGCGTCTTTTTTATTATTAAAAAAACCTATCAATGTTGATCCAGAACCTGTCATTCTTGCAAATTTAATACCGGGCAATTTTAACAATTTTTTTTTGATATTTATTAAAATTGGGTACTGTTTAAAAGCAATTGGCTCTAGATCGTTTTGAAGCCTCATTAAATTTGATATTTTTAAAGAATTTTTATTAATATTTTGAAAATTTGATTTTGAATAAAATTTAATATCTCTATAAATTTCCTTTGTTGAACACCCAAACTTTGGTTTTATCAAAATCAAATTTGACCTGACTTTTTTATTAGATTTTATTAATTTATTTTTACTGTTTAAAAGACTAGTTTTGATGTCTAAACCAAATAGTACATCTGATCCTATTTTTTTACAGATTTGATATTTTTGTTTCAAATTAACATTAAATTGATTTATTTTAATTAAGTAATTCAATATTGTTGAAGCATTAATTGACCCTCCACCTAATCCAGATTTTTGTGGTATATTTTTTTTTATTTTAATCAAATATTTTTTATTTTTGAGTAATTTTTTATTATCTAAAATTTCAAGTAATTTTGTTACAGTATTTTTTTTCGGTATCTTCTTTGAGAATTCACCATTAAAAATTACCTCGTGTTTTTTGTGATCTGACTGTTTTATATGTATTTCATCATATAAATTTATAAAACATATAAGTGTTTCTATTTTATGAATTTTTTTTAATTTTTTTAAAACTCTTAATGATAAATTTATCTTTGCATAGGATTTGAGACTTACAAAATTCATAAATTTAATTTATCAGGTCCGTAAATTAATTTTTTTTGAATGTCCTTTTTCATTTCTTCTTTTGTATCCTTAAGTTTTAAAACGCTATTCCAAAAATACTTTGCCTGTAATTTTCTATCTAGCATCCATAGTATATCTCCATAGTGGTCATTAACAATTGGGTCATCGGGCATGAGTTGTACAGCTTGTATTAAAAATTTTTCAGCATTAACATAGTCGCCAATTAGGTAATAACCCCAACCAACTGAATCTATAATATATGGATCATTTTTTTTTTGCTCATAGGCTCTATTCAGCATATCAACTGCCTCTTCAATATTTAATTTTCTTTCCAACCAACTGTAGGCTAAATAATTCAATACGTGAGGTTCCTCTGGATAAACTTCTAATGATTTTAGTAAGTCTATGTCAGATAAATTATACTTTTCAATTCTCTCATAGCTGCCTCCTCTTCTATATAATACATCTGCATAAGTATTAGATTCAGGATCGACCTTTGGCAAAACTAAAGAATAATATAAGATTGATTTTTCGTACTTTTTAAATTTTTTATAAATATTTCCCATATCATATAAAATTTTTAAATTAGGTTTTTTAATTTTTTTAAAATTACTTTCAATAAATTCAAGTGATTGATCTTCACCTAGCTGTTCAGCTATAATCTGACCAGTTTTTTTTATTTTATACCAGTTATATACTTCATCACTCTTATTAATTTTACTAAGTGTTTTTTTTGCTAAATTATAATTTTCATTTAAAAAATAATTTTCAGCTAAAAGAGAATAGTTGAAATGAAACTTAGGATTTAAATAATCTGCAATCTGTAAATAGAAATTTGATTTTTTAAATATATCTTCAGAGGAATATAAGTTTGCAATTAAATAAAAAAATTCACCTAATAAATCACCTTCATTTTGACATGAGAAATAATTATTAATTTTTGTAAAATTAGATTCCTCTATCCATTTTTTTAATTGAAGAATTAATAAGCCGCTGTTAATAGGATCCATATCCTCAGTAACCTGCCTAACATCGTCATATCTATTATTTTGAATTAAATAACTTATATAAAAAAATAAATATCTTGAATAATCACCTTCTCCAGGATCAATAACGTTTAGGAATAAAGCTTTTGATTTTTGAGAGTTTAAATAACAATGTTGAAATGCATTTGTAATAATACTAAGTTTTCCAAAATTTTCTTTGTTATTTTTTATTTTTCTTTCTATGAAAAGTTTATTGTAGCTTTTAAGTGTTTTAAATATAATAAATTCATATGTTCCTTCTTCGTGATATTTTTCTAGTTCCTCTAAAATTACATTAGCATTATCAAATTTCTTATTTCTAATAGAGTCTAATACAAGTAATAATTTGGCTTCAAAAAAATCAGCGCTTTGTTTTTCCTTTGAGTATTTAACTTGAGTTATAGCCTTAGATACCTGTCCATTTTCAACTAGCGAAAATAAATATTGTTTTAAAAAGTTATCGTGTTTATTTAATAGAAATTTTGATGAATTGAAGAACTTAAGAGATTTTTCATTATCATAATTGTTATAAGACAACATTGCAGAAAAATAATTCGACAAATACCTCTGGTTGAATTCAGATCCAACGTTCATTTTGGAAAAAACGATATTTTGATATAAAAGAGTTAATATTATAATTAAAATTCTAAAGGCCATTTTTTATATTATGATGTTAGAAGAGATAAATCAAAATGACAAAATAAGCCTAGATTAAACGATTATGAAAGATGTAGAGTACATATTTGAAAATAGGCCAATAAATAGAATTATTACTAAACCAGTAGTAGAAGATAAAGTAGACTTATTAGAAAAATTAAAAACAAAAATTCAAAATATTGATAATTGTGAACTAAAATCTAAAGCAAAAAAATTAGTTTTTAATGATGGCAACCCCAATAGCGAATTAATGTTAGTGGGAGAAGGTCCAGGGGAAAAAGAAGATCTAATTGGGAAGCCTTTTGTTGGTGATGCTGGTACACTTTTAAATAAAATGTTGAAAGCAATAAATATAGAAAGAGGAAAAATATACATAACAAATGTTGTTTATTTTAGGCCCCCTAAAAACAGAAAGCCAGAAGCTGCAGAGATAATGAGATATTCAGAATTTTTAAGAGAACATATATCAATTATAAATCCAAAAATATTAATATTAATGGGAAGTACAGCTATGGAAGCTATTTTTGGATCAAAACTTAAAATATCTAAAGAAAGAGGTATTTGGAAAGAAATTATTATTAATAATAAAAAATACCTTGTAATGATAACTTTCCATCCTGCTTATTTGCTAAGACAGGCTGAGCAAAAAAAATATTCATGGACTGATTTAAAAGAAATAAGAAAAAAAATTGACTCATTGCAATTAAAAATTTGAAATGAAATATATTACAGCTGGAGTTGATGAAGTGGGCAGAGGAAGTTTAATTGGACCTGTATTTGCTGCAGCTGTTATTTTTAAAAATAATATAGATAAAAAAAAAATAAAAGACTCTAAAAAATTAACAAAAAAAAACCGTAAAATATTGGAAAAGTATATAAAAAAAAATTCTTATTGGTCTATTGGGTCTGCATCACTAAAAGAAATTGAAAAATTAAATATTTTGAATGCTAGTTTGCTAGCCATGAAGAGAGCAATCAAAAAATTAAATAAAAAGCCTTCCCGTGTTTTAATTGATGGAAATAAAGCTCCAAAAATAGAAAATTATAATTTAAAATATGTAATAAAAGGTGATGAGAAAATACCTGAGATATCAGCTGCATCCATAATTGCTAAAGTAGCAAGAGATAGACTAATTGGAAAAATGTCAAAAAAATTTAATAAATATGCATGGGATAAAAATGCGGGATATGGTACTGAACTTCATTTAAGAGCAATAAAGAAATTTGGAGTTACCAATTATCATCGCAAAACTTTTAGCCCTATACACAATATATTGAGTCCAAATAAAATTACATAACAAGAAAAGTCCATTTTTTTCAATCTATAGTTGACGCGGAATCTACGCTGGAGTCTAATTGTATTTTAAAAAATGATTACTAAAAATCTTAATAATAAAATCATAAACGGTGACAGTCTTAAAGAATTAAAAAAAATTCCTGATGAAACATTCGACTTAATTTTCGCAGATCCACCTTATAATTTACAATTACAAAATAGCTTGATTAGACCAGATAGATCAAAAGTTAAAGCAGTAAATGATAAATGGGACCAATTTGAAAGCTTTAAAACATACGATAAATTTACAAGTGATTGGTTAACAGAGTGCAAAAGAGTATTAAAAAAAAACGGATCTATTTGGGTAATTGGTAGTTATCATAATATATTTAGAGTTGGTAAAATAATTCAAGATTTAGGTTTTTGGATTTTAAATGACGTAATTTGGAACAAAAATAATCCAATGCCCAATTTTAGAGGTACCAGGTTTACTAATGCTCATGAAACATTAATCTGGGCTTCAAAAAGTAAAAAATCAAAATACACTTTTAATTACCAATCAATGAAATGTTTTAATGATGATTTACAAATGAGATCTACTTGGAATTTACCAATATGTAATGGTAAAGAAAGATTAAAAAATAATGGAGCAAAAGTTCACTCAACACAAAAACCAGAAGCGTTACTTCACAGAATTATATTAGCTTCTTCAAATAAAAATGATTATATTTTAGATCCTTTCTTAGGATCTGGAACAACAGCTGTAGTTTCCAAGAAACTAGGGAGATCTTACGTAGGAATTGAAAAAGAAAAAATATATTACGAAGCTGCAAATAAAAGATTAAGAAATACAAATATAATTCAGGATGAATATTTAGATACAGTTCAAAATAATAAATCTAAACCAAGAATTCCTTTTGGTTCATTGATTGAATTAGGTGTGATTAAACCTGGAATAGAAATTTATGATAGTAAAAAAGAAATTTATGCAAAGGTTATGGTAGATGGAAGTATAAAACATAAAAAAAGCGAAGGATCAATTCATAAGGTAGCTGCATTAATACTAGGATCTGATAGCTGTAATGGTTGGACTTATTGGCATTATCAATCAGGTAATAGCTTAAAACCGATTGACGATCTGAGACAGCGTCTAAGACCAAGAAACTAGTTGTTGTAAATTTTACCCAAATAATTTTCTAAAAAATTTTTATTTTTTGACAGATGTCTTAAAAAAATATTTCTCAAAAAAACATTAAATGGATTAGAAAGATGAAAGGCAAAATGATTTAATGAAGATCTGGAATTTATTTGTTTTGTTCTCAAAATCCTTTTTTGATAGTAATTTGATGAATTATTCTTAAAATCGTTAAAAAGTTCATTTGCAGCTTCTATTGATTGTGCTGCACCTTGAGCGAATGAAGGTGGAAATGAATAAAATGCATCTCCAGTAAAAAAAATTCTATTTGATTGGGGAATTTGAAATTTTTTACTTACAAAAATTGGGAAGCATTTAATTTCTTCAACTTGCTCAATTAAATTCAGATTTGATTTTGAAGAAATCTGATTTAATAGGCTGTTTGTGAATGTATTGCTATTAAATAAATCTTTATTTGATATTTCCTCATGAATTAATTCTTTTCTTATAATCGAAATAAAATTGAATTCTTTATATTGATTTACCGGATAAATTACAAAGTGAAAATTCGGCCCCAAATATATTGAAATATCAAAATTTTCGTAGTTTTTTATGTTTCCTCTTAGGGCAATCGAATTGAAGTATTGTGGTAAACCTTCTTTTTTAAATAAAATTTGCTTAGTTTTTGAATAAACACCATCTGCAGCAACTAAATAATCAAAATCTTCATTGTAGTTGTCTCCAAAACACAACGATAATCTATCTTTAATTTCAATATCAATAAGATTTGAATTAAAAAATATCTTTTGAGAAGGAATGCCTTCTAAAAGGATTTCAATAAGTTTTGATCTTTTTAAAGTTGTGTATCTATTAATCCGATTGTTAAAATAAGATATATCAATGTCACATATTTTTTTTGAATTTTTGGCATCAAAAAAATTAACTTTTTTTGGAAAAAAAACATCATTTGCATTTATTTTGTTAAAACCTATTTTATTAAGTATATCAATGCTATTTACTGATAATTGTATTCCATATCCATCCTTTAGATTTAGTGATGGCTTTTTTTCAAAAATTTTATAAGAGTAAGATTTATCTTTTTCTAAGAGGTTTCCAAAAAATAAACCTGAAATTCCTGCACCTACGATTGCGACTTTTTTCATTAGTATCTCATTATTGAATTTAAAATTTTTTTTGTAAAGGATGGTAAAATATGATTTTTAATATCATTCTTATCTAATAATAAGCTATTAGTTATATATTTTTTTCTTTTTTTGTTTTTAATTGTAATCTTCATATCCATATTTGACATCCTAATATTAATACTTTTATTAATAGAGGACCGGAACTTCTTTTGATTTATTTCTCTCATTGGAAAAATTAATAAATTTTTTAAGAAATTAAATTTAGTATTTTTGACAAGTAAATATTTACTTTTACTTTTATAGATTTCAGCTTCAAAATATTTTACTTTATTAGATTTATTCTTTGATTTAATATTAAAATCATTTTTTTTATATGCTATACATATATTGTTAATTGGGCACTTGTGACATAAAGGATCTTTTGGTTTGCAAATTAAAGCCCCAATCTCCATTATTGATTGTGCATAGTCGCTTGGGCGACTTGATTTACCAAATAAAGATTTTTTTTTTTGCAAATTATCTTTGCTAATTTCTTTTTTAGTTTTTAAGTATAAAATTCTTTTCAAAATTCTTTCAACATTACCATCAAGTGGGATAAATTGTTCATTAAATACTATGGCCATTATTGCACTGGATGTATAATCCCCTATTCCTGGTAAACTTTTTAGATGATCAATATTGTTTGGCAATTTTCCATTAAACTCTTTAATTATTTTTTGCGCAGTTTTTTTTAAATTTTTTGCCCTAGAATAATATCCAAGCCCTTCCCAGCATTTCATAAGTTTTTTATCCCTTGTTTTGGCAAGGGTTTTCAGGTTAGGGATTTTTTTTATAAAGTTATTAAAAAAAGGTATTACAGTTTTTACTTGTGTTTGTTGTAACATTACTTCACTAACAAGAGTAAAATATTCTTTTTGCCTATTAGTTAAGTGCTTTCTCCAAGGCAAAATCCTCTTGTTATTATCGTACCATTTAAGAATTTCTTTTGTTATACTTTGGTTGTTCATATGAAATTTAGAAATAATACTAAGCACAGATATAAAACCATTCAAGGATTAAGATCTTTTAAAGATGTTTTGCCACAAAAAATAAGAAGAATTATTATTAATAAAGGTGAAATTTACTCAAAAACCCTTGATAACTGGAAACACCTTGTGGGTAATGAGTTTTTTAAAACTTGTTATCCAAGTTCTTTTAAAAAATCTAACAAAGTTGTTGGTAACACTTTAACAATAATGGTTAAAAGAGGTCATGAAGTCGATATAGAATATTCAAAAAAAACTATTATTGAAAAAATCAACATTTTTTTTGGTTATCAAGTAGTTGAAAAAATTAAAGTTAAAACCTTTGAGGGCGAGATTGAACTTAATAAAGACAAAAAATATACCGTGACAAATAATAAGTTTAAAAAAAAAATTTATGATATTAAAAATGAAAAAATAAAAGATTCTTTATTAGAATTAACAAAAGTTTATAAAAAAAAATGAAAAAAATAGTATATATATTATTTTTCGTAATTAGTCTGAGTTCTTTAAACTTAAAGGCAGAAGTTATATCGATCACTGAGGGCAATGTATCTTCAAAAATTAAAATGATTGTTTATGAGTCTTTAACTTGCGGTCATTGCGCAGATTTCCACAAAAATGTTTATCCATTATTAAAAGAAAACTTTATAGATAAAGGACTCCTTGAAATAGAATTTAGAAATTTTCCCTTAGATATTGTGGCATTAAATGCATCTAAAATTGCACATTGTAAGAATGATGGAAATTCTCAAATACTTCATTATCTTTATGAAAACCAGAACAAATGGATCAGGGGAAATACGGTAGTAGATATTAACAAAAATTTAAAAAAAATAATTGAGGATTCTAGTTTTGGTTTAAATTTTGAAGAATGTGTAAATAATCAAAAACTTGAAGATCATATTCTTGAAGACCGAATCGAAGGTGCTAAAACTTTCAATGTTCAAGCTACGCCGACACTAATAATATTAGGTGAAAAGTTCGAAAAAAGCTTAACTTATAAAAATTTGAAAAAATACTTGGAAAAACTGATATAAGTTTGTGAATGGAGTTTAAAAAAATCCAACTTTTAGGATTTAAATCATTTGCTGAAAGAACAAATTTTCTCATAGAAAAAGGGTTAACAGGAATTGTTGGACCAAATGGTTGTGGCAAATCTAATATTGTTGAATCTTTGAGATGGTGTATGGGTGAAACATCAGCAAAAAGTATGAGAGGATCGGGAATGGAAGATGTAATTTTTTCAGGTACTTCAAACAAACCATCTAAAAACATTGCTGAAGTCTCAATAAACTTATTTAATTTAAATAATGAAGGACCTCATCAATATAAGGATATTGAGGAAATAGAGATTAGAAGAAAAATTGAAAAAGACAAAGGTTCAAAATTCTATATAAACGATAAAGAGGTAAGAGCTAAAGATGCTCAAATGTTTTTTGCAGATTTATCTACTGGAGCGCACTCCCCTTCAATCATTAGTCAGGGTCGAATAGGTGGACTAGTAACAGCTAAACCATCCGATAGAAGAGCAATTTTAGAGGAGGCAGCTGGAATTTCAGGGTTACATGTTAGAAGACATGAGGCTGAACTAAGATTAAATGCAGCAGAAAATAATTTAAAACGAGCTGATGAGCTTAGAAAACAACAAGAAAGACAACTTTTAAATCTTCAGAAACAAGCAGAGGAGGCAACAAAATACAAAATTATATCTGAAGAAATTAAAAAAATTGAGGCTGGATTATATTTTTTAAGATTAAAAGATATTGATGAAGAAATAAAAATAGAAAATGAAATTAATAAAGAAGCAGACAATGAAGTTAAAGATTTTGGAGATAAGTTAGAAAACCTCGAAAAAAATATTAAACTAGCTACTGAAAAAGTAACTCCAATAAGATATAAAAATATTGAAAATTTATCAAAAATTCAGCGACTAAACCTTGAAATTAAAAGCATTGATGAGGAAAATGAAAGAATTAACATTGAAATATCTAATATTAAGAACTCTCTAAACACAATTGATGAAGATATAAGTAGAGAAAAAAGCATTGTAATTGATGCTAACTCTAATGAAAAAAGATTAAAAGAAGAAAAAGGTGATCTAATTGAAATTGACTCAAAATATTATGAAACAGAAAAAAAGTCAAATGAAGATTTAGATAACTCAAAGAGTAAACTAAAAAATGAACAAGAGAAAGTTGATGAAATTTTAAATGCTTTAAGCTCAGAAAATTTGAAAAAAAATTTACATATTTTAAATGATTTAAGA
>CACEMD010000015.1 GCA_902560625.1 uncultured Pelagibacteraceae bacterium
TTTATAAAGTAATTTTTATTGGTTTGGCGTCTTTAACATTTCCACATATATTGCTTGAATATTTAGTCGAAAAAAATGAAAAATAAAAACATTAATTTATTTGGATGGATATTGTTTATAATTTCAGCAATTGGTTTTACTATATCAAGTATTGGAAGTTTCTGGGCAATGTTTGGTAGTTTATTTTTTTTAGTTGCATGTCTTGTTTTTTTAATCCCCTTTTTTAGGAAAGAAAAAAATGGGGAATAAAAATTTAAAAATATATTTAGCCTCACCTAGAGGGTTTTGTGCTGGTGTGGATAGGGCAATTGAGATAGTAAAAAAAAGTATAGATAAATATGGCGCACCAGTCTATGTAAGACATGAGATTGTTCATAATAAACATGTTGTAGAAAATTTAAAAAAAATAGGTGCTATTTTTGTTGAAGAGCTTAATGAAGTAGAAGATAAATCTCGTCCTGTAATTTTTTCGGCACATGGTGTTCCAAAATCAGTTCCAAAAGAAGCGGATAATCTTAAAATGGAATATATTGATGCAACATGCCCACTGGTATCAAAAGTTCATAGAGAAGCTGAAAATTTACATAAAAATGGATCACATGTTCTTCTTATAGGCCACAGAAATCATCCAGAAGTAATAGGAACAATGGGTCAGATACCTAGTGATGGAATTGATTTGATTGAGAGTGTTGATGATGCCAAAAATTATAAAAATAAAACTTACAAAAATATTGCATATGTCACTCAAACAACATTATCTGTAGATGATACAAAAGAAATTATTAATCAATTAAAAATTAAATTCCCAGAGATTAAAGAACCAAAAAAAGAAGATATTTGTTATGCTACAACCAATAGGCAAATAGCAGTAAAAAAAATTGCAGGAAAATGCGATATGTTTTTTGTAATAGGGAGTAGGAACTCCTCTAATTCCGTTAGATTAGTTGAAGTAGCAAAAAAGTCTGGATGTGAGGCATCGATTTTAATGCATTCAGAAAGTGAAATACCTTTTGAAAGATTAGATAATTGTCATACGATCGGTATTTCATCTGGTGCATCTGCTCCTGAAATATTGGTCGAGAATTTTATTAATAGCCTTAAAGAAAAATATAAAATAAATATAGAGGAAGTAGAGATAATCAAAGAGGATATAACTTTCAAAATTCCAGGAAAATTGAATTAATGGCTGTTTTTACAAAAATAAATTACTCAGATATTTCTAAAATTGAAAAATTATTTAAATTAGGGAAAATATCAAAATTTGAAGGTATCAAACAAGGAATTGAGAATACCAATTACTTAATTTTTATAAAGAACAAAAAATATATTTTAACTATTTTTGAGAAGAGAGTTAATGCTAAAGATTTACCTTTCTTTATGAAATTAATGTCAAAATTATCTCAACAAAATATTAGGTGTCCTCAACCAATACAAAATAAAGAAGGTGGTTTTATTTTTAAAGTTAAAAATAAAAGAGCTTGCATTGTCTCGTTCTTAAAAGGTAAAGATAAAAAGGAATTAAGTAGCAAAGATTGTTTTACTGTAGGAAAAAATATAGCAAAACTACATTTAGTCTCAAAAAAAATTAAACTTTATAGAAAAAATTCATTATCTTTGAATTCATGGCCTAATTTAATATCAAAATTAGACAACCGTATAAATAATATTTCTAAAAATCTTAAAAATACTATGCAAAACGATTTAAAAATTATTAAGAAAAATTGGCCTAAAAATCTTCCTAAAGGAATTATTCATTGTGATTTGTTTATAGATAATATTTTTTTTTATAAAAAAAAATTTTATGGTTTTATCGATTTTTATTTTTCTGCAAACGATTTTTATATATACGAACTAGCAATTTGTATTAACGCTTTATGTTTCAATAAGAGAAAAAATAGATTTATTTTTGATAAGGCAAAATCTTCAAAATTACTCAAGGGCTATAGATCAATAAGGAAATTAAATATTTATGAAATGAAGTATTTTAATATAATGTGTAGAGGATCAGCTTTAAGATACCTTTTAACTAGAACTTTTGATTATTTAAATACTCCTCAAAGTGCAGACATTGAAATTAAAGATCCAAAAGAATATATACAAAAATTAAATTTTCATAGAAAACTTAAATCTTTTAAGGACTACATTTAATGATAAAAATTTATACTGATGGTTCTTGCATAGGAAATCCAGGTAATGGTGGATGGGCAGCTATAATTATAAAGGATGAAAAAAAAACTCAAATAAACGGAAGTAAAAAAAATACTACTAATAATCAGATGGAATTACTTGCTCCTATTAAAGCTTTAAAAAAAATTTCCAAAGGTAGCAAAGTTCAAATTTTTACAGACTCAAAATATGTTAAATCAGGAATTACTGAGTGGATACATAACTGGAAACAAAATGGATGGAAAACCTCAAATAAAAAGCAGGTAAAAAATAAAGAGCTGTGGATAGAGCTAGATACCCTATCTAAAGAATTTAATATTAAATGGATTTGGGTAAAAGCACACTCCACTGATAGATTTAATAATGAAGTTGATTTAATTGCTAGAGAAGCAGCAAATAACTAACTAATAAATTTTCACATTTTGCATAACAGAAATTTAATATTAGCATTAGTAAATAAAAAAAAAATTGTTAATTTTTTTTTCTTAGTTAGTTTAAAAAATCTTAAAGCTTACGGGGTTTGGGGCACCTGGCAACAGAACGCCCCCTTTGCACTATTTTTTTTTATTTGAAATTTAAATTTTAATTATTTTATTACGGGCAGTTTTTTGAAATTTTTAATCTTGATAGATGTTCCGCTCTTCTATTTGCGGCATCAACCGCCTCTTTTACATTAACATTAGTTTGGTATAGTCCTGGAAGCCAAAATAATAGCGCAGCAACATTTGTTCCTGTTCCCATATTTTTTTCTTTTTTCGCGTCATCGGCATATTTCGCAGCCATAGCTATCTGTGTATCTATTTGAGCACAAGTTAATGAATTATCTGTTGGTTCAACTACATTAACAACTGTAGGTGTCGCACAAGAAGTTACAAATGTTAGAAGAATAAATAAGACAATTATTTTTTTCATTGTTAAAATATCTATTAAATTTAAATAAAAATCAATACATGTTTTATAAATTTTAATCAATTTTACAACGAAATGAAAGATCAAAAAAAACAACTAAAAAGAAAATAAGTCATTCTGACAACGAAGTTTACAACCAAGTAGTTTTAATAAGTAATCAAATATGCTACTTTCTAATATAATTCCTGGCAACAGAACGCCCCCTTAGTAGCTATACTTTGCTTTTAATAAATTTTTTTATTTCCTCAGCATTATTTTTTAACACTTGAAAATTTTCCTCTTTATTTAGTATATGCTGAAGTGCTTCAGGTAACTTTTCATGCTTATCTATTGCACTATTAATAGCGTTTGGGAATTTACATGGGTGGGCAGTAGATAAAACTACACAATCATTTAACAATAATTTTTTTGCCGCTCCAACTCCAACTGCAGTATGTGGATCTAATATAATATTATTTTCTTCATAATTGTTTTTAATGATCTCCAAAGTCTCTTTCTCATTACAACTTTCAGATAAAAAATCTTTTTTGATTGTATCTAAATTTAATTTATCAATTTGATAAATATTTTGCTTTATTTTTTTCATTATATTTTTTGTTATTTTAGAGTCAGAATTGTTGATGTAATAGATTAATCTTTCAAAGTTACTTGCAAGTTGAATATCCATACTTGGTGAGTATGTTTCTTTCACTTTTTTGGATACATAATCTCCTTTTGAAATGGCTCTATGCAAAATATCGTTTTCATTTGTTGCTACAATTAATTTGTCAATTGGTAGTCCCATTCTCTTAGCTATATAGCCTGCAAAAACGTCACCAAAATTTCCTGTTGGAACCGAAAATGAAATATTTTCCTTTCCTATTCTAAAATATGAATAAAAATAATAAACCGTTTGAGCAATAATTCTTGCCCAGTTAATTGAGTTAACGCCTGACATATTTATAGATTTAGAAAATTCTAAATCTGAAAACATACTTTTAACTATGTTTTGACAATCATCAAAGTTACCATCTATTGCAATATTAAAAACGTTTTTTTCTTCAACTGTCGTCATTAATTTTCTTTGGACTGAAGATATCCTGTTGTTTGGATGTAAAACAAAAATATTTAAATTATATTTCCCTTTGATTGAATCTATTGCTGCAGCTCCAGTATCACCAGATGTTGCAACTACTATATTTATTTTTTTATTATTTTTGCTTAAATAGTACTCATATAAATTTCCAATAAATTGCATTGCAATATCTTTAAAAGCTAATGTTGGTCCATGAAATAATTCTAATAATTTTTGTCTGCCTAAATTTGAAATTTTTATTACTTCTTTATCTCTAAATGTTGAATAAGATTTGCTAATTAAAGATGAAAGTTCGTCTTTTGAAATAAAATCCGACGAAAATTGACTTATTATTTCAGTGGATAATTCATTGTAACTTAAATCTTTAAAAGCTGATAATTCTGAAATATTATATTTTTTTAATGATTTGGGAACATAAAGTCCGCCATCATCTGCCAAGCCTTTTATAAAAACTTCTTTGAAAGTATATTCTTTAAAATTATCTCTTGTGCTTACATATTTCATGATTTTTTTTACCATTTTATTATAAAATAAATAGAATTATTTATCTTATAATCTGATCAACCAAAAATAGAACAAAAATCAAAAATAGGTATAAAATTGAGTAAGAAAATACTTTTTTAGCCTTCTTTATTTCAAATTTGTTTTTCTTATACCTTAAGAGATCATAGCAAACATAATTATAATAAAAAGTAAGTATCAATGTAGCCACTAGAAATAACGTACCTACAAAGTCTATTAAATAAGGTATTACAACTACTGGCAACATAATCAGTGAGTAAACAAAAATATTTTTCTTAGTTTCTTCTACTCCATTGGTAATTGGCAGCATTGGAATTTTTGCTTTTTCATAATCTTCAGCTTTGTAAAGACTTAGTGCCCAAAAGTGTGACGGTGTCCAAAAAAATATAATTAAAAAAAATGTTATTGGTTCAAATGTTAAAGAATTGGTTGCAATAGTCCATCCGATAACTGGTGGTAGAGCGCCTGATGCACCTCCTATTACAATATTCTGAGGCGTTTTTCTTTTTAACCAAATTGTGTAGACAAAAACATAGAATGCTATTGTTATTAATAATAATAATGCTGAGAGAAAATTTGAGAAATAGTATAAACCTGCTACCGATAAAATTGATAATGTTATGCCAAATATTAGTGCGTGTTCCCTATTAATTTTTCCAGTTGGAATAGGTCTTAAACAGGTTCTAGTCATTAGTTTGTCTAGATCTGCCTCGTACCACATATTTAGGGCACCAGCAGCACCTGCTCCGACGGTTACAAAAAATATACTTATAATCGATTTATCTAAAGGTATCGATGTTGGCGCAGTTAATAAACCAACAGTGCAGGTAAAAATAACTAAAGACATTACTCTAGGCTTCATTAAAAGAGCCAATGATTTTAAATATTTGAATATATTAAATGTATCAGATTTATTTTTTAAAATATTGCTTGTCACTTTTAATCAACATTAAGTGAAATAAATATTACTATTAAAATTAATCCGATGATAAGAACGTGATTTCCTAAATCAAAAATTTCTACTTTGCTGTTTTTTTTATCAATCAACTTACGGTGAAGTGGAAGATTATCGTATGGATTTATCTTGATATTTTCACCTTCATCTTCCTGCTTTTCCATCTTCATAGAAAAACCAAACCATGTAATATAGATAAAAAAAATGAAAAATATTAAAAAACCAGCAAGTATATCGTATCCATCCATAGTTTATTCAGCTCCTACAAAAAAATAAAATAATCTTGAAAAAAGAGTATATTGTCCTTCAGCGAACATTAAACCAACGAAACAGGCAATTGCTGTCATTGGCCATAATAGAACATTAACTATTGCATAACGTTCCCAAAATAAATGCATAAAGAACATCATTATTAAACCTGCTTTTAAAAACATAAAAAATAATATTAAACTCCATCTCAACAAACCTTGAAATTGATACCAATCAACTAAATATGAAAAAAAACTTAAAACGAATAATAGCCCCCAAATCCAAAGATATATACCAATGTTGTGGGTACTAGATGATTGTTTTTTTTCTGTGTCGTTCATATTTTAAATTACCACAAATAAAAGAAAGCAAAAATAAAAACCCAAACAAGATCAACAAAATGCCAATATAGACCTAAAATTTCTATTTCTACGTAATCTCCCTTTAATTTGGTAAACCACCCTTTTTTACCCGACTCATAATGACCAGCAAAAACTTTATATGCATAAATGAACAAAAATATTACTCCTATAGATACATGAAATCCATGAAAACCAGTTATCATAAAGAAAAATGAGCCAAATTGAGCTGCTCCAAATGGATTTTCCCAAGGTCTCACACCCTCATGAATTAATTTTGACCATTCAAAGACTTGCATGCCAACAAATGTTAGTCCACCAATCGCAGTTGCTAACACTAGCCATCCACACATTTTTTTATTTTTCTCATAACCATATTTAACAGCAAGAGCCATTGTTCCGCTGCTTGTTATCAAAACAAATGTCATTATTGCTATTAGTAATAGAGGAACTGGAACTCCAAATGCATTTAAAGCAAAAACTTCACTTGGATTAGGCCATTCAACTGGTGTCGATGCTCTACCCTTCATATAAGAAATTAAAAAACAACTGAATACAAAAGTATCACTAAGTAAAAAGATCCACATCATAGCTTTACCCCAATGTACTCCTTTAAACATAGTTTGATCTGATGCCGTATCTTCAGCCATTCCCTTAAACCCTGGTTTAAGTTCAAAGCCCTCTATTTTTGGATCAGACATAACTTAATTTATGTTTTTTCTACCTCTGTATTGGCAACTTCGCTTGGAGGTGTTGTTTGAGGAATAAAGTCTTCTTTTGCTCCGGGAACACTATAATCATATGCCCATCTATGAACTACTGGAAGTCTATCTCCAAAATTACCATGCTCAGGTGGAACCGTTGAAGTGAACCATTCTAATGAGTTAGCCTGCCAAGGATTTTTACCTGCAGGTTTACCTGTTTTTAAAGTTTTAATAATATTATAAATTAAAATAAATTGTGCAGCGCCAACCAAAAAGGCTGCTAAACTTATAAACTCGTTTAAACCAACCCCAGATGTCATATAAGGACTATCATACATTTCAAAATATCTTCTAGGTACTCCAATGAAACCTAGATAGTGCATTGGGAAATAAATTGAATATGCGCCTAAAAAAGTTGCCCAAAAATGCCACTTACCTAATTTTTCATCCAGCATTCTTCCTGCAACTAAAGGAAACCAATGATATATAGCGCCCATTATAACCATTAAAGGCGCAATACCCATGACCATATGAAAGTGTGCAACAACAAAATATGTATCTGATAATGGTACATCAACAGATACGTTTCCTAAAAAGATTCCAGTTATTCCACCATTCACAAATGTAACTATAAAACCTAAACACCATAGCATAACTGTGTTAATTCTTATATTTCCTCTCCACAAAGTTAAAATCCAATTATATACCTTCATAGCTGTTGGTACGGCTATAATAAGTGTAGTAGTTGCAAAAAAGAAACCAAACCAAGGGTTCATTCCACTAACGTACATATGGTGAGCCCAAACAAAAAAGCTCAAGGCTCCTATTCCAACAATTGCCCATACCATCATTCTATAACCAAAAATATTTTTTCTAGCGTGAACTGATATTAAATCTGAAACTATTCCAAAAGCCGGCAAAGCAACAATATAAACTTCTGGATGTCCAAAAAACCAAAATAAATGTTGAAATAATATTGGACTTCCACCACCATACTCTAAAACTTCACCTGCTTTAATGATTGTTGGCATAAAGAAACTTGTTCCCAATACTTTATCTAAAGTCATCATTATAGAACTTACTAAAAGGGCAGGAAAAGCTAGCATCGCTAGTACTGTGGCAGTAAAAATACCCCAAATAGTCAAAGGTAATCTCATTAATGTCATACCTCTAGTTCTAGCTTGTAAAACTGTAATTAAATAATTTAGACCACCCATTGTAAAACCTATTACAAAAAGTGACAAAGAAATTAGCATCAATAATATCCCTGCACCTGAGCCAGGAGTGCCTTCTAAAATTGCTTGTGGTGGATACAACGTCCAGCCTGACCCTGTCGGACCTCCAGGAACAAAAAAGCTTGCCATTAAAACTGCTACTGCAACAAAGAACATCCAGAAACTTAACATATTAACATATGGGAAAACCATATCTCTAGCTCCTACCATTAAAGGAATTAAATAATTTCCAAATCCCCCAAGGAAAAGCGCGGTTAAAAAATAAACTACCATAATCATTCCGTGCATAGTTACGAACTGATAATAATGTTCTGCAGTCATAAAACCAGCAAGTCCCGGGAAACCTAATTGTAATCTCATCAGCCACGAAAGTATAAGACCAACAACTCCTGTAAAAACTGCAGTTAAAAAATATTGGACTCCTATCACTTTCGCATCCTGGCAAAAAACCCATTTCTCTATAAAGCTATGAGCATGGTATAATTCTTGCTCAGGTATCTCCGCTGGTCTAACATAGTCCATATCAGATGGGGTAGTACCAGATGCACCTCCGAGTACTTCAGATGATTGAGCTTGATAACTAGTTTTATTATTATCGTATTCTTCTGACATAAATTTAATTCTCTATATATATATCTTTTTTAATATTTAAATCTTTTTTTTTTGCAATTTTATTATGTTCTATCTGAATATCATTTTGTTTTGCAATTAAATCTGAAAAAGTTTCTTGTTGTCCCAACCAGTTTTGATAATCACTATCATTTTGGACTTCAACACCACCTCTCATTGCATAATGTCCAACACCACAATATTCTGCACACAGTACTTCGTATTCTCCAACTTTGTTTGGCTCAAACCAATAGAAGGTTACTGTACCTGGTACTGCATCCATTTTAGCTCTAAATTGAGGAACATACCAATTGTGAAGCACGTCAACAGATCTTAATAAAATTTTTACTGGTCTGTTGTTCTGTAAATTTATTATATCACTTTGAATCATTACATCGTCTCTTCCATATGGATCATCAATATTTATACCAAATGGATTATCATCATTAATAAACATTGGGCTTGTGGTTCCAAGTTTTTGGTCCTTGCCTGGTAATCTGTATTGCCATCCCCACTGCCAAGCCATAACATCTATTTCAAGTGCATTTTTTGGAACATTTACGTATTGGTTCCATATTACTAATCCTGGAGCGAGCAAAGCAGCTACTCCTAGAGTAGTTGCCCAGGTTAAAATTTTTTCTAATTTCTTATCCTCTGGTTTATATTCTACTTTACGTCCCTCTTTGTATGAAAATTTAAATACACAGTAAATCATAAATAAACACACAGCTACAAATACGCCACCACCAACCCAGAAAGTTAAAGTAATAGTATCATCCATACCTCCCCAGTTTGATGCTATATCCGTCCAATACCAAGGTGTGAATATATGGAAAAGTATTGATCCAACGATCACTAGTAAAAATATTATACCTGCATGCATGGCTATTTATATAGATTATTAATGTTATAAATACCTATGACAAAATGTCATAAAAATAAAGTAAATTAACTAATATAATCAACATTAAATGCTTGGAAAATTTGGAATCTTGGTCGCTATACTCGTTTTGGTTTTAATCTTTTTCATAGTCATATCTTTGGGGGCCGGAGCATTCTCAAAAAAAGATCTTAAACCAGAGACAAAAAAATATCTGAAATCTGTTAAAATTTTATTAAGTATTATTGCAATAGTCGGGGCTATATTGGTTCTATTTTTGTAGTATTACGAAATAAGTGTTTTACACCAATCTATAAATGCATCATTAAATATATAAATCATTAAAAAAAAAGCTAACCAAACTATTAATAAGTATGTCCAATACAAAGACAGTGCAGATATATTTTTTTCTTCTTCTAAAATTTTTTCATTTCTTAACTTAAGAACTCTTGACGAAACCTTTCCCCAAAAAAATAGTCCACCTAAAAGGTGTAATCCATGTAACGCTGTAAAAATATAAAAAGATGAAAAATAAGAATTTGTTGAAACAAAATTCCCACTCTTCATTAATAGTGTCCAAAATATTATCTGTCCAAATAAAAACAAATAGCTTAATCCACCAACAATCAAAATATTTTTTTTAATATTTTTTGTTATTTTTTTTTCTAAATCTTTATTAACTTTGCTAAAGAAAAACGTCACACAAAAAAGTATAAGAGTGTTAAGCCATAGAAAATTAGGCTTCAAAAGATATCTTGTATCTTGTTCGGGAGGTATGGAATAAATGTATCCAGTAAATATTAAACTAAATAGAGCAGTCGCAATACCAAGGATAATTATTACTGCTGAAGTCTGAACTGATAGATCAAAAGTTTTACCCTCGTGAGCATCGTCGATTGCTGCTCTTTCTCTTTCCCACGATTTTTCAGTGAGTGTGCCGAAAAGTTTCTTTATAAAATTGCTCATAAATCCTATATAGTTAATAATTATTATTTATCAACAATGAAAGTAAAAACCTCGATTGCAATTATTAGTGGATGTCTAGTAATTTTTCTTTTTTTAACACTTCCTGTTTTCTTGTCTATTAAAGACCAGAAAGAGGATCTTGTCGCATCATTTAAAGGGTCAACTTTTTCTCTTAAGGATGTAAATAATAATACAATTACAGAGAAATCTTTTGAAGGTCCTTTAACTGCTATTTTTTTTGGATTTACAAACTGTCCTGATGTATGCCCTATGACTTTAAATAATATAGATTTAGTTATTAATAACTTAAGCAAACAAAAAAAGGAGAACTTTAAAGTTTTCTTTGTGAGTATAGATCCGGAAAGGGATAATCCTGAAGTAATTAAAAATTATCTAGAATCATTTGAAAATAAAATTTTTGGTATAACTGGTGATCCTAAAAAAGTATTTTTATTATCACAGTCTTGGGGAGTTTTATCCGAAAAAATATTTAATGAAGACGGAAATTACCTTATTAATCATAGTTCATCTGTATTACTTTTAAAAGATGGAAAGTATCTAGATCGTATTAATCATCATGCTAAATACAAAGATATGTACAAAGTAATAAACAAATATTTAAGATAAAAGAACATAGCTTATAATAGAAATCATTGATATTGCAGCTGTCTCAGATCTTAAGATATTTTTATTTATATTTAGTGGAATAATTTTTTTTAATTTCAATAAAGTTTCTCTCTCCTTTATGGAAAAATCTCCTTCAGGTCCAATTAGTAAACATATTGGGTCACTGCCATGGATGTCAATTTTTTTGTTTGTAGAATTTAGATCACCAAAAAATATAGTCGTTTGAATATTTTCTTTTATAAAATCCTCAAGTTTTTTTAATTTATCTAGTGATGGTATAATCAACCTATTGCTTTGTTCGCAAGCTTCAATAATAATTTTTTTAATTCTTTTTTCATTTATTTTTCTAACAACAGTTCTATCTGTAAGTATTGGAATAAATCTAGTAACCCCTAACTCGGTAGCCTTCTGAATCATTAAATTTAAGTAATTTAATTTTATGGGAGTAAAAGCAAGCCAAATTTCTCTGGAATTATCTTCCGATCTTAATTTTTTTTGTACTGAAAATTGAACAATTCCTCTTAATGTATTTTCTACTTTTGCTTCAAACTCTCCTGAATGATTAAATAAATTGAAATTTTCACCTTCCTTAATCCTCATTACTTTATAAATATAATGAGATTGAGTTTTGTCTAATTTAGATTTTAAATTAATAGATAAACTTTCCTTAAAAAATAATCTAATATTCCCCATTTAAATAACTTAATTTATGAAAAATATTAAAGCAATAATTTTTGATGCATATGGAACACTATTTGATGTCAACTCAGCTGCAGAAAAATGTAAAAACAAAATTGGCAACAAATGGGAAGCATTTGCAAACTACTGGAGAACAACCCAACTGGAATATACATGGTTAAGGAGCTTAATGAATAGACACAAGGATTTCTGGCAAATAACTGAAGATAGTTTAGATAAATCAATGAGAGCTTTTAATATTGATACTTTAATGCGGGAAGAATTATTAAATTTGTATAAAGTTTTATCTCCTTTTAAAGAAGTTCCAGAGACCTTAAAAACCTTAAAGGAAAAAAAATTTAAATTGTCTATCTTATCTAATGGTACACCTTCTATATTAAATGAATTGGTGAAAAGTAATAATTTGGATAGTTTTTTTGATGATATATTTTCTATTGAAGAGGTGGGTGTATATAAACCAAATGCAAAAGTTTATGATATACCAATAAAAAAATATAATATTAAAAAAAATGAGGTTATTTTCTTAAGTGCAAATACCTGGGACGTTTCTGGTGGTGGAAATTACGGTTATAAAGCTATTTGGGTCAATAGAAATAATAATATATTTGATATACTTGATTATAAGCCAAAAAATCAAATTCAAAGTCTAAAAGGTCTACTTGATATTATAAAATAAAAAATTAAATCTGTTAAAATGGTAAATATATTTGATCTTATTGGTAGAGTATTCATATCATTATTGTTTTTATTAAATGGCTTTTTCAAAATATTAAATTATAATGGAACAATTGATTGGATGGAAAGCTATGGAGTTCCGGGTTTTTTTTTAATACCGTCTATAATTCTAGAAATTGTTGCACCTTTATTGATTATAATTGGTTATAAAACTAAAATTGCAGCAATTTTTCTAGTAGCTTTTTGTATTGCTACAGCATTTATCTTTCATGCTGACTTTTCAAATCAAATACAAATTAATTCGTTTCTAAAAAATATAGCTTTAGCTGGAGGTTTTATATTTATTGTAGTAAGTGGTCCGAAAAAATTTAGTTTAGATAATAAAAATTGAAAAATGAAAAAAATTGAAGTCGATAAAATCATTAAACCTATACTTTCATCCGATGGTGCAGGTGTAAAATTAAAAAGAAGTATAGGTGTTGAACCCAATTATTATGATCCGTTTTTAATGTTAGATGAATTTGGATCTGAAAATAAGGATGATTATGTTGGAGGTTTTCCAGCACATCCTCACAGAGGTATAGAAACAGTAACTTACATGCTTCATGGTGAATTTGAACATGAAGATAGCACAGGGTCTAAAGGTCGAATGAAAGCTGGTGATGTGCAATGGATGAAAACAGGTAGTGGAATAATTCATTCTGAAATGCCTGCGATGACTGGAGGTAAGCTTCAAGGTTTTCAATTATGGATTAATATGCCTGCAAAACTCAAAATGTCCAAACCAGACTATATTTATATTAACTCCAAAGAAATGAATGTTCATAAAGATAAGGACAAGCTAGTAAAAACTATTGCAGGTAAATTTGAAAAAGCTGAAGGGCCGGTAAAGGGGCACAACATCGATCCAATCTACTTTGATGTAGAATTAAAAAAAGATGGAGAATTCGCTTTTCAAATGTCATCAAATCATAATTCTTTTATATACTTAGTAAATGGTGAAATTAAAATTGGCGATAAAGAGCATAAAAATGTAAAAGACTCCACTTTAATTTTGCTTTCTAAAGGTGAAGATTTAAAAGTCAAAGGTCTTTTGAACTCAAAATTCTTGCTAATTTCCGGAAAACCCATTAATGAACAAATTGCAAGAGGAGGTCCGTTTGTTATGAATACTAAATCTGAAATTTTACAGGCGGTTAATGACTATCATAATGGAAATTTTGTAAAGTAATGCAAGCAATAGAAATCAAAAAAACTGGTGGCCCTGAAGTATTAGAGATTAGAGATATAAAACTCGAAGATCCTAAAGAAGGGGAAGCTCTAATTAAACATGCTGCTATTGGTTTAAATTATATAGATACTTATCATAGATCTGGCCTGTATCCTCTTCCACTACCTTCAGGGATAGGATTGGAAGCATCAGGTATAATAGAAAAAATTGGAGATAATGTGGGAAATTTTAAAGAGGGAGATAAAGTTGCTTATGCTGCGGCCCCTGTAGGTTCTTACGCCTCACATAGAATTTATCCTGTAAAAAGTTTGGTTAAAGTTCCAGATGGTATAGATCTAGAAATTGTTGCAACTTTAATGACTAAAGGTTTAACGACATTCTATCTTTTGCACAAAACTTATCCTGTTAAATCAGGTGAAACAATATTATTTCATG
>CACEMD010000016.1 GCA_902560625.1 uncultured Pelagibacteraceae bacterium
ATAATAAAAAATGATGATTTATATAAAGTTTTAAAAAAAAAATTAGATAAAAATATCTTATTTAAGAAAAAAATAATAAAAAATGATTTATACTTTAACGATATTGAAAATGAATACGACCTAATTATAAATTCAGATCAAAATAATTATATTTCAAAAAAATATTTTTCGAAAAAACTTACAAAAAACTATAATAGTAATGCCTATACTACAATAATTTCACATAAAGATTGCAGAAATAACGTGGCAATACAAATTTTTACTAAATTTGGACCAATAGCATATTTGCCAGTCTCTAGAAATAAAACATCCATAGTATTCTCTATTTTGAATAAAGAAAATTTAGATGAAAAAGATATCTCTAATCTAATAAAAAAATATAATTTAAACTATAAAATTTATAAGATTGGAAAAATTGACAAATTTAAATTAAAGTTTTCTTTGCTTAGAAAATATTTTTATAAAAATTTGCTAGCATTTGGTGACTGTATTCATCAAATACACCCCCTAGCTGGACAAGGATTTAATATGAGTATAAGAGATATAGAAGTGCTTGCGAAAATTATTGATCAGAGAATAGAGCTAGGTTTTGAAATAGACTCATCTATATCTAAAATTTTTGAAAATAAATCAAAATCTTCAAATTTTATTTTTTCATCTGGGGTAGATTTTATTTACGAATTTTTTAAATTTGATAATCGAATTAAAAATAATTTTTCTAAACCTATTTTTGATTACTTTGATAATAAAACTCAATTAAATAAATATTTAAAGAATTTAGCTAACGATGGATTAATTTTTTGACTACTGTAAAGTAGTATTATTAAAGTTATCTAAAATGTAAGTTTTTAAAATATTCTCAAGGTTTTTTTTTCTTGATTTTAAGTCTTTTGACTCAAGTAAAATTTGTTTTTCCTCTAAAGAGAATGGAGATGCCATTGAAAGAGTATTAATAGTTTGATCTAAATTTTGTTTTTCTAAATTTTTCCAATCTATCGCATAGCCTTGTTTCTCAAAAATTGACTTTAAATTTTTAAAAACTAACTCAAGATCTGAAAACTTGATATCTTCATTTTTTTTAATTAAATCTCCATTATATTCTGTGAAACTTACATTACAAAGTCTATAGAGTTTGTCAGTATTTACCTCCTCTAAAATTTTGTATCTACTTACCCCATTAATTATAATTAAATATCTCCCGTCCTCTGTCTGATTAAAACTAGTAATTTTACCTAGGCAACCTACATTATATAAATCTGGCTTTTTCATCTCTCCAGTTTTTTTTGGCTGAACCATCCCGATCATTTTATGAGTTTTCATAGAGTCATCAATCATTTGTAAGTATCTTGGTTCAAAGATGTTTAAGGGGACTGTAGTTTCAGGAAATATGATAAAATTAGATAGTGGAAATATTGGAATTTGCTTTGGTAAGTTATTCATTTTAATTTTAATATACTGTAGATTATATCAATACATATTGCATTTCAAAAGACCCATATCTATAATAATTTTATTTAAATGCGGGCATAGCTCAGTGGTAGAGCGTCTCGTTGCCAACGAGAAGGTCGTGGGTTCAAGTCCCATTGCCCGCTCCATAATTTAAAATACAAAATGACCACTTGATAAAATTTTTTAACAAACTAACTTAACATTATGAGTGATTTATCTGAAAAAAAATGTATCCCATGCGAAGGTGGTATCCCAGCTTTTGATATTTCAGAAATACATAAGTACTTAAAAAAAGTTGATGGCTGGAAAGTTGAAAGTGATGAAAATAAAAGCTATTTTTTATTAAAAGATTTTAAGTTTAAAAATTTTGTGGAAAGCCAAGATTTTGTAAATAAGGTTGGAATGTTGGCTGAAACAGAAAATCATCATCCAGACATAACTTTTGGATGGGGTTATGCTAATATTAAAATATTTACTCATGCTATAAAAGGTTTAGCTGAGAGTGATTTTATACTAGCAGCAAAAATAGATAAATTATCTTAATGTTTAAAATGTCTTGTTTTTGAAAAAACAAGAATTATTCCAGCTTTATTTGCGTACTTAATTATTTCTTTATCTCTGATTGATCCAGAAGGTTGTACAATAATTGACACTCCAGAATTAACTAAGGTTTCTGGACCATCTATAAAAGGAAAAAATGCATCTGAGGCAGCAATAATTTCATCATTATTTAAATTTTTTTGAAAACTTTTCATTTTGTTTATTGCAATCTTACAACTATCAATTCTGCTTGGTTGTCCTGAGCCAATTCCTATTGTTGAGTCTTCCTTAACAATCACAATTGCATTTGATTTTACAAATCTACAAATATTGAATGCAAAAATTAAATTATCAAAACTCTTTTTACTAGGTTTAATTTTTGAAACAACTTTAAAATCTTTTTTAGAAAAATTAGCATAGTCAGATGATTGAATTAATATATTTCTAAGATTTGAATTTATATTTTGAAAATTTTCAACTTTAAAATTTTTAGAGTCAATTACTCTAAGATTTTTTCTCTTTTTAAATTCATTCAATGCTTCTTCAGAAATTCCGATTCCGATAATAACTTCTAAAAATATTTTGTTAAGTTCTTTAGCTATTTTTTTATCAATTCTAAAATTACAAGAAACAATTCCTCCATATGCACTTATAGGGTCACTCTTTAAAGCAAGTTTAAAACTTTTAATTTTATCTTTATGAATAGATACACCTGATGGATTTGCATGTTTTACTATTACAGTACCTGTCCCCTTTGGTAGAGATTTCGATATACAGATTGCTGAAAATATATCATTGTAGTTATTATAGCTAAGTTTCTTCCCTTGGAGTTGATTGATATCTAAAAATTTTCCATAGGAGTATAATGCAGCATCTTGGTGTGGATTTTCCCCATATCTTAATTTTTCAATTTGGTTTAAATACAAAAGTTTTTTTTTTGGAAAAATATTTTTAGACTTTTTGTTAAAATAACTTGAAATTATTGCATCATAACATCCAGTTTCTGTGAAAGCATCTTCTGACATTTTTACTCTATATTCTATTGACGTTGATCCATTATATTCATTTAATTCATTAATTAAGCCATCATATTGCAAATTGCTTGTTAAAACGGTTACATCTTCATAGTTTTTGGCGGCCGCCCTGACCATTGCTGGACCTCCAATATCAATATTTTCTACAATTTTTTGATGATCTTTAGTTTTTTTAAGCGTGAGTTCAAAAGGATAAAAATTTACTATCACTAAATCAATTGCCTCAAAATTATTTATCTTCAAGTCATCAACGTGAGTTTTTTTTTTTCTTTTGAACAATATTCCAGCATGTATTTTTGGGTGTAATGTTTTAACTCTACCATTTAACATTTCTTTTGATTTTGTGAAGTTAGACACTTCGGTACAATCATAACCCAGTTCTCTTATTTTTCTATATGTACCTCCAGAACTTATAATTCTAATTTTATGTTTTTTTAAACATTTTAATAAAGATTTAATTTTTTTTTTGTCATAGACAGATATCAATGCATTCTGAATTTTTTTATTCATATTTTTTCTATACTCCAGCAAATTGTTAGTTCATTTTCCTTTGTTAAACCAGATATAAAAATATTCTGATTTTCAATAAAAGAATTTTTTTTACCAAAATATAACCCAGTCTCAACATCAATTAAATAACCATCACACCTAAATCTCCATCCAGAATTATCTAACTCAATTAAAATTATCTTTCCGTTTTGTGTTTTTGTAACTTTAGTAGATGGATCAAGGTGAAATCTTATATCGAAATTTGTCCGTTTATAATTTTTTTTCTTTATTAATTTATCTTTTCCCTCCAATATATTCTTGATAGGATTAAACTTTATTTCTCTCTCGTGTATTAAACCATATCTTTTTTGATAGCCATCATGAGCTGACGATAAAATCCATTTATTTTTATCAAAAAAAACTTTTTTATTAAATAGTTTGTAACTATTATCTACACAATAATTTCCAAATTTGTCTTTTTTAAATTTAGTTACAGATGTATTATCTAAAATGAGTGTAGAATGTGCAGCTGTGGATCTCGAAATATTATTAAGCTGATGTTTCGGATTCTGGAAATATCCTGAATTAGATATAAGCTTTTTATCTTGATAAATAAATTCAAAAGAAAGTGGTCCTGACTGAAAATTAGATGAAAATTTTTTTTCTGGCACATTTCCAATATCCATAATTATTGAGGTATTTTTATTTTTTAAAATTGCATAACCACCAATTTCATTAGAAGATGACTTAAATTTATAGCCTCTTAATTTTAAGTAATTATTAAAATCTATTTGAGATGATTCATGATTGCCATTAAATAAAAAAGATGATTTGGTAAATCCATATATTAAATTATATGCTTGCCCTAAGTAAAAAATTTTTTCATCTAAGTATTCTGGAATTTCGTTCTGAGATTCCTTAAGAAGTTCCCGGATTAAAACGAAGTATTTCATATAAAATACTAACTGTCTTAAACTTCTTGATTTTGGGAAATTAGTATTATCAAAGGAAAAGACTGATATTTTTTTTAAGAGATTAAGACCATATCTCAAAAATTTTTCATCTTTATAACTTAGACCAGTCATAACAATTGCAGTACAACCAATCATTTTATCATCTATTAATTCAGACCTATCTATTTCATTTATTAGGTGATTAATTTGTTTTTTAACTATAAAATTAAATTTTTCTTTAAAAACATCACTTGAATCTTCAAAAGTTAACTTTGTATTTGCAATCCATGAGATAATCCTTTTAGACAGTGTATCGATTTCCCAATTTTTGTTATCGTAATTTTTATTTTGAGATATCCATTTCTCAATAATTGATTGAGTTACATTTTTTGATGATTTTAAGTCTATAGAAAATAACCAGAAAAAACTATGTAATTTTTTATAATCACTTTTTGACAGTTTCTTATTATTCCATATAGAATTTAATGAAAAATCGTCAATTTTATTTTTTTTTTTATCGTACTTAATTAAGCAGTCTAGTATATTTAAACTTGGTCTATAGTCTAAAATATTATGATCAATTTTTGATATTTTTTTATTGTAGATATTTGAGTTTAAATAAAATTTCCTTATTTCACTAGTTATATAGAAAAAAAAATTATTTAATATATTAATAGAATTCTTTAGAACCATTTTTTAAAACAATCTTAAAGTTTCAATATTTTTTTTTAAATCTCCATTATTTTCTTTAAATACTGTAGTACCTGAAACTAGAATATTTGCGCCAGCGTCTTTTACAAGTTTGGAGTTCAAAAAATTTATTCCTCCATCAACTTCAATATCAAAACCCAATTTGTTTTCATCTTTAATTTTTTTTAATTTTTTTATTTTATTTAAGACTTTTGGCATAAATTTTTGACCTCCAAAACCTGGGTGAACACTCATAATTAGTACTAAATCAATATTAGATAAATATTTTTTTATAATATCAATTTTAGAATTTGGATTAAGTGACAGCCCAACTTTTTTTTTGAATTTTTTAATTAATCTTATAGAAGAGTTTACATTTTTTGTAGCTTCGGGATGAATTGTAATTATATCAGCTCCTGCTAATGCATAATCTTTAATATATTTATGAACTGGTGATATCATTAAATGAACATCAAACGGGATCTTTGAGTATTTTTTAAGTGCTTTAATAACAGGTGGTCCAATTGTTAAATTTGGAACAAAGTGTCCATCCATTACATCTACGTGAATTAGATCTGCTTTAGCTTTTTGAAGTCTTCTAATTTCATTACCTAATATACTAAAGTCAGCAGATAATATAGATGGAGATATTTTTATTTTTTTCATTGATTACACAAATACTAGTATCAACTTTTGATTTTTTTTTGAATTAGTTTTTACCAAATATTTGATAAATTTGTATTGCAATGTCGCTTTCTAGGGGGAAAGATAGCATGCCCATGACAGAATATCCCAGTAGATAAGGCATTAAATAAAATCTAAACATATAAAAGAACCATGCAACATATAATGGAACTAAAGGTCTAATTATAAAAGTTGGAGTTATAAACTTAAACATTTTAATTAAAGGATCAGTTGTTTTTACAAAGATTTTCATAAAAAAGAAACTGGAGTCTTCTCTTTGAAAGATGTTCATTGCTACTCTACCTATTAATGTCCACATTATCACTCCCATTACATAATCGATTAAATATACTAAAGGATGAAAATTTGCAGACATTTTAGACTTCTAAAATAAAAGGGGCGATAAATATATATCGCCCCTTAAAATTAATTATAATTTAATGTTGTTTTCCAAGTACAGTTTTACCACTAGGTATACGTACTTCGTCAACCATTTTCTGAGTAGCTGAGTCTGGCGCTTTAGTCATTAAGCTGACTACTACCATCAATACTAAACTTACTAATGATCCAACAATTCCGAATGTTAACTGAGTAACTCCCCAGAAACCAGGGTAACCTGATCGTACTGCAATCAAGTATGCCGTTCCAGCTGCTAGTCCACCTAACATTCCCGCAACTGCACCAGGTGCATTTGCTCTCTTCCACCATACTCCTAATACAAGTGGGAAGAACAATCCTGACATCGCAAAGTCAAAAGCCCAGATAACCGAACCTAATATACCTTGAATCTCAAGTGCTGCAATAGATGCTCCAGCAAAACCAATTAAGAAAAGAAGTACCCTTGCAACAATCAATCTTTTTGCAGTTTCTGCTTTAGGGTTAATCATCTTGTAGTAAACGTCATGCGATAGAGCATTCGAAATAGCTAATACTAATCCGTCAGCTGTTGACATGGCAGCAGCCATACCTCCAGCAGCAACTAGACCAGAAATTACATATGGTAATCCTGCTATCTCTGGAGTAGCCAATACAACGGCTTTACCGCCCATGAAAAACTCATTTAATTCGAGAGTTCCATTTCCGTTAAAGTCGCTTACAAACATTAAGTTTGCTTGGTTCCAGTTTTGATACCAGTCAATCGATTGAACTTCAGAGATTGATTTACCAATAATACCAGTAGCTAAGTTTGGATCCATTAGTGATAGCTTAGATAGAGTAGCTAACATTGGCGCTGAAGAGTATAGTAGGAATATAAAAAATAGTGACCAACCTACTGATCTTCTTGCAGTTCTTACACTTGGAGTAGTGAAATATCTCATCATAACGTGAGGTAATGAAGCTGTTCCAGCCATCATACAAACCGCTAATGAAATAAATTTCCAAGGTGTAGTGTTAACTTCAGAGTGAGCTTTAGTTATACCAGCTAGGCCTTTTGGAACTGTTGCTAAATCTGCAGCAGAGTTCTTAATAGAACCTAATCCAAATTGACTTTCTAAATCAGCAATTCTAGCAACTTCATCTGCTAACATTAGGTGTGGAAATACTCCTGCACCCATTTTATTACTAATCCAGAATACTGGCAATAAGTATGCTATGATTAACACGATATACTGTGCAACCTGAGTCCATGTTACAGCTCTCATTCCACCTAACATAGAACACATAAGTATACTTGCTAAGCCAACGTAAACAGCAACTCCAAATGGAATATCTAACGCTACAGAAGCAATAGTTCCTGTTGCATTAATTTGTGCTGTCACATATGTAAATGATGCTACAGTTAAAACTATAACAGCAGATAATCTAGCTAAGTTTCCACCATATCTAGTTCCGATAAAATCTGGAACAGTATAACATCCGAACTTTCTTAAGTAAGGTGCTAACAGTGAAGCAACTAGAACATATCCTCCAGTCCACCCAACTAGTAGAGCCATATAGCCGTAACCCTTGAAATAAATTCCGCCTGCCATTGCAACGAATGATGCACCAGACATCCAGTCTGCTGCAGTTGCCATACCGTTAAAGACAGTTGGAACTTGTCTTCCAGCTACGTAGTATGCATCTGTCTGCATGGTACGTGATAACCAACCAATTAATGCATAGATTAATACTGTAAACGCTACAAAGAAAATACCTATTAACTTAGCAGACATTCCAGCTTGTTCAGCAATTGCCATTATGATTATGAATGCAAGGAAACCCCCTGTATAAATTCCATAAATTTTAGGCAAGTTGTCTATAAATTTACCTTTAATCATTAGTCATCCTCTCTTTCAGTAAATCCGAACTCATCATCTATTTTCTCTTGCCTTCCCGCAAACCAAAAAATTAGTATTACGAAAATTCCGAGTGATCCTTGACATGTCATATAATAAGATAATGGGTATCCGAAAGGTCTAAAAGTAGACGCTTCCATTTCGGCTCCGAAAAAAAAGATGCCAATTGAGAAAACGAACCAAATTGCTAATGTTACAAAAAGCAAGTTTCTGGTTTTTTCCCAGTGTTGTGCTTGTTTTGACATTTTTTTCCCTCCCTATAGGTTAAAAAAAACAACAATACTTATAATGAAAAATAATTAAACCCCTAAAAATCCTCGAATTAACTGAATTTTTGTAATATAAAACAACTTAAGCTAGAATTATGGCACTTAAGTATAAATTCAATTTGAAAGACATAAAACTTACGGATTTTAAAGTTTATCTTCTTGCCTTGTTTAAAGGCATTTTGCCAAAAAAAAAAATTAAAAATATTGAAGATCTTCAAGAATTTATTAAAACAAAGTCAGCTTGGGTCTCTCAAGTAACTCTATATAATTATTTAAAAACTAGAATGGGAACAAGATGGGTTCTTCATTTTGATGATGATGTTTTCTTAGGATCTGTAAATAAAGCAAAGTGGAATATTTATGTAGTATCTCTTCAAGATTTAACATTTTATAGTTTGTCTTATCTGTTGGTTTTTTTCAATTATCGAGGAACAGACAAAGCAAAAGAAATATATGAAAACATTTTAAAAAATGAGATTCAAAATGAAATGCCACAAGAAATAATTGAAAAAGGTATAGAAAGTTTTAACAAAAGATTAGAAAAAGTTGACTGGAATACTTATTACAAGTCATGGCCATTTAACGAAAGCGCATTAGCATTATATGAATGGGCACCAGTAGCACCAGAACTAAAAACTTTAGATAGAAAGATAGTTCTAAATTCTATGATATTGAAATGGGATAATATTAAAGACGAATTTTCTAAACTAATTGCTGTTTAGGTATTTTTTCTGTTATCGACCAAGCTTTTTACAACCGAAGGATCAGCTAAAGTTGTTGTATCGCCAAGTTTATCATGTTCGTTTGCTGCAATCTTTCTTAAAATTCTTCTCATAATTTTACCGGACCTTGTTTTAGGAAGTGCAGGAGCAAACTGAATAAAATCTGGGTAAGCATGTTTACCAACTGTGCTTTTTACATGAAGTTTAAGATCTCTTTCAAGATCCATGTTTGGATTTTCTCCAGAATTTAAAGTTACATAACAGTATAATCCATTCCCTTTTATATCGTGAGGATATCCAACAACTGCAGCTTCGGCTACTTTTGGATGCTTAACAAAAGCACTTTCAATTTCAGCAGTCCCTAGATTATGCCCTGATACAATAATAACGTCATCTACTCTTCCAGTTATCCAATAGTATCCATCTTTATCTCTTTTACATCCATCTCCAGTAAAATATTTTCCTTCAAATTGGGAGAAGTATGTATCAATAAATCTTTTATGATCTCCGTAGACTGTTCTCATTTGTCCCGGCCATGATTGAGAAATACATAATCTTCCTTGAGCTTCGCCTTTAAGTACTCTACCATTCTTATCAACTATTGCCGGTTTAATACCATAGAAAGGTTTTGTGGCTGAACCAGGTTTTAAATCAATAGCACCAGTCTGGGGACTTATCAAAATGCCTCCAGTCTCAGTTTGCCACCATGTATCAACAATTGGACATCTAGAATCTCCAACTGTTTTATAATACCACTCCCAAGCCTGAGGATTAATTGGTTCACCAACCGTTCCAAGCAATTTAAGAGATTTTCTAGATGTTTTTTTTACAAGTTTATCACCTTCTTTCATCAATGCTCTAATTGCTGTAGGAGCAGTGTAAAAAGTATTAACTTTATATTTATCAATAATTTGCCACCATCTTGATGCATCAGGATATGTTGGAACACCTTCAAACATAACTGTTGTTGCACAGTTTGATAATGGACCATAAATTATATAACTGTGACCAGTAATCCATCCTATATCGGCACTGCAAAAATAAACATCTTTTGGTTTATAATTAAATATGTATTGATGTGTCATCGAGGCATAAACCATATAACCGCCTGTAGTATGAAGCACACCTTTTGGTTTTCCTGTAGAGCCAGATGTATACAAAATAAATAAAGGATCTTCAGCGTTCATCTCCTCAGGTTCGCAATTAGATGATACATTTTTAATCATATCGTGGTACCAAACATCTCTACTGTTATCCCAATTTATTCTATTTCCAGTTCTTTTAACTACGATACATTTTTTTACCCTAGGACAATCAACTAAAGCTTGATCTGTAATAAATTTAAGATCTATAATTTTCCCTGCTCTAACACCTTCATCTGCAGTTATTACATAGTCAGATTCACAATCATTAATTCTTGTTGAAATACTATCTGGCGAGAAACCACCGAAAATTATAGAGTGTACAGCTCCAATTCTTGCACAAGCTAACATAGTATATGCAAGCTCCGGGATCATGGTTAAATAAATTGTGACTCTGTCACCTTTTTTAACTCCTAATTCTTTTAAACCATTTGCGGTTTTCGAAACTTCTTGATGCAGTTGCTTATAAGTAATTTTTTTTTGTACCTTAGGATCATCACCAACCCATATAATTGCAGTCTTATCTTTATTTTTTTTCAGATGTCTATCGATGCAATTTGCTGATGCATTTAATGTTCCGTCATAAAACCATCTAATGTGCACG
>CACEMD010000017.1 GCA_902560625.1 uncultured Pelagibacteraceae bacterium
AAATACGATATTCACTTAGTTGCAAGAAATCAGGATGAAGTTAAACCAATTGCTGAAAAGCTTGGTTGTACATTTACTGTTGCAGATGTTTTAAAAGATGGATTTATTGACATTATAAAATCAGACATAACCGAAGCAAAAGGAATTGCATATTGCATTGGATCAATTGATTTAAAACCTGTTAGAATGGCAAAAGAGGAAGATTTTAATAAGTGCATGAAACTAAATTTGTACTCTGCTGTTGAGGCAATAAAAGGTTTTCAGGATACTTTAAGGAAAAATAAAGGTTCAATAGTTCTTTTTTCTACTGCTGCCGTTCACAGAGGCTTTACGAATCATTCAATAATTGCTTCTGCAAAAGCAGCGGTTGAAGATAATAGAAACAAGTTACCAAAAAATATTTCTATACCAAAATTTCCAAAAATTAATGAAACTCAACATACAAAATTACTAAAAAAATTAATTGAAAAAAAATTTCCTAAACATCCAGGAAATACCAAATACTTCTGGTTAGCTACAACTCATAAAGATGTTTTGAAACTCTTAGATTTTTTTATTAAACAAAAGTCAAATCTTTTTGGAGACTATGAAGATGCTGTTAATCAAAAAGATAACATATTATTTCATAGTGCATTAAGCCCATATATTAATCTCGGCTTAATAACTCCAGAATTTATAATCGATAGAGTGTTAAGTCATCACAAAAAAAATAAAATAAAATTAAATTCTTTAGAGGGATATATTAGACAAGTAATTGGTTGGAGAGAGTTTATGAGAGGAATATATAGAAACTATAACAAAGAAATGGAAAAAAGTAATTTCTTTAACCAAAATAGAAAAATGAAAAATTCATGGTATGAGGGAAATACCGGTTTACCACCTTTAGATTATGCAATTAAAAATGCACTTAATAATGGATGGTCACATCATATTGAGCGACTTATGATTTTATCTAATATTATGAATTTGTGTGAAGTAAAACCTATCTATGTTTACAGATGGTTTATGGAAATGTTTGTAGACTCATCTGATTGGGTTATGGTTCCAAATGTTTATGGTATGGGTTTATTTAGTGATGGTGGCATATTTGCAACTAAGCCTTACATATGTGGTTCAAGTTACTTTATGAAAATGATGGACTTTAAAAAAGGTGATTGGTGTAATGCAATGGATGGCTTATATTGGAGATTTATAAACAAAAATAGATCATTTTTTTTTAAAAACCCTAGATTGTCAATGATGGTTAGAATTTTTGATAAAATGAAAATAGAAAGAAAAAAATTAATTTTATCAGAGGCGGAAAAATTTATTAATAAAAATACCTATGTCAGTTAAAGTATTCTTTAATAATTCTTGCAATATATGCAAACTAGAAATTGATCATTATAAAAAAATTACAAATAATATTTCAGAATGGATAGATATAACCAATAATGATGAGGCATTAAGAATTACATCAAAAACACAAAAAGAACTGTTGAGAAGAATTCATGTGATAAATAATGGCGAAGTTATTGGTGGTGCAAAAGCTTTTTTAATAATCTGGTCTAATATTCCAAAATATAAATTTTTATTTAAATTACTTTCCTTGAAACCCCTATTTATTTTATTTCATTATACTTATGAAATAGTTGCATTTTTTTTATACCTAAAAAATAAGCATCAACTTAAATGAAAAAAAGAGATTTGCCCTCAAAAACATGCCCTATCTGTAAAAGACCGTTTCTTTGGAGAAAAAAATGGAAACTTAATTGGAAAAACGTAATTTACTGCTCAAAAAAGTGTTCAAGCTCAAAGTAATTAAAATTTTTTTAATTTAATGTTAATTAATGCGACAAAAGATAAAATTATTAATTTGAATTTTTTTCTTGGTTGTATATTTAAACGGTAAAATGTTTAAAATTATTATATTATACGAATTATTTTTCATTTTATTCTGGAATATTATTTACTACGGAACTGATTTAAAATCTTTTGTTGAAAGTGATATACTAACATCTATCTTTATTTTTTTAGCTACAATGGCTCTTGGATGGGCATTAGTTAGCACAGTTAGATATACATTTAGTAAAATTCCAGATCCACGTAAGCCAAGAAATTAAATTTAAAATTTATTTATTTATCTCAATTTTTTTTTGTGCTTATTAATAAATCTTTCAACATTTGATTTATTAAAAGTTTTATTTTCTTCAAAAGAAACTTTTTTCACAGAGTAAGCTTTGCTTGAACTTTGTCTTGACTCAATTAAAATATTTCCCTTGTAAAGCTTTAATTTAATTGATCCGTTCACTTTATTTCTTTTTTGATCTATGATTTTTTGAAGTTTAAATCTTTCTTTCGAATACCAATATCCATTATAAATAAGTTCGGCATATCTTGGCATAATAGCATCTTTTTTATGCATAGTTTCTTTGTCTAATGTTACAGATTCAATGGCTCTGTGTGCCACTAATAATAAAGAACCGCCAGGAGTTTCATAAACACCTCTAGACTTTATTCCAATAAATCGGTTTTCAACTAAATCCACTCTTCCTATTCCATTTTTACCTGCTAATTGATTTAATTTTTCTAGAAGTTTATCTGGAGAAATTTTTCTTCCATTTAATCCAATTGGATCACTATTTTTATAATTTATAGTTACATAGCTTGGCTTTTTGGCTGCTTTTTCAATAGAAGTGGTTCTTTGAAAAATAAATTCTGGCGCTGAATTTTCTGGGTTTTCCAAAATTTTTCCTTCCGTAGAAGTATGAAATAAATTATCATCTATAGAAAAAGGTGACTCCCCCTTTTTATCTTTTGGAATAGGGATATTATATTTTTTTGCATAATTAATTAAATCTGTTCTAGATTTTAAGTTCCAAATTCTCCAAGGGGCTATTATTTTAATTTTAGGTCCAAAGTAGTGATATCCAAGTTCAAATCTAACTTGGTCATTTCCTTTTCCAGTTGATCCGTGAGAGACAGCATAAGCATTAAATTTTTTTGCGACTCTTATCTGATCTTTAGCAATTAATGGCCTAGCAATAGATGTTCCCAATAAGTATACACCTTCATATAAAGCATGACCTCTAATCATTGGATAAACATAGTCTTTAACAAAAATATTTTTTAAATCATTTATTATTATCTTTTTTACTCCTAAATTTTTTGCATTATTAATTATTTTTTTTTTATCTAAGTTCTGACCGATATCTGCTGTGTACGCTATTACTTCAGCATTATAATTTTCTTGAAGCCATTTAAGGATTATAGATGTATCTAAACCTCCAGAATAAGCTAGTACAACCTTTTTTTTCATTTTAAAGAGTTTTGATTGGTTTACCATTTTCAATCACAGAAACCTGAGCATTTGCAGAAACAATTATTCTATCTTCAGCACCTTCATAAGGATAAGATCCGTGCATTACATAACTTGGCCAAATTATCATTTTTCCTTCTTCAGGTGTGAAGTGAGCTTGAAGATATTTATTATAATAGGAACCATAGTCTAAAGTATTTCTATTTGGTATTGGTTTTTGAAAATATGTCCCACCATTTGTTTTTGTTGCGTCTTTACCTAATTGCACATAATAAACGCAGCACCAGCTACATTGACCATGGGAATGAGGCAATACGAAACCTCCCTTTTCATAGTGTATAAACCATGAGTCTATAATAGTTACACCTATTTCTTTTCCTTTAAATACCGTAGAAAAATCTTTATTTGCTTGTTTTGACATTTCAAAAAAAGATTTAACAATAAAATTTTTTAATAGTACTTGAAAAACAGTTCCTTTTTTTGAGTGTAAATCATAATTACTCTCATAAAGTTTATGATTTTCGCCACTTTTTCTTGATGGATTTTGAATTTTGTACTCTTCAAAAAATTTTATCAAATCTTTTTTTATTTTTTGATGTTCTGGATTATAAAAAGTGCCAAAAAGTGTTGGCCATAAGTAATTAAAAGTTGGTTGTTTATTCATTAGCTACAATTTTTTTTTGCAGCATTATATGCTTTTGTAAATCCCATTAATGAATAATGATCAATAGTTTGTGAACCAGCTTGATTATATCCTGTTACCATAATTCTTGAAGCTTTCTTCATTTTTTTAATAATTTTTTTCTCTATTTTATTTTCTGCAATCCAAGCAAAACCTTCCTGTGAAATATCAAATTTAAATTTTGATTTCCCAGATTTTGCAATTATTGAATTTTGTTTATTATATTCATAGCCAGAGGTTACGCTTACTTCATCAAATATTTTATCTTTAGGTCTAAAGCTTACAAATAATCTAGCTTCTCTGGTAGTTTTTTTTGGAGATTGCAAAACCGGTATGGATTGGGCAAAGCAAATTTTGTTAGACTCTTTTATTAACATTAGAACTTCCCAATCTTTAAATTTACCCATCATTTTAATTTCTTCTGAATTTGCTTGAGAAATCAAAGAAATTATAATTATTAGAATTGATATTTGAATTTTATAAATCATGGACATGGGTTCGGATAAATTTTTTGAACATTGTTTATTTCTTTGTTGATTTCATCGTTTAGTTTAACATTTACACTTTCTACGTCAGTTTTCAACTGCTCCATTGTAGTTGCACCTATAATTACACTGGTTACAAATTTTTGTATTTCACAAAATTTCAGAGACATTTGAGCAAAATTTAAATTATATTTCTTAGATATCTCATAATAAGAATCAACTGCTTTTTTAGTATTTGGCTTATCGTATCTTGTCCAAAAATCTCCATCTCTTTCTATTCTTGAATTTTTAGGTAATTGATTGTTACGATATTTGCCAGAAAGGTAGCCACTGGCTAAAGGGGAGTACGCTAAAAGACCAATTTTATCTCTAATTGAAATTTCAGCAAGTCCTATCTCATATGTTCTGTTGAGCAAATTATATGGATTTTGTATTGACATCATTCTAGGAAGTTTTTTTTCTTCCGAAATTTTCAAAAATTTCGTTGCACCCCAAGGCGTTTCATTTGATATTCCAATATATCTAATTTTTCCTTCTTCAATAAATTTTTTTAAATTTTCGAGAATTTCTTCAAAATTATTCCATTCTTTTTCATCATCATTATGATGATATCCAAGCTTACCAAAACTATTCACATTTCTCTCTGGCCAATGCAGTTGATAAAGGTCAATATAGTCAGTCTGCAATCTTTTTAAGCTACCATTAAGTGCTTCTCTTAAATTTTTACCAACAAAACTATTTTCACCATTTCTTAAGTAGTTCCTTCCAGGACCGCCAACTTTTGATGCTAAAATAATTTTGTTTCTTTTCTTAGTTTTTCTAAACCAATTACCAATAATTATTTCAGTATGGCCGAAAGTTTCTTTTTTCGGAGGCACAGAATATATTTCAGCAGTATCCCAAAAATTAACACCCTGATCGAGAGCATAGTCCATTTGCTCAAATCCTTCATCTTGATTATTTTGCTCACCCCAAGTCATGGTACCGAGACAAATTGTGCTAACTTCAATATCTGTATTACCTAATTTTCTATAATTCATTGAATATTAAATATTTTATAGGTTTTTATGATATCTTGAATAAATAGTAAAAGACTATTATATAAACGGTATGGAATTTAATAAGCAAAACATTCTAAACAAAGTCAAAGAGTCTCAAAAAACAACTGTTGTAATGGATGAAGGCCTAAGAGCTTATATGTTAAAAGTTTATAACTATATGGCAACAGGCGTATTGCTAACTGGAATCATAGCCCTGCTATCTTTTAAAATGTCGGTTGTAACAGATTCAAGTGGAGCAATCTCTGGATTTACGAGTTTTGGAAATGCATTATTTTTTTCTGGATTAAAGTGGATCGTAATGTTAGCACCACTTGCAATCGTTTTTTATATGAGCTTTGGAATAAATAAGATGAGTTCTGCCAAGGCACAAACAGTATTCTGGGTGTTTGCTTCTCTAATGGGTTTATCATTATCTTGGATATTATTAGTTTACACAGGTGTTAGTGTTGCGAGAGTATTTTTTATTACTTCAGCAACTTTTGGAGCAATGAGCATATATGGATACACAACAAAAAAGGATTTAACGAAGCTTGGATCATTTTTAATGATGGGATTAATTGGAATAATAATTGCGTCGCTGGTTAATCTTTTTCTAAAATCATCAATGATGTACTTTGTAATATCAATTTTAGGGGTTTTAATTTTTGTAGGGTTAACTGCTTATGATACCCAAAAAATTAAAAATATGTATGTGGCATCTGACAGTGGAGAATTAATAGGTAAAAAAGCTGTAATGGGCGCTCTAACATTATATTTAGATTTCATAAACTTGTTTATAATGTTGCTTAGACTTTTTGGTCAGAGAAGATAAATTTATAATTTTTTCCAGTTGGTATTTTCGATCAGTTCTTTTAAAGTATGTGAGTTTTTGAAAATTTTTCCTTTTGAATCTGTAATTAAATATTTAAGGTTATTATTATAGGGTTTGAAGTTTTTACAAATTTTATAAACTGCATTTTCAGTAGAATTTTTAAAAACACTAAAACTTACCTGTTTAGTTGATATCGATAAACCATAATCTTTCCATGATCCCTCAGATACCTTTTTTGCATAAAGATTTAAAATAATTTCCAATTCTTTTTTTTCAAAAAAAAATTTTTGATCCTTAGTTTTGTAAGAATTATTTACTACTAGTTTTAAAGCTTTCTTCATCCTCTTTATATTTGTTAATGATTTGAATTTGAAATATCGTAAAAATAAATGTTAGTGGAATTAATCCCCAAACTTTAAAATTTACCCAAAATTCCTCCGATTGTGTTCTCCAAACTATTTCATTTAAAATTGCTAGAAAGAAAAAAAAGTACATCCATCTATTATTTAAAATTTTCCATCCTGCATCATTTAACTTTATTGATTTACCTATTATTTTTTTTAAAATTGGTTCTTTTGAAAAAAATTTTCCAAACATTAACCCTAAACCAAATAATATGTTAATTATAGTCGGCTTTACGTATATAAAAACTGGATTATCAAAATATATAGTCAATCCTCCAAATAATGTAATTAAAATTCCACCTAATAAAGGCACAAATGGAATTTTTTTTTCAAGAAACCAAACAACCCCAAGTGCGACAATAGTTGCAACTATGAATGGCGGTAAAGCAATAACTAAGTTTTTGTCAAATTTATAATAAATAATGAAAAAAACTAATAACGGACCAAAGTCAGTGGCAAACTTAGTAAAAGATTTATTCACATAATATATTAACATATTAAACAAACTTTTATATTTTTTTTATTGATTTTTTTTTTCAAATCTCCATATTTAGAGTTGTGAGTATTCAAAAAGCAAAATTTTCTATAGGTGATATTGTCAAACATAAACACTTTGACTTTAGAGGCGTTATCTATGATGTAGATTTTGAGTTTAATAATTCTGAGGAATGGTACCAGTCTATACCAAAAAATGTTAGACCTCGTAAAGATCAGCCTTTCTATCATCTATTAGCTGAAAATGATGATTTAACATATGAAGCTTATGTTTCTGAGCAAAACCTTCTAGTAGATGATTCTGATGAGCCAATAAAGCACCCTTTGATAAATGAAATTTTTTCAGGTAAAAATGGCTCTACTTATTTCAAGCCTTCAAATTAAATTGTAGTCAATATTTAAACACATTTATCGCAAACATTAGACATATGGATTGTTTAAATATCTACTGTATTATTGACCAAGGATGCTAAATCATTCCCTTAATTATCTCCCTCTGCATTCTTGGTCATAATGTACTATTCAGAAAAACAAATATTCAATATAAATATCTAAAAAATGATGGACTATTTAAAATTTAATAAAATATTTTCAGTAACTAGCAAGTCACAAAAATATATTTTTTTTTTATTTATAATTGTAATATCGATTGGTTTACTTGAAGCATTAATTTTTTCTCCTGAGGATTATAAGCAAAGTGACTCAGTAAGAATAATGTATGTACACGTTCCATCAGCATGGATCTCTTTAGGGATCTTCTCTTTAATTTCTTTTTTATCTTTTTTGAGTCTAGTTTTTAAGGTTAAGAATTTTGTTATTATATCAAAAAGTTTAGCACCATCTGGTTTTCTTTTTTGTATAATTGCCTTAGTTACGGGATCAATTTGGGGAAAGCCAACATGGGGAACCTGGTGGGCTTGGGATGCCAGAATTACTTCTATGTTAATATTGTCAATTTTCTATTTAATTTATATTTTATCATGGAAAATATTTAATCAGAAAGAATTAGCGTTTAAGATAAGTTCTTATATTTCTATTATTGGTATAATCAATATACCAATAATAAAGTTTTCAGTTGATTGGTGGTCAACATTACATCAACCAGCTTCAGTTAATTTATTGTCTGAAACATCTATTCATTCATCAATGTTATTCCCTTTACTGATAATGACTGCGGCATTTGCACTATTTTCTATTTTAATATTTTTGATGAAATATAATACAGAACTGATAAGAATTAAGAATAAAGGACTAGATAGACTATAATGCAAGATATAATTATAATGAATGGATACGGTGCATATGTATGGAGTGCTTTCTTATTTACTTTATTTGGCTTTGCGGCTTTATATTCCTTAACAAAATTTCAATTAAAAAAAGAACAAAAAAGGTTTGATGCTAAATTCAAAAATTTAGATTTAGCAAAAGTTGAAGTTGCAAAAAATCAAATCATATATAAAGAAATTTTGTCGTACTCGTCAGAATCTAAAATTTAACTTTTTATCAAATGTATGGAAAAAAAGTTAAGCTAAGAATATTATTTATATTATCAACTTTATTATTAATCTCATTAGTAATTTTTTTACTTTTAAAATCTTTAAATAAAAATGTAGTTTATTTTA
>CACEMD010000018.1 GCA_902560625.1 uncultured Pelagibacteraceae bacterium
TGACAAGAAATCCATTAATAATAGCAACTTCAATTCATAGTTTTTTTTCGAAGATAATAAAAATGTTGCTACAAATGAAATAAGTAAAAATAAAATTAAAATATAATTTTCTATAAAAAAAAAATTTGATATTTCAAAATTTAAAAAGTCAAAAATTTCAATTGTTTCCTCTTTACGAAATAGTAGCGGAGCAGTTATAATTGATGAACCTTTTAAAAAATATAATATTTCAATTTTATAATTTTTATATTTATGAATAAAATCACTATCTTCCTTTCCAAAATGATAAGAAGCAACTAATAGGAAAGCTGATAACAACAAAGATGGGAATAAAAACCAAAACAAAATAACTAATATACTTAGAAAAATATATCCAATATAAAAAACAGAGATTGACTGAATATTTTTTGACTTTAAAAAAATCTTTCCTTTTAAATTATCTAAAGAACCATGAGATATCCCAATTGTAAGTATCAAAAATAAACAAAGAACTAGTAGGCTATTCTCACTCAAGTAATTAATTGAAGAAATAAAAATACACATATTAAAAAAAATTAATGAGTGGAAAAAATTAATCTTTTTTATCATTTTATTTTCTAAAAAGTGCCTTAATAAAAATCCATTTAGGCATTTTTAAGATAATAGCCAAGTCCTCGAAATAATTACTTTTGTTAGATAAGAATTTTATAACAGTCTTTGGAGAGCACTTAAACATTTTAAAAAATATGGACGGCATTTTTTTTGAATTTTTTTTTAAAACTTCAAGAAATATTTTATCTAAAAATTGATATTTTTTACTTATTTCAAATTTTTTTAATCTATGAATATTATCAATATTTTCTCTCAAGTATTTACTGTGCTCCTGAATATTTAAAAATGTATATCCAGTGCTTAATCTTGTCATACCTCCAGCAGTTCCAATATCTATTCTATTACTTTTATTTGAATTTGAGGGATAAAAAAGAGGAATTGCACCCACTTCTTTATAAACAATATTATAATTTTTAATATTTAAATTATTTTCAATATAGTTTTTTAGCTGCATTTCGTAATCTTTTTCATCTTTAGACATTTCCGATATCCATGTAGTTTCTATCAGTGCCTTATTTTTAGAGTAGGGCAGAGTGTAAAAAAAATGTACACTATTTTTTTGCTCGCAATCAAAATCCATTAAATTAATAATAGTATCATCAAAAATATTATTTTTTGTTTCAATTTCAACTCCACAGAAATGTTGCCATAGTTTCTTTTCATCATATTTAATTTGTGGAGGTACACTATTAAAAATGAAAGAATTTTGAATATTTACTCCATTAATATTTTTATAGAACTTAATATTTTCATTCTCTCTTAGTTTTTGATTTACTTTTTTATAAAATTTTCCACTATTGATACTTTGATATGGGTATTCACTACACTCTAAGAAATTTGTATTTGAGGAAATATTAATTGAAAAATTTTTCCAATCTTTTTCAATACAGTCATCAAAATTGTGAGGTATGACCTTCCAAAAAGACCAAGTTCTATCTTTTTTATACTCGTTTCTTGGTTCGATGATTGCCAAAGTTTTATTTTCTAATTTATTGTGAATTTGCAGTTCATAAGCTAAAGATAATCCTGCGCATCCTCCACCGACAATTATATAATCAAAATCTTTCATTTAGATCTATTTCCTCCCTTATTATTAGGTGTTCTTTATCTTTGGAGTGATCATTTGATTTAATCATTAAAAGATTAATAAAATCATAAATTGACAAAAATGTTTGAAAAACTTTAGACATGTTATTTACATAAATTTTTCCAGATTTTCTATAATTTTCAATATTTTTTTTTTTAAGGATATTATAACCAATTTCTCTGTAAACTCTCCTTGCAACTAATATAGCAAAACGAAAACTAATAGGTATTTTATTGATTGATGAAAACGAACTTTTATAAAATTGGTCTGCAAGCTTTAAAGTTTCTTTAATAGAATTAAAATCTGAGGATATATAGAATCTGTTATTTTTTGCATCTTCGATTATATCTCGAGATATATTTGTTAATTGCATAGCAATACCTAAATCAATTGCAGATTTTAAAGCATTTCTATTTTTTACATTTAAAATTTTTGCCATCATCAAACCAACTGTTCCAGCGACCCTATAGGAGTAAATTAATAATTCTTTCTGAGAATTTATTACGACCTTTTCTTTTAAATCGGACTCAGCTCCATCTATTAAATCGTTAACAATTTTTGTAGAAATTTTGAATTCATCTATTAAATACCACATATTTTTTATTACACAGTCACTATAATCTCTATTATTAAAATTATTTTTAAAATGTAATAAATTTTTTTTTTTTCTCTCTAAATTTTCATCTCCATCAGCAATATTATCAATTGTTCTACAAAAATCGTAAAGCGAAGAACAATTTAAATAAGTTTTTTTGGGTAAAAAAAAACCTGCCCAATTAAATGACTTTGCATAAATTGAAAGGTAGTTTTTACTACTCATTGTAAAATTTTATCTAATACTTTAGCAGAAGATAATACACCAGGAATACCAGCACCCGGATGTGTACCTGCACCAACAAAATAGAGACCATCATATATCTCTGATTTATTATGAAATCTAAAATAAGCTGATTGTGAAAATTTTGGCTGAATAGAGAAGCCTGAACCATATTTAGTATTAAGATCTTTTTCAAAGTAATCTGGTGTCAAATAAAAATCTTCAATAATATTTTCACGAAGATTTGGCATTAAATCTTTCTCCATTTTATCAATTACCAAATCCTTAATTTTTTCACCCTCAATAGACCAATCAATCTTAGATTGATTATTTGGAACTGGTACCAAAACATAAAAACAATCATTTCCATCAGGTGCCATAGAACTATCTGTAGCAGAGGGTCTGTGTAGGTAATAGCTTATATCATTATTCAATTTTTTTTTGTTGAAAATATCATCAAGATGTTCTTTATATTTATTACCAAATTTAATCGTGTGATGTTCAACATCATCATAGGTTTTTTTTGTACCAAAATAGTAGACAAACAAACCCATTGAGTATTGCATTCTATTTTTTTTCCAATTAAATATTGAATTAATTTTTTTATTTTCTAAAAGTTTTTCATAAACAGATGGTGGATCAGCATTACATATAACATTTTCGACATTTATTTCTTTTTGATTGTCTAGCTTAACACTAGTTATTTTATTACCTAGAGATACTATTTTTGTAACTTCATTACCTTTAATAATTTCTATTTTCTCCTCTTCCATAAGTTTTTCTAATCCCTTTATAATATTACCAGTTCCACCCATCGAATAATGAATGCCCCATTTTTTTTCCAGGTATAAAATTAATCCATATATAGAAGTTGTTGTGAAAGGATTTCCTCCAACTAGTAGAGGATGCATGCTAAGTATTCGTCTTAATTTTTCATTTTTTACATATGAGGAAACTAAAGAATAAACTGATTTATAGCTTTTAAGCTTTAGCAAAGCAGGCAATTGCTTGAGCATAGTCATTGGTTTATCAAATGAAATATCAGAAAGTTCCATAAATCCTTTATCGAATATTTTTTTAGTAAACTTTACTAATTCTTCATAGCCTTTTATGTCGTCTTTACTTAATATTTGAATTTGTCTTCTCATTAGGCTTTCATCGCCTGAGTAGTCAAACCTTGTGCCATCATCAAAAACAAAACTATACCAAATATTTAATGGTTTTAGATTAATGTAGTTTTCAGATTTTTTATTAAATAACTCAAACAATTCATTTATTAAATAAGGTGCGGTTATAACAGTTGGTCCTGCATCAAAAATAAAGCCATTTTTTTTAAAAACTCTTGCTCTCCCTCCCAGATCTCTGTGCTTTTCAACTAAAGTAACATCGTGACCTTTGGCCCTTAACCTTAAAGCTGCTGCGATTCCACCAAAGCCTGAACCTATTATAATTGATTTCATTTTTTTAATTTATATTATTTTTGCAGGAATATTAACGAAATTATGATTTAACTTAAGAATTTATCTTTTTTAGCTCTTTCTTAGCTTCTTCGAGATTTTTATGAAATATATTGTCTAGTTTTGATTTATCAATTGATGTAGTGATAATTTTTTTTACTGACTCTATGGCAATATTTATTGATGCATCCCTTATTTCTTTAATTGCCTGTTCTTTCATTTGCTTAATTTTAGTTTGACTAAGACCTTTTTTAATTTCTGAAGACTTATAAAATTTATCATTCATTTCAACCGCAAGCGCTTCAGACTCCCTTTTTGCTATATCTAATATTTTTTTACTTTCTTCACTTACTTTATCTAGTTTATTTTGAGCATTATCTAATAATATTTTTGACTCTCCTCTAAGTTTTTCACTTTCATCAATTTCTTTTTTAATGTCGGATATCATTTTTGTCAAAAGTTCATTGATTTTTTGAGGAATTTTAAAATAAATAAGAATTCCTAAAAAAATTATAAATGATATAGCTACCCAAAAAGTTGCGTCAAACGCCATAATATTTTTCCTTATTTTTTTTTGACAAATCCTCGACTATCGCAGAGACACTACTTTTATTAACCTCAACTCCTATTACTTCTTTAAGCAAATCAGCAGATGTTTCTATCGCAATAATATTTATTTTTTCTGGAGCTTTTTTTTTTAAATCGCTAATTTCTTTTTCAGCTATTTCAATTTCGTCATTAATTTGACTTTCCAAGATTCCTTTTTTTTTATTTATATTTTCAATAATTTTTTGTCGACTTTCATTAATAAGAGTTTTTGCTTTAATTTTGCTTTCCAAGATAATCTTTTCAAATTCATTTATTTTTTTTTCAGCTTGTTCCCTTTGTTTTTCCGCAGTTTCTATATTATCTATAATTTGTGACTTTCTTGACTCCAAATTAGAGCTTATTTTTGGTAGAATGATTTTTGACAAAACTATTAATAAAGAACCAAAACTTATTATGAGCCAGAATATTTGTGAAATCCAAAATTCTGGGTTCAGCTGAGGCATTCCTCCAGACTCTGCGCTTTGTACTGCATGAATTAGCACAGAGTTTAATATCAAACTTTTAATAAGTAATCTTATATGCATTAATTAAAACGCAAATAATATTATTAATGCAACTACTAGTCCAAACAATCCTGTTGCTTCAGCTAAAGCAAAACCTAAAAGTAAATTAGGAAATTGTTTTTGAGCTGCAGATGGATTTCTCATCGCACCTGAAAGATAATTTCCAAATATTATCCCAATACCAACACCAGCACCTGCTAAAGCAATAGCTGCTAAACCTGCACCGATCATCTTTGCTGCTTCTAATTCCATTATATCCTCCTTTTTTTAATGGTGTAAATTTAATGCATCATTTAAATAAATGCATGTTAAAATTGCAAAAACATAAGCCTGAAGAAATGCAACTAGTATCTCCAAACCTGTCAATGCAACTGAAAAACTAAGTGGAAGCCATCCACCAATTATTCCAAGGCTAACTACGAAGCCTCCGAATACTTTCATCATAGTATGACCAGCCATCATATTGGCAAACAGCCTAACGGATAGACTTATTGGTCTACTTAAGTAAGAAATAATTTCTATAACTACAATCAGCGGCAATAGTACAAACGGTACACCACTTGGTACAAAAAGTTTTAGATATCCGAAACCATGTTTTACAAACCCAATTATTGTTACACCTATAAATATAAATGCTGCAAGAACAAAAGTTACTATTATATGACTAGTAACAGTAAATGAATATGGGATCATTCCAAACATATTGCAGAAAAGCACAAACATAAACAAAGAAAATATAAATGAAAAGTATGGTTTTGCTTTTGATCCAGCAGTATCACTTATCATCTTCGATACAAATGAGTAACTTAATTCCGAAATTAATTGAAGTCTACCTGGTATTAAAGAATTTTTTTTTGAGCCAAGATTAAAAATTATAATTATTGCTATAGAACTTATTACCATAAACAAACTTGCATTAGTAAAAGAAATATCTATTTCCCCTAGTTTTATCTCTGGACCAATTCTATATACGTTGAATTGATACATTGGATTAGCCGCCATTTTATTCCTACTTTTGCATTTTTTTTGCTGATTTAACTACATTCATAATACCTGCAGCAACTCCCACAAAAAAAAATATTAAAATTAACCAAGGTTTAGTACCAAACCAATTGTCTAAAATAAACCCAATAATTGTCCCAACAGCAACAGCAGAGACTAATTCAGTGCTCATTTTAAATGCTATGCCTAAACTTGAATTTTCAGCATTTTTTTTATCAATATTCTTAGATTTTAATTTATCTTTTGCAATTTTTAAGCGAGTTTTAAAGGGGTCATTTGTCATCCACTAAGCAACCATACTTTCGGCTTTTTGTAAATCAACAGCTACTAATTGACTAATACCCTTTTCTGGCATCGTTACTCCATACAACCTATCCATTTTAGACATTGTCAAAGCATGATGGGTTACGATTATAAATTTTGTTGATGTGATTTTGGTAAGTTCATCTAATAAATTGCAAAATCTTGTAACATTTGCATCATCCAATGGTGCGTCGACTTCATCTAGAACACATATTGGGGCTGGGTTTGTCAAAAATACAGCGAATATTAATGATAATGCAGTTAGGGCTTGTTCTCCCCCGGAAAGTAAAGTTATAGATTGCAATCTTTTTCCTGGAGGACTGACTAACATTTCTAAACCTGCATCAAGTGGGTCATCTGAGTCTACTAATTCTAATTTAGCATTTCCTCCATTAAATAGTTTTGTATAAACTTCGTTAAATTTTCTATTAACTTTTTCAAATGCATCTAATAATTTCTCTCTTCCTTTTTGGTTTAACTCAGCAATACCCTCTTTAAGTTTAATTATTGCTGAAACCAAATCTTGTCTATCTTGTTCCATTTTTTTAATTTCATTTTCATATTTAAAAGTTTCCTCATCTGCTTTAAGATTTACAGATCCAAGCTTTTCCCTATCTCTCTTTTTTTTATCTAATAGCTCTTCTTGTGTCACTGCATCTGGAAATTCATCTTCTCTTTCCAAGTTTGAAAATCCAAGTAGACTATTCTCATTTAATTTTAACTCTTCTTGAACTCTGTCTAAGAGATCACTGCGTCTTTTATTTAGACCTTCGATAGTTGCACCTGAACTTGCTTTTCTTTCTCTGATTTCAATTGAACTCTCCTTAGTATTATTCATTTCAATCCTCAATTGATCAATTTGAGCATCTAATTCCTCTATAAGTTTTTCATTTTCAATTTTTTCATTTTCTGAAATTCTAAGATTTTCAGAAATTTGACCTTTTTTTTCTGCCTGCGCTTGAGGCTGTTTATCTAAATTATTTAGATTTGAAATTAATTTATTTTTTCTGTCAGATAGTTGTATAACCATTTTTTCAGAATTTATAAGAAGCTTCTTCCAACTTTCTATTTCTTTTTCAATTGTTTTAATTCTTTCATTTCTCTTAATTGACTCTTTTTTGATAGACTGATTTTTACTATAAAAATCTGCATATT
>CACEMD010000019.1 GCA_902560625.1 uncultured Pelagibacteraceae bacterium
TAATCTTGATGGATCAGTAAATAGTATAGAGGAGAGCAGACATTTTTCTCACTATATGTCTGCAATTGAAATTTTTAATGATAACAAGATTTTTGGTATTGGAATAAAGAATTTTAGAAATGAAAGCTACCAAAGGCAAATTAACCATAAATCAATATATCAGGGATCTACCCATCCACATCAAATCCATTTAGAATTTCTCTCTGAACTAGGTATATTTGGATATTTATTGATTATGTCTTTATTAATTTATTCAATAATCAAAGGATATAAAACTTTCAAATTAAAAAACGATGTTTATTCCGCAGCCGCTTCGCTTTTTATTTTAGCAACAATTCTTCCAATTTTGCCCTCTGGAAGTTTTTTTACTACATATGGGGCAACAATATTTTGGATAAATTTTTCATTTATAATAAGAGATAAAATCAAATTGAACTAGTTTGTATTAATTCATTTTATTAAAATATATCTATTATTGTAAATCTCTGTAATTTTATTTTGTTCATCTTTTTTAATTTTTTCAAATATATTTTGATACCTAAACATTGAATCATTTAATCGATATTCAGTATTTTTAAAAGGATTATAAGAATATTTTTTATTTTCATCAATCAATCTATTTATGTTCCTTCCAAAAAAAATAAGGCTGGTTAAAATTAAAATGAAAATCACTTTTTTGGTAAAATTATTTTTATAGGATAAATATTTTTGAATAAAAATTGAAAAAGGCAAAAAAAATAAAATAAAGAATAAGTTATAACCTCCATATCTTAAGGCAGGATAGTTAAAAAACCAAATCAGAAATAAAAAGACTGTTAAGAAATATAAAAATTTAAATTTAATCTTGATTTCATTTTTTTCTTTTTTTTCTTTAAATGTTAAAAATAAAATTATTATTATAAAAGCTAGAGAAAATAGTAAGTCACTAACTTTGTTAAAAAAATATTTATCTACCCAATTAGAAAACCAGTAAAAGTCTTTTATATAGTTAATTTTGTCAGTATTAGTATAACCTGCTCCTGCCCCAGCTTTAGCCCAATTTTCATAATGAATTCTGTATTCCTCTACTTTGTCTAAAGACATGCCCCAAGATATATTCTGTATGCATGTTTTTGCCTCCGGGAATAATAAGCAACCAGAATTAAAAATATTTGTAACAATTACAAAAACAAATAGTAATAAACTTAAAAAAAAAGAATTACTTATTATAACATCAAAAAATATTTTTTTATTATAAATTTTAAAAAAAATTGGAAGTAAGAATATGACATATAAAATATATAAAGCCTTTAAAGAAATAATAATAGATAATAAAATTAATAAAAATTTAATCTGATTTAAATCATCAGTTTCATAGTCTCTATTTATAATTATTAAAATATGAATTAATAAAATAATAATAAGAATCATTGCTGATCTATCTGTCCCGTGCTCAGCAAGTCTATAAAAAAAGATATTAATAAATATGAAAGATGAAATAGCAAAAAATAAGAAAAATAGTTTTTCTTTTTTTAAGATTTGTTGAAAAATAAATGAAAGTAAAAATACGTTGCTAAAAAGCATGAAATACGCAACTGGTAAATGAAATAAATTAAAATTTGAACCTGGAAGATGAAATAATGAGCCTAACAAAAAAATTGACGAATGAGTATTAAATCCAATATTTAATTTTCCAATTCCTATTGGATGAATATTTTCTGATAACATCAAAATATAAGGAAAGTGGTAGTATGGAAAATCGTCGTGATTTTTATAAATTAATATAGAAATAAACATTATGCTAGCAGTTAAGAATAAAATTTTTATATCTTTTGTTGAATATTTTTTTTTAAAAAAATAATTAAAAAATAAAACATTTCCTAAAATTAAAATTGAAAGATTAAATGCTTTTGAGTGAGCTAAAAATTGAGTAGTAATGTAAGATATTAAAATTAATGAAAAAACTCCCAATAGGCCAATGTGTCCTAAATTGTTTGTTCTATAGTTAATAATTTTTTGGTTAAAGATAGTTCCGTAACCAATAATTGATAATATTATTACAATATAGTAAAATAATAACATTAGTTATTGTTTTGAAATTTTTACAAAAAAAGATAGGTATAAGTTGCTTTTATACATTTGTTCTTGATACATTACATTTTGATTCATTAAATGAAACAAAAAAAATTAATTATTTTTTTTCCATCTATCGGAAATGGTGGTGTGGAAAAAAATTTTTATATAATTTCTAACTTTTTGATTAGAAAAGTTAAAAATATTTCTATAATAACTTCTAATCCTCAAAAAATTAATTTCCTTAATAAAAAAATAAATGTAGTATCAAGTAAATTTAGTTTTTATAAAAAAAATAGAACTCTTCAACTTTTATTTTGTATTTTCCTATTAATTTCTGAAATTATAAAAAATAAAAACGTGGTGGTACTTAGTTTTCAAAGTAATTCATATGCAACTATAATTTGTTATCTTTTAGGTGTTAAAATTGTTTCAAGAGCGAATTCTTCTCCTAAAAATTTTTTAAAAAACGGCTTTAAAAAATTTTTTATATGTTTCGATTATGAGATTATCATCAGAAATAATTGTTAACAGTAGGGAAATGAAATTAGATTTTAAAAAAGATTTTAATTTACAATCAAATCTAATATATAATCCTTTAAATAAACGAGAAATTACTAAAAAAGCTCAAAAAAAAATTAAAAATGGTTTTTTAAAAAAAATAAAACATCTCAAAATCATAAATATTGGGAGACTTGATTTGGGAAAAGATCAATTAACTCTATTAAAAGCTTTGAATTTAATTAAAAATAAAATCAAATTTCAATTAATTTTAGTGGGACGCGGTCCTGAGAAAAGAAATTTACAAAATTTCATTAAAAATAATAAACTAAATAAAAATGTAAAAATAGTAGATTATCAAAAAAATCCTTACCCAATATTAAAATCATCAGATTTATTTATATTAACATCGAGATATGAAGGTTTGCCAAATGTTTTATTAGAAGCAATAACTTTAAAAAAATTAATTATTTCTAGCGACTGCTCAACAGGACCAAAAGAAATTCTTCAAAATGGAAAAGCTGGAATATTATTTAAGACCGGTGATTATTATGAATTATACAAAAAAATACTTAGTCTTAAGCAAAATAAAGAAGAAAATAAAAAAAAAATTTTAATAGCAACTAAATCGTTAAAAAAATATGACTTTAATTTAAATCTCAATAAGTACTTAAAAATTTTAGATAATTTGGAGAAAAATTAATGTATTAAAAATTTAACTTTTTTGTGGAAAAAAATTTTTCTTATATTTAAATTTATAATATTCATTTAGATACTTTTCAACTCTATAGTCCCAAGAATATTTTTTAGCTGTTTTTTTCGCATTGAAGGAAATTTTAGCCATAAGTTTTTTATTTTTTTTTAAGTATAATATTTTTTTTTTCCATTCATTTATATTTTCATAATTTTTGATAAGAATACAATTTTTGTTATTTACTAAAATTTCTCTTAAAACCTTTAAATCAGAGGAAATAATTGGTGTGCCACTTGCTAAATATTCAAACATTTTAAGAGGAGAGGTAAACCTTGAAATATCTTGATCATTTTTAAATGAGCTTAGATATATATTTTTTGAGTAAGGCATAAGCAGAATATCGGATTGAATTAATATTTTTGGTATTTCTGAGTGTTTAATAAAATTATAAATTTTTAAATTTTTTGGTAAATTTGAAAAAATTTCATTTCTTCTCCCATACAAATAAAAGTCTAAATCTGGTAATTCCTTTGAAATTTTTATAATTTTTTCGATTCCTCTACCTCTATAAAAACTTCCTGTATATGTTATTTTTTTTATTTTTTTTATTTTTTTCCTAAAAGCATTAAATCTCTCAAAATCAACTCCATCTGGTAGTATCAAAGATTTGTCTACATGATTTTTATAAAATTTAGATAACTCCTTTGTAATAAATATTATATTGACGATGTACTTAGACCTAATAAATGAAAAATTTATAAAAATTAGCTTAGTTAGTCCTTTAAGTTCTGAATGTAGCTCTAAAAAATGATAGATTTTAAATAGACTTAAAAAAAAACTTGATATTATGCTTCGAGTTATTATCACCTTGTCCTCTGCCTTGTCCTTAATGAAAAGTGATATTTTAAATCCAAAAATTATACGATATATGAAGTTGAAATTCGAAAGACTTCTAAAAAATGACAAAATTTTTATGTATCTCAGATTTTTTATACCATAAAATTTTTTCAAATTGTTTTTATTTATATTTTTTTTTGAGAAAGGAATTAAAAGAGTAGAATCAATTTTTTTTTTCGCAAAAGAATTAAGCATTTTGAAAACATGTATTGAGTTAGCTCTATTAGATGGCAAATTAAACTCTGATATATAAAATAATCTCATTAAAAAAAAGGTGTAATTAAAATCTTTTTTAATATAAATTTTTTTAACTTTTTAAAAATATCATGATTATTTAAAATTATATAGACATCATATTTTTTTATATCGTCAAATTTAATGATTTTCAGATTTTTATAATTTTTTTTTTCTAAATAAGGATCATATGTTTTAATATTTTCGTATTTTTTTTTAAGTTTTTTTAAAACTTTTATTGCTAAGGAATTTCGAATATCAGCTACATTTTTTTTATAGGTAAGACCTAATACTAATATTCTTTTTTCAGAAAGATTACTTATGTTTTTTAACTTCTTAAATATTTTACTGGTTACGAAATCTACCATTTTATTGTTGGTTTTTCTTCCTGATAATAAAATATTAGTTTCTATTCCTATACTTTTTGCAAAATAAGAAAAATAATAAGGATCAACAGGGAGGCAATGGCCACCGACCAAACCTGGTTCATAAGGAACAAAATTCCATTTAGTCTTTGCTAAACTCATAACATTTTTAAAATTTATATTCGCTATATCACAGACTTTATATATCTCATTAATTAAACCAATGTTTAAATCTCTTTGAATATTTTCAACAACTTTAGAAGTTTCTGCTTCAATAATATTTTTTGAATAAATAATTTTTTTTGATATTTTTTTATAAACTTTTGTTACATTATTTTTGATTTTGTTATTTTTAAATGCAACTATTTTTGGAATTGATTTTAAAGTTTTTTGTTTGTCTCCGGGATTAATTCTTTCAGGTGAATATCCCACATAAAAATCTTTATTTTCAGTAAGGCCAGACTTTTTTAAAATTGGTATACATACTTTATCGGTTACTGTCGGGTAGACTGTTGACTCAAAAAAAATTATATCATTCTTTTTAATTATTTTTGATAAAGTTTTGCAACTTTTTTTTAATAATGTTAAATCGGGTAAATTATTTTTTTTAACAGGTGTTGGTACTGCAATAATGTAGAAATTTCCTTTTTTTATATCATCTATTAAATTTGTGAATACTGAATTTTTGCTCAATTTCAGAGAATTTGGTTTATACTCTTTATTAAAGTCTAATTTATTTTTTAAGCTAGCAATTCTTTTTTTGTTAATGTCATAGCCAATTGTTTTAAAATTTTTTTGTAAATTTAAAAATATTGGTAAACCAACATAACCTAATCCAATAACGACGGGACAGATTTCTCTCATAGTTTAAGATAATCCCTCAACCATTTAATTGTAATTTCCAAGCCTTTATCCAATGAAGTTTTATAATTTTTATTTGTAAATTTTCTAATACTAGTTGTGTCTGCTAAACTACTTAAAGGATCTAATGAAATTTTCGGTTTATATCTTATCTTAGCTTTTAACTTTAATTTCTTTTCAATTTTTTTTACTAGAGATGTTAATTTTATATTACTTTCTCCACCTATATTAAAAATTTTAAAAAAAGTTCTTTTCTTTTTTAGAAGATACATGCAATCTACAAAATATCTAACTACGTCACTTACATAAGTAAAATCTCGATAGTTTTTTCCATAATTATTTAAATTTAAAAACTTTTTTTGCAATATTGCTTTAATAAAAATTAAAATTGCCATGTCTGGTCTACCGTATGGACCATAAACTGTAAAGAATCTAAATCCTACACTATTTATGTTAAAAATTTTGAAGTAATAATGTGCTATGTTTTCATTTGATATCTTTGTTAATCCATAAATTGATATAGGTTGATTAATTTCAATTTTTTCTTTTGATGGATAAATTGCTTTATCTCCATATACTGAAGAGGAAGATGCATAAAATATTTTTTTAATCTTCCTTCTTTTTGCAAATTCAAAAACTGAAATCGTATTTCTAATATTTTGATCGATATAATGATAAGGATTATCCAATGATTGTCTCACTCCAGCTTCAGCTGCCAGATGAATAATTGCATCAATTTTGTTTTTAATTTTTATCTTGTCTATATCTTTAATATTTTTATTATAAAAAACAAATTTTTTTTTATTTGATAATATTTTAATTCTATTCTTTTTTAACAAAACATCGTAGGACTTGGTAAAGTTATCTACTCCTATTATATTATTATTTTTTAATAATAAATTTTGTGATAAGTGAAATCCTATAAAACCAGCTACTCCTGTAATTAAAATATTCATGGTTAATAATAATTATAATTTAAATTTTAACATGTAAACTTTATATTTTATTATGCATATAATTTCTTACTTTTCTTAAATCTTTATATGTATCTACTCCTATAGAATCTTTTTTTGCTTTAAAAGCTAAGACTTTATATCCATTTTCTAAAATTCTAAGC
>CACEMD010000020.1 GCA_902560625.1 uncultured Pelagibacteraceae bacterium
ATATAATACTTATCAAGATTTGTTTCTAATTATTTCCTATCAACAATTGTTGCTGACCATTGTGCATCGGCCATTTTTTTTGTATCAACAAATGCTTCACCTTTATATTTCCAGACTCTTCCATGTGATCTTATAGCTTCAATTTTAAGTTCTAAAACACAATCTGGAATAACTGGAGCTCGAAATCTCGCTTTTTCAACGCTCATTAAAAATACTAATTTATTTTCATAGGTGCTTTTATCTAAACCATGGGCAGTTAGAGCTGCAGCAGCCTGACCAAATGCTTCTACAATTAAAACACCCGGCATCACCGGTTGACCAGGAAAATGACCTTGAACATAAAAACTATCTTTCTTAACATTTACAATCGCGGTAGCTGAAAGCAATTTTTTAATATCTCTTAATTCATCTATTAAAAGCATAGGTTCTCTATGAGGTAATAAATTTCTTATTTCATCTTTATTTATAATAGTGCTCATTAAATTATTCTTTAATTTCTTGATTAATTATTTTTAATATATCATTTGTAATATCTAATTCAGTTTTACCCATTATCATAGAGTCTTTTCTTATAATTATCGATATATTTTTATCAGAAGCGTAATTTGCAATAATTGGATTAATTTTACTTATGAGTTTAGATGTTTTATCTATTTTAAGTTTGTTTAGATTATTTAAAGATTTTTTTTTATCTTTGTTATATTTATCAACTTTCTGTCTTAAAGATAAAAGTTTTTTTTTAAATTCTTCCTCTGATAAAACGTTTTTTTTTGATGTTAAATCTTTTTCTTCTTTCTTTATTTGTTCTTCTATTGAATTATATTTTTTATTTTCGCTATTAATTTTTTTTTCTATTTTTTTAGTAATAGTGTCTCCAGCTGTTGATGAGTTTAAAATTTTTTGCATATCTATATAAGCAATTTTTTGTTCACTGTAAGCAAAAGTAAAAAGTATAAAATATAAAAAGATAATATATTTTTTCATCAAAAAGTTGTACCAATATTAAATCTAAAACTCTCAGTTACATCTGAAGATTTTTTGGTAATTGGTTTTGCAAATGAGAAATTTAATGGTCCAACAGGAGTATACCAGTCAAGGGCTAATCCAGCTGATGATCTAATTTTACTGCTTGCTTTATCATTATCTTTAAAGTCAGCTCCCCAAACATTTGCAGCATCAAAGAAAATTTTAACATCAGTAGATTGCGAATTTTCAAGTAATATTGGTAGGTCAGAATATAAATTAATTGCCGATGCATAATTACCTCCAACAAAATCTGCACCATCTTTTGGACCTATTTTTCCAGCCTCAAAACCTCTAAGTCTTTTTTGAGGTATTAAAATTCTTTCTGATACTCTTACATCTTTTCCAGATTTTAAAGTATTGATCATACTTCCATAAAAAGAAAGTCCAGCAGTAATAGTATCTGATACTTGATAAAACTGGTTGAATTCATAAGTGTTTTTTAAAGCGTAAGTCTTAGAATAAATTGGGATTGCTTGTGAAAAAAAATGTCTAAAACCTGAGCTTGGCTGGAATCTCCTATTTCTCTTATCATAGTCTAAATCGTAAATAAATTTAGTAGCTAAATAATCACCTTTTTGTTTTTTTAATGCTGAGCTTGCGTCGTTTGAGGTTTCTATTTTGTCGTATGCTGCTGAAATTTTAGGTCTAAAATATAAATCCTCAAATTGCTCATAACCAGTTCCTAATGTAAAGCCAGTATTTGAGCTCTTGTAACCAAATTCTGAAAGTCTATCTGTATTTGTGCTGAATAAACTAAAACTAAGAGCTTTATTCGAATTCTTATAATTAGGATTTGAATAATTAAAACTTCCTTTTATAGACTCCTCATTTAAAGTTAGACTAGTACCTACTTTTAAGCCTTTGCCTAGATAATTATTCTCAGATAAATTAAAACCAATAGTGCTCCCACTTGTACCTACACCTGCACCTGCAGAAATCTCACCAGTTGCTTTTTCTTCAACAATAATTTCAATATCTTTTTTTTGGCTAACATCGCTATCAACTATTTTTGTTTTAACATCAGCAAATATATTCAATGATTTCACATCATTAATTGATTTATTAAACAACAATTTATTTAAGGGATCACCCTCATCCACTAATAATTGATTTCTTATTACACTTTCTTCGGTTATATCATTGCCTGAAATATTTATTCTATTTACATAAAATTTTTGTCTATCTTGCTTTAGGTTAAATGTAATATCGAGTTTATCTTTGCCTACTATATCTTCATCAATAGATACAGATAAAAATTCTAATTGTCTTCTGAGAGTAATATTTTCAATAATTTTACTTATTTTTTCTATAGCAATTAATGAATAGTGCTTGCCTTTTATTTTGCTAAAATAATTTTCAATCTCGTCAAATTGTTCAATATCATATTCATCAGATAATTTTAATTTTAAATCATTAAAAAATATTTTATCTCCAGCTTCAATTGAAAAAGTTAAATCAAATTCATTGTTATCAAGATATTCGACAAAAGAAGTAGAAATTTTTGCATTAAAATATCCTCTATTTAGATAAAAACTTTTTAGTAATCGTTTATCTAATTCAACTCTATCCTCATTTAGATATTTTTTTGATGTTAAAATTTTCCATGGTTTATACTGTTCACTGACGATTACATTTCTCAATTTTCTGTCTTTAAAAAGTTTTTTTCCAATAAATTTAATATTTCTAATTTTGGCTTTTTTTCCCAAACTTATATCATATGATAAAATAACTGATGAATTTTCTGCTTCAATAACATTCAAATTAACTTTAACAAAATAATATCCAGATCTTTTCATTATAGATTTTATTCTATTTATATCTTTGGAAACAAAATTTTCGACGTATGAGGTTTTTTCTTTTAAAACTAAGTTATCAATTATCGCGTTTTTAAACTTTTTTGCTTTAATTCCGTTTAATTTAACTGATTGTATAATTGGATTTTCTACTACATTTATTATTAATTTATTATTTGTAAAGTCAACAGTTACATCTGAGAAATAATTTGTACTATATAAATCCTTCAATATTTTATTTAAATCTGAAGATGAATTAATTTGGTTTGATTGATTTATACCGGAAAAAACTATAATTGTTTCATCACTTATTCTTTTATTGCCATTAATTTCAATATTTTTTATTTCATCTGAGTTAACATTATGAAAAAACAAAGAATTAAATAACAGCAAAAAGACGATCAACTTACGCATTTTTTTTTAAAAATTTGATAGTTATATGTTTTGATAAATTCATTGTTTTTAAAATTTCTTTTATATTTATAGGCCTTTTATATATATATTTTCTCAATTCTTTAATCTTAATTATTTTAAGTAAATGCTGAGAAATATCATTAAATTTTATTTTATTTTTTAAAAATGACTTAACTAACTCATCATTTACAGTGATCAGAATTGTTTCAAATAAAGTATCATTTTTAGGTATACTCTTAAGCACTTTCAATGACGGAAAGTTTTTTATATTAGGCTGTGAAAATGAAAGATTATTTAAAAGTGTCAAATTTATTGGTTTACTGAAAATTTTTTTTGATCTGTCATGATAAAAAAAATTAAAAATAGGAATACTCATTTCTGTATCATGAGCTAAAAGTTTTATTAAACCATTTTCATATTTAACTATAGCGTGAATATAAGATTTAGGATGTATTAAAATTGTAAATTTTTTTTGATTTAAATTGAAAATTTTTTTTGCTTCAATTAACTCAAACACTTTATTCATCATGGTTGCTGAGTCGACTGAAATTTTTTGACCCATTGACCAATTGGGATGATTAAGTGCATCTTCAGGTTTGGCTTTATTAATAAATTTTTTAGACTTATACAAAAAGGGACCACCTGAAGCAGTAAGAATTATCTGATCTATTTTATGTATATCGTTTTTAATTAGCGACCATATAGAGAAATGTTCAGAATCAATTGGTATAAAATTAGTTTTATTTTTTTTTATCTCTTTATTAATTAAAGACCATCCACAAATAATAGATTCTTTGTTAGCTATACCTATGTTCTTTGAGAACTTAATCATATCAAAAGTTGGTTTTAATCCGTCTATTCCTGATATAGCGCACATACTATAATCTATTTTAGTCTTAAAAATTTTTTTCAAATTTTTGAATGAATTATAAATTTTTAAATTTTTATTAATATTTATCTTTTTTAATTTTTTAAAATGATAGTTGCTAGTAACAATAATGTTTTTTACATTAAATTCTTTTGATTGTTTTAAAATTTTTTTTATATTTTTATTAGTTGTAAGTAAAATTATTTCAAAATCTTTTTTATTTTTTTTAACTATATTTAGAGTTGTTTTACCAATTGAGCCAGTTGATCCAAGAATAGCAATTTTTTTTTTCATTTGAGTAAAAATATATAAATTAAATTAATAATATATACAGATGGTATAGCAAAAATTATTCCATCAACCCTGTCAAGCAAACCACCATGTCCAGGTAATAATTTACCAGTATTTTTAACTTTAGATTTTCTCTTAAAATGTGAAATTAAAATATCACCTAGCTGGCTTATAAATGAAACTATTAATATAAGGGAGACTTCGGTTATAGTATCTACTTTCTCATTTTTAAAAGATAAATTAAAACTGACTAAATTATTTAAAAAAATATTTGTAAAAATTACTGAAAGCAAAAATCCACCAAACATACCTGCATAAGTTTTATTTGGGCTAATTTTGGTTAGTTTTGGTCCTTTAAGAATTTTACCAAATATATACCCACCTATATCTGTTGAAACACAAATTAATAATATTAATAAAAAAAATTTAAGATCTTCTTCTCTTAATAAATATACAGTTACACATGAAAATAAAAAAAAAACTATTCCAGGAAAAAAATATTTTTTTTTTTTTGATAATTGATACCATTCATATGAAATAATAAAAAAAAAAATTATAATAAAAAAAATTAAGGTAACAGATCCTTCAATTATAAAAAACAAACAAATTGGAACTATAATTATTGAGGTTATTATTCGTTTTAATAGTTCACTCATATTTTAAATATTTCCATAATTTCTCTTAATTTTTTTAAATTTTATTAAAACATTATTGTAATCAATTACATTAAAATCTGGCCATAGTTTTTTTTCAA
>CACEMD010000021.1 GCA_902560625.1 uncultured Pelagibacteraceae bacterium
GCTTATTTTGGAATTTAAACATTATATAATTAATATTTTTTATACTATATTGCTATTTGAATATAAATATATAGAAATAATATTATTTATGATTGAGGAAGTTACAGTTGTAATAGTTACTTTTCAAAGTGACGATATTATAAAAAAAACTCTTGAAAAACTGTCTGAGAAAATAAATGTAATTATTGTAGAAAATTCAAATAGAATAGACTTCAAAAAAAAAGTGGAAAAGTTAAGTAAAAACATAACATGTATTCTGACAGGCGAAAATAAAGGTTATGGCAAAGCTAATAATATAGGTATTAATTCATCAAAAACGGATTATATTTTGATTTTAAATCCAGATACTTTTATTGATCAGTCAATTATATTAAAACTATTAACAAGATTAAAACAAGACAAAAAAATTGGTGCAATTTCAACAGAGACATTAGATCGTAAAAATAAAGTATCAAAAGATTACTATTATAGTTTATTCTCTCAATTAAAAAAAAAAATATTGTGACTTCGGAAGGTTTAATTGAAGTTGATTTTTTTTTAGGCCATATGTTTTTATCAAAAAAATCAATTCTTCAAGAAGCAGGATTATTTGATGAAAATTTTTTTTTAAATCATGAGGAGACAGACTTATTAAAAAGAATTAAAAAAAAAAATTATAAAATATGTATTGAAAAAAATGTTTTTGCGAAACATTTGAAAGGTAGTTCTGGAAATCCAAAAAAAAAATTTGAAATGGATTTGAGTAGCAAATGGCATTATTATTGGGGATATATATATTATTTAAAGAAACATTATGGCTTTATAGTTGGTTTTTCAGTTTTTTTATGCTTATTATTTCATAATATTTTGAGACTATTTTATTTTTTTGTTAAAGGAGAAAGAGAAAAAAATAAGCTAGTTTATTTTTCTATTCTTGGATTAATAAATTCAATATTTGCAAAAAAATCTTCTTACAGGCCAAAAATTGAGTAAAAATAAGTTAAATTAATCATTTCTTGATTTTTTTTTTTTATTATGTACTAGCCTAATGCATGCATATTTTTATAACAGGAATTGCAGGTTTTTTAGGTTCTAATCTTGCAGATTATTATCTTGAAAAAAACTATAAGGTTTCAGGCTGTGATAATCTTATTGGGGGTTCTATAGAAAATGTAAATAAAAAAATTAATTTCTACAAAGTTGACTGCGAAGATTATAATAAAATGTGTGAAATTATAAAAAACGTTGATGTTGTATGTCATGCAGCAGCATATGCACATGAGGGTCTATCTAATTTTTCTCCATATATGTTTGCTAAAAATAATGTTGTTGGATCAGTCTCAGTATTTACCGCTGCTATAAAAAATAAAGTTAAGAGAATTGTATTCTGTTCTTCAATGGCACGTTATGGAGCAATTAAAAATCCCTACAAAGAAGAAGATATCCCAAAGCCTGTAGACCCTTATGGAATTTCTAAGTTAGCAGCCGAGGAATTATTAATTAATTTATGTGAGACAAACAATGTAGAATATAATATTGCCGTACCCCATAATATAATTGGACCGAAACAAAGATATGACGATCCTTATAGAAACGTTGTTTCAATAATGACAAATTTAATTCTTCAAGATAGACAACCAATTATTTACGGAGATGGTGAGCAAAAAAGATCTTTCTCTGACGTAGATGATTGTATCTACTGCATTGATAAATTATTACTTGATAAATCAATCAATAAGCAAGTTATTAATATAGGTCCTGATGAAAATTTTATAACTATAAATGAATTATATAAAATCTTATGTAATAAAATGCAATTTAATAAATCAGCACAATATTATAAAGATAGACCAAATGAAGTTAAAAATGCTAATTGCAGTTCTGAAAAAGCTAGAAAATTATTAGGATATAAAACTACAGTCAAGCTTGAGGACTCTATACAGCGTGTTGTAGATTATATAAAATATAAAGGGCCCAAAAAATTTGTATATAATTATGAAATTGAAATTGACTCAGATATTGTCCCAGAAACATGGAAAAAAAAGATTTTCTAATTTATTAATTTAATCTTTTGAATAAAATATCAATATAGTCTACGCCTTCTTTAGCATAGTATATTTCTAACATGTCAAGCCATACAAAGTTATTTTTATATAAGTAAGAAATAATCTCTGAAGGATTATATGTATTTATTTTTTGAAGTCTTATTTCAACGATAACATAATTGACTTTATTTAAAGTTTGAATAGATCCTTTTAAAATTTCTAATTCTGCTCCTTCGCAATCAATTTTTAATAATGTATTTTCAAAAATTTTCTCATTTTCCAGTATATCGTCTAATTTTTTTACTTTTACTTCATAGCTTTTACTAAATTCAAAGTTTTCTCTTTCATAAAAGGAAGAGATTGGACCAGAGATATTTATTTTTTTAATATCGTTTTTTTCACCGGCTGCAATTTTAAATAATTTTCCCTTATAATGTTTAAGTAAATTATTTTCGATATAATCGTAATAATCTTTATTTGCTTCTACAAAGAAAAATTCTGCATCAGGAAAATTTTCTAATAAAATTCTTGTACCTTTAGCAACGCCAATATCTACTATTTTTTCGACCTTAAGTTTATTTAAAACTTTCTTATCCTTAGAATAATATAGCTTAAAATTAATTTTTTTGAGAAAAAACTGAAAAAATCTTAAGATTGCTAATTTAATTTTAAACATTTTTTTTCATCACTATATTTTAAAATAATTTTTTAAATTCTCATAAATATATCGTTATACTTTGATATAATTTTATTAATTTCAAACCTTTTTAATGAATTTTTAAACTCTATACTTGGTTTATTTTTTTTTTTATCAAGTAATTGAATTATTTTTTTTGATAAACTCTTATAATTTCCTACATCAAATAGTAAACCGTATTTTCCTTCACCTAAAATTTCTTTTGGTCCTGAATTACACTTTGATGAGATTATTGGAATGTTAAACATAGCAGCTTCCACTAAAACATTGCCAAAACCCTCGTATTTTGAGTGTAAAACAAATATTTTAGCTAATTTATAATATGGAAAAGCATTTTTAACATTCCTTAAAATAATAACTTTTTTTTGTAAATTATTTAATCTTACATAATCAACCATTTCTTTGTACATAGACCCAAACCCTATCATTAGTAAATTACAATCTATTCTGTCATTTACTATTTTAAAAGCTTTTAGCATGGTAAAGGGGTCTTTCTGATTTTCAAACCTACCTACACTTAGTATAAGGTTTTTTTTTCTAAAAATTGTTTTTTTTTTTGCTTTTTTATAAACTGATTTATCAAAAGCAGGGTTATAAATCGTTACAACCTTTTTATTTATATATTTCGAAAGATCGTTGCTCAGTTTTTTACTAATTCCAATAACTAAATCAGCTTTCTTATATGCAACTTTTATAAGCTTTTTAATAAAAAAATTTTTGAAATTTTTTTGATATTTAAACTCATCTAAATGGTTTCTTTCAATCAAAATCAGCTTTATTTTTTTTCCAAAGACAATTTTCAAAAAAGACGAAATAATATTTGCAAAATTTTGATTAGATATAAAAATATATTTATTATAATTTAACTTTAAATCAAACCTTATAACATTTATTATTTTTGCTAAAGATAAAATTGATCTACTAGTTTTTAAATTTATTATTTTTAAATTTTTCTGTTTAATATAATTCGATATTTTAGGTTTTTTTAGAGAGATAAATGAAATTTCATATAAGTTATTGTCTAGTTTTTTTATAAGTCTAGAAAGAGATAATGTATCTCCACCAATGGATGAATATGGACTAAATATATAAATTTTTATTTTTTGCACAAAAGCGAATTAAAAATGTTTATTTATTTTGTATTTTTTTTTCAATAAATATTATAACAAATTACTAAAAAGTATTAGAAAATAATAATATATTTAATTTTTTTAGATTATTTATTATTAAGAAATTATGAACGATCTACTTATAGTTATACCTACAAGATTAAATTCTAAAAGATTAAAAAACAAACCTTTAATAAAAATAGGAGAAAATACACTAATTGAATGTGTTTATCAAAATATTAGATCAATCAAGAAATACAAAATAATTGTAGCAACGGATAGCAAAAAAATTTCGAAAATTTGTAAAAATAATAATATACCTACGTACATGACAAAAAAACACAAAACTGGCTCTGATAGAGTTGCAGAGGTTGCACAAAAAAAAAATTTTAAATGGATATTAAACCTACAAGGCGATGAACCTTTAATAAGTATTTTTGATGTTAAA
>CACEMD010000022.1 GCA_902560625.1 uncultured Pelagibacteraceae bacterium
CCAATTGGTATTATTAATAAAACCCCTAGAAGAAAAGAAATCGCAATTATAATCCAAAATAAATTTACAGATTGCGTTTTACATAAATAAAATATTAAAAAAATTATAGAAATTCCCAAAATTAAATTTAAATAGTGTTGAGCTATAAATTTTATTGGCGAACCTGACATTATTCCTCTAAGTTTCAAAAAAGCAATAATAGAACCTGTAAAAGTTATGGCTCCAATAGCGGCACCTAATGACATCTCAATTAAACTTGCAATTTTTATATTTCCTGGTGAGCCTAAATTAAAAACTTGAGGACTTAAAAAAGCAGAAATTGCCACAAATACTGCCGCTAAACCAACTAAACTATGAAAACCTGCAACAAGCTCAGGCATTGCAGTCATTGGTATTTTAAAAGCAATAAAAGTTCCAATTGATCCACCAATTAACAAAAATATTAATAAATATAAAAACCCAGTTGAAAAATTCCCTACAGAAATAATAGTTACTGCGATAGCTAATATCATTCCTATAATTCCAAAAAAATTTCCTTGCCTTGAGGTTTCTGGAGAAGATAGACCTCTAAGAGCTAATATAAAAAGTACACCAGAAATTAGGTAAAATATTGCTAAAATATTTGCCGAAATCATTTTATTTACTGTCTTTCTTTTTTTTCTTATACATAGCCAACATTCTCTGTGTTACTAAAAAACCACCAAATATATTAATCGCTGCTAAAATTATTGCTAAAAATCCAAAAATATTAGAGGTCTCAAATATATTGTCCACATTGCCAGCTAAAGCTGCAATGATTGCGCCTACAATTATCACTGATGAGATAGCATTAGTTACTGACATTAATGGTGTATGTAGAGAAGGCGTAACACTCCAAACCACATAATATCCAATAAATATTGATAATATGAAAATACTTAATCTGAATATAAAAGGGTCGATTTCCATAAATTTATTTTATTATTGTTTTTGCAATAATTTCATCCTCTAAGTTAATATTAATATTTTTTTTTTCTTTATCATACAAATTTGAAACAAAGTTAAAAACATTTTTAGCATAAAGGCTCGATGATGAAGATGGTAGTTTATTTAAAATATTACTTTCACCCATTATTTTTACTCCATTTTTATCAATGATTTTATTTACTTCTGTGCATGATGTATTCCCACCTTGTATTGCTGCTAAATCATAAATTACAGATCCTGGCTGCATTTCTTCTATCATGCCTTCTTTTATAATTATTGGCGCTTGTTTTCCTGGTATTAAAGCTGTACAGATCACAATATCAATTTTTTTTAATGTTTCAGCTAACAATATTTCTTGTTTTTTTTTAAAATCATCTGATGTTTCTTTAGCGTAACCACCTTCTGTTTCTAAATTTTCTGTATCATCAACAGTTAAAAATTTTCCACCTAAACTTTCAACCTGCTCCTTTGATGCCATTCTTACATCAGTTGCAAAAACAATTGCTCCCATTCTTTTTGCTGTTGCTATCGCTTGAAGACCTGCTACGCCCGCTCCAACGACTAAGACTTTTGCTGCTGGCACAGTTCCCGCAGCCGTCATCATCATAGGAACTGCTTTTTCAAATTTCGCAAATGATTCAACTACAGCCTTATAGCCTGCTAGATTTGCCTGTGATGAAAGAATATCCATAGACTGAGCTCTTGTAATTCTTGGCAATAATTCTAAAGAAAAAATATTAATTTTTTTTTTTGATAAAATTTCCAACTTGTTTTTATTCTGATAGGGATTTAAGACACCTATTAATGTTTGGCTTTCTCTAATTAATTCAATTTCATTATCTGTTATTAAACCTAACTGAACTAAAATATCAGAATTTTTTATAACCTCTGTATTATCAGCTATAATTTTGGCTCCCTGATCTTTAAATTTATTGTCATCAAGTCCCAAATGAATACCATAATCTTTCGGTAAGTTTACATTAAATCCCAAAGTTATATATTTTTTTACAATTTCGGGTGTAATTGAAATTCTTTTTTCTATTTTTTTATCTTCAGAAATTGATCCAATATTCATAACAAATATTTAAATTTATTTTTGTCTAGCTTTAAATTTGGGATTTTTTTTATTTATTATGTAGACTCTGCCTCTTCTTCTAACCAATTTAGAATTTAAATCTCTTTTTTTTAATGATTTTAAAGAACTTGCAATTTTCATAATTTTTTTAGCACTATAACATTGAGTATGCCTGGCAACGACCTACTCTTCCATGCCTTAAGACAAAGTACCATCGGCGCTGAAGGGCTTGACTTCCGAGTTCGGAATGGTATCGGGTATTGCCCCTTCGCAATAATCACCAGGCAGGAAATTTATACATAAAAAATTTTATTTGTAAACTATGTATTATTTTTTTTAAAATCATTAAATGTGATCCTAAAACCCTCTTTTAAAGTAGTTTTTGGTCGCCATCCATATTTGGAAGCTAAACTTATATCTAATTTTTTTCTGAACGTACCGTCTGGTTTGTTTCTTTCAAATTTAATTTTAACATCACATTTTAATTGTTTGATTATGAAATTTGCATACCATTTTATTGAATGATCAACCCCAGTACCAATATTAAGAAATGGTTCTTTAATTTTCTTTTTTAAAAAAAATAGTACAGCCGATGCAAAATCTTCAACAAACAATAGTTCTCTTTTTGGTTTTCCAGAGCCCCAAATTCTCAAAATTTTATTTT
>CACEMD010000023.1 GCA_902560625.1 uncultured Pelagibacteraceae bacterium
CAAAGGTAGCAAATCTGGATCTGGAAAATATCTATAGTCGTGAGCATCTTCTTTAGATCTCATAGATCTAGTTTCTTTTTTTTTTGTATCAAATAATCTTGTTTCTTGATCTATAGATCCACCTTCTTCGATAACATCAACTTGTCTATTTGCTTCATAATCAATGGCCATTTGCATAAATTTAATTGAATTAACATTCTTAATTTCACACCTTGTTCCAAGATCCTTGCTACCCTTTTTTCTTACTGAAACATTTACATCAGCTCTTAATGAACCTTCTTGCATATTTCCATCGCATGTACCCAAATATCTCATGATTGATCTTAGTTTTTTTATATATAAATTTACTTCTTCTAATGATCTTAAATCGGGTTTACTAACAATTTCCATCAATGCAACCCCTGATCTATTTAGATCTACTAAAGTATTATTTGGATCTATATCATGAATGCTTTTTCCAGCATCTTGTTCAAGATGTAATCTTTCAATTCCAATTTTTTTTTCACCAGTTGCTAAATCTAGCGTGACAGTTCCTTCACCTACAATTGGATTTTTGTATTGGGATATTTGATATCCCTGAGGTAAATCAGCATAAAAATAGTTCTTCCTGTCAAAAATAGATTTTTTATTTATTTTAGCTTTAAGACCTATACCTGTTTTGATTGCTTGCTTAATGCAAAACTCATTTATTACAGGTAACATTCCAGGAAAGGCAGCATCTACTAAACTTACTTGTGTATTTGGTTCAGAACCAAATTTTGTTGGAGAAGTTGAAAATAATTTTGACTCTGACAATACTTGAGCATGTACTTCAAGACCAATAATGACTTCGTATACATTCGTATTTCTTTTAATTAAATACTCTTTATTTTCGTTGCTCAATTTATCCACCAATCATTAATATTATTTTTAAAATTAATATTTTTTTCAATTGAATAAGCTATATTTAGTATATTTTGTTCATCAAAAGCTTTACCTATTACTTGAAGCCCTAAAGGATAACCTGTTTTGTCATGACCAGCTGGTATAGATATAGCTGGTAAACCAGCTAAATTAATGGGTACAGTAAATATATCATTTAAGTACATTGAGACAGGGTCATTTGTTTTTTCACCAATCTTAAAAGCTGAGCTTGGAGTTGAAGGGGTTAATATAGCATCCACCTTTTTATAAGCTTCATCAAAATCATTTTTAATCAATCTTCTTACTTTTTGTGCTTTTAAATAATAGGCATCATAATAGCCAGAAGATAGCACATATGTTCCTATCATTATTCGTCTCTTTACTTCGTCACCAAATCCCTCTGATCTTGTCTTTTCATACATGTCAATCAAGTTTTCTCCCTTTGATCTAAAACCGTATTTTACACCATCATATCTTGCTAAATTTGAAGAAGCTTCTGCAGGAGCTACTATATAATAGGTCGGCAAAGCATATTTAGTATTAGGTAAATTAATTTCAACTATTTCTCCTCCATTATCTTCAATTATTTTCATTCCTTTTTTCCAGAGTTCATCTATTTCTTTAGGCATTCCTTCAACTCTATATTCCTTAGGTATTCCTATTTTTTTTCCTTTAATATTTTCATTTAGATCTTTTAGATATTGATCTCTTTTAAAATCAACGGATGTTGAGTCTTTATTGTCATAAGAACTCATAACTTCCAACATCAACGCGCAGTCCTTAACACTTTGAGTCATTGGACCAGCCTGGTCCAAAGATGAAGCGAAAGCAACAATACCATATCTTGAGCAACTGCCGTAAGTTGGTTTAAGTCCAACTGTTCCTGTGAAAGAGGCTGGTTGTCTAATTGAACCGCCAGTGTCTGTTCCTATTGTAGCAGGAGTTAATTTTGCAGCAAGAGCTGAGGATGAACCACCAGATGAACCACCTGGGACTAAATTTTCAGATATAGGATTTTGTACATTTCCAAAAAAACTAGTTTCATTAGAAGATCCCATAGCAAATTCATCACAATTCAATTTTCCAATAATAATACCACCTTCGTTTAAAATATTTTGTGTAACAGTAGACTCATATGTTGGTATAAAATTTTCTAAAATTTTACTTCCAGCAGTAGTTCTTATATTTTTTGTACAAAAAAGATCTTTGACAGCTAATGGTATACCAGGTAATTTTTTATTAAAATCTGGTTTTTCATCAAATTGTTTAGCTTTTATTAATGCATCTTCAAAATTTTCTGTAATATATGTGTTTAGTTTTTTTGATTTTATTGATCTTTCAATAAATG
>CACEMD010000024.1 GCA_902560625.1 uncultured Pelagibacteraceae bacterium
CCTTATTTTTTGTGAATTTAGAGCTGATATTTTTTCTATTAAAAAATTTTCTAATAATTTGAATAAAAAATTTACTTCTCTTTTGGGTCTTTTCCAATTTTCTGTTGAAAATGCATATAAAGTTAAATATTTAATTTTTTTTTTTAATGTATGTTTAATTATTTTTTCTACTGTTTTTTAAACCTTCTTTATGACCAAAATTTCTCGACTTATTGTGTTTTAAGCCCCATCTACCATTGCCATCCATGATTATGGCTACGTGCTTAATTGGATTCATATGGTCATTATTTCTTTTTCTTTTGAGCTAATTCTTTCATCTATATTCTTGATGTTGTCATCCGTTATCTTTTGAATAATTTTTTCATTTTTTTTTTCATCGTCTTCGCTAATTTTCTTATCTTTAAGCAAATTTTTTAATTGATCATTTGCTTCTCTTCTGACAGTTCTTATTGCAACTTTGTATTTTTCGCCCATTGTATTAATCATTTTTTTTATTTCATTTCTTCTTTCTTCAGTTAAACTTGGAACAGGTAACCTTATAATTTGTCCGTCTATTTGAGGATTAAGCCCAAGTTCTGATTTTTTAATTGATGAGTCAATTAAAACTACATTATTTAAATCCCATACCTGAATATTAATTATTCTAGCCTCAGGAGTTGTAATTGTTGCCAATTGATTAATTGGCATTTTTTGACCATATACATCTACTTTTATTAAATCCAACATTTTTATGTTTGCTCTTCCTGTGCTTATAGAGGTCAATTCTTTTGATAATCTTTCAAGAGTAACTCTCATTTTATTATCAAATATTTTTTGGTCAAACATTTACTCTCCTATTTTTAACCTATATATTTCTTTTATTTTAAGGTCAGAAATATTTAGGTCCAAAATTACTTCTTTAACTTTTTTTTTAGGTTCCATAACCCAGGCTTGCGTCATTAAACTGTTTTCTTCTTTAAACTTATTGAGTTTTCCTAAGCTTATTTTTTTTACGATATCCTCTGTTTTTCCTGCATTTTTAAGTTCCTGGGATATTAATTCTTGTTCTTTTGCTATAATATTTTGATCTAAATTCTCTAAATCGATAGCTAATGGATTTGAAGCAGCAACATGCATAGAGAGTTGTTTTCCAAATAAATCAATTTTTTCATTTTTTTCTTTTGTTTCAACAGAGGTTATTACTGCTAATTTAGAAAGATTGTCTTTAACAACACTGTGCGAGTATGTATAATTTTTTGCTCCAGAATTTTTAATTGTTTTAGATCTACCGATGGTTATTTTTTCTCCAATTTTTGATATTAATGAAACTGTATTTTCATCAACTGTTTTTCCATTATTCATTTTGTGTGTCTTTACTTTCTCCTCATCTGATAAGTATTTATTATTTATTTCACTTAGTTCCTTAACAAATTCTATAAAATCTTGATTTTTTGCCACAAAGTCGGTTTCGCAATTTACCTCTATAACTGACGTTTGGTTTTGATCACCTGATAATGCAATTACACCTTCGTTTGCACTTCTAGACATTTTTTTTGATGCTTTTGCGACACCTTTAATTCTTAAAATTTCAATTGCTTTATCTATATCTCCGTTCGACTCTTTTAATGCTGAATTACAATCCTTGAAACCTGCGCCACTTGATTGTCTTAATTTCTTAACTTTTTCAATGTCACTCATTGTGATTAATTTAAAGTTTTTTGAGTTAACTCACTTGTCTTTAAATTTTTTTTATCTTCAACTTTGCTATCTGATTTTTTATCCTGGCTTACTATTGGTGCTTCTTTTTTTGCATTATTAATTGTTTCCTCAATTAAGCTACAATACAGGTCTATAGATCTTCTAGCATCATCATTACCTGGTATAGGGTAATCAATTCCATCTGGATTAGAATTTGTATCTAATATTGCTATGATTGGTATTCCAAGCTTTATAGACTCTTTAATTGCTAGTGATTCATAATTAGTATCAATAATAAATACTAAATCAGGTATTTTTTTCATTTCAGAAATTCCACCTAGTGATCTTTGTAATTTATCTCTTTGCACACTCATTTTTAACAACTCTTTTTTTGTAAATCCTCTATTCTCAGATGTTAAGTCAGCATTAATTTTTTGAAGTTTTTTAATTGAATTAGAAATTGTACCCCAGTTGGTTAACATTCCACCTAACCATCTATAATTTACAAAATACTGATCGGTATTTTTTGCAAGTGATGCTATCGACTCAGATGCTT
>CACEMD010000025.1 GCA_902560625.1 uncultured Pelagibacteraceae bacterium
AGACAGAATTTCAATGCCTGATTTTGACATAGATTTTTGTGAGGAAAAAAGAGATCTTGTGTTTGAATATTTGAAGACAAAGTATAAAGAAAGCGTAGCTCATATTATTACTTTTGGAAAACTAAAAGCCAGGATGGTTATAAGAGACGTTGGACGTGTTTTGGGATTGCCATATGGTTTTGTTGACAGTATATGTAAAATGATACCTTTTGACCCTTCAAGGCCCATGAATTTAAAGGAAAGTATTGATAGAGAGCCTAGACTTCAAAAGCTAATTATTGATGATAAAAGAGTAAAAAGGCTTATTGAACTTTCTTTAAAACTTGAAGGTCTAAATAGAAATGTTGCGACACATGCAGCTGGTGTAGTGATTGCAGATAAAAAACTTACAGACACTATTCCTTTATATAAAGACTCTTCTTTAGACTTGCTATTACCTTCAACACAATTTGATATGTATTCAGCGGAAAATGCAGGGTTAGTAAAATTCGATTTTCTTGGATTAAAAACATTAACGGTAATAAAAAAAACTCAAGAATTAGTTAATAAAAAAAATAAGCAATTTAAAGTAGAAAATATTAGTTACGAAGATCAGAAAGTTTATGATCTTCTATCAAGTGGAAAAACAGTCGGACTTTTTCAATTAGAGAGTTCTGGAATGAGAGATGCCTTGATACAAATGAAGCCAAACAGGCTTGAAGATATTATTGCATTAGTAGCATTATATAGACCTGGACCTATGAGCAATATCCCAATTTATAACGATTGCAAACATGGAAAAAGAGTTCCAGACTATCTTCATCCTAAACTTAAGAAAATATTAGAACCTACGTATGGTGTTATAATTTATCAAGAACAGGTGATGCAAATAGCACAAGAATTATCAGGCTTCACTGCAGGTGAGGCAGATATTCTTAGAAGAGCTATGGGAAAGAAAAAAAGACTGGAACTAGAAAAACAAAAGCAAAGATTTATCGATGGAGCTATAAAAAAGGGAATTAGCAAAGAAATTGCAGTTAGCATTTTTATGAAAATTGAACCATTTGCAGAATATGGTTTTAACAAAAGCCATGCTGCTGCTTACGCAATAATAGCATATCAAACTGCTTATTTGAAAACGCATTACAAATTAGAATTTTTTGCTGCTTCAATGTCAATGGAACAGTCTAATCAAAAAAAATTAAGTGAGTTTTATGACGAGCTTAAAAAAATGAATATTGATATAGAAAGACCTAATATAAATAAATGTTTTGCTGATTTTTACACAAGAGATAGTAAATTCTTTTATTCTTTGGGATCACTAAAAAACGTTGGTTACGAAGCTATCTCAAATATAGTTAGTGAAAGAATGAAGAATGGTGAATTTAAATCAATAAATAATTTTATAAAAAGAATTAACCCAAAAGATATAAATAAACTTCAATTAGAGGGATTGGTAAAATCTGGTGCATTCGACTCGTTAACTAAAAATAGAAAAGCTATATATGACTCTATTCCAAACATTATTCTTAAATCAAAAAATTTACATGAAAACATATCATCAAACCAAATTGATCTTTTTGGACCAGATAATGAGCAAAATGAGAAAATAATAGTGGCTACAGATGATTGGCCTTTTGAAGAAAGACTATCTAAAGAATTTGAATCATTAGGTTTCTTCATTTCTGATCACCCTTTAAGTCAATTCCAATCTATATATGATAACTACAACATTGTTGATTATGAGAAATTTAATTCAAATGAAGAAATTAAAGAGGCCAATATAGCTTCTACAATATTAAAAGTACAAGAAAAAAAAACCCAAAAAGGTTCTTCTTACGCAATTTTAAAGTTATCTGATTTAAGTGCCACTTTTGAGTTATTTATTTTTTCAGATCTATTTGAAATGAACCGTAATATTCTGGTTGAAGGTAATTCAATTTTGTTGACACTTTTAAAAAATTTTTCAGATAAAGAAAATATAAATAGAAAAATAAATATTAAAAAAATTGCATTACTTAAAGACGTAATTAATAAGCCTATTAACAAAGTAGTCTTTACTATCAATGATCTAAATAAAGTTGACGAATTAAAAAAATTACTAAGTGTCGAGGGACAGACGGATGTAGAATTAAATATACTTCATGAAAATCAAAGATTAGTCTTTAAACTCAAAGGAAAAAAAAAAGTGGATAGAAATGTAATAAATGCATTGAAAAATAATGATATTTTCACCTCGATTAGTTAAA
>CACEMD010000026.1 GCA_902560625.1 uncultured Pelagibacteraceae bacterium
TACCAAGAAACGGGTGCAACAAAACTACCTAGGTAAAGTTGAGGTATTAACATTGGCTGAAGAAGATAAAGAATTAAAGGGCGCATGTGCTTGTGGTAATGTCAAATACAAGATCGAAGATAAACCTTTATTCACACAAGCTTGTCATTGTAAAAATTGTAAGTTATCGACCGGATCATCTTTTGTAGTACATACAATGGTTTTAGAAAAAGATTTTCTAATAAGTGGTGATGTTGCATCAATAACTTTGCCAACAGGAAGTGGTAAGGGATACAATGCTTACTTTTGTATAATCTGTGGGGTCTACTTATTTTGTAGATATAATGTCTCTAAAGGAAGGTTGGCTATTAGAACAAAGACTTTAGAAAATCCTATAGAACCTCAGGCCCATATTTTTGTAAAAGATAAAGATCCATGGATAGAAATATCAAGAAAAGATATTTGTCATGAAAAAATGTATGACAGAGAAAAAACATGGCCTAAAGAAAGTTTAGAAAGAATATGAAGTATTTAAAAATTTTTTTAATTTTTTTGTTAGTCCTGCTTTTGCAAATCAAAGTCATGAAAAAAAATTAGATAATCTTTTTAAAAAATTAAAATCGATTAATGATATTACTTCCGCTCGAAAAATTGAAAACAAAATTTGGGATCTTTGGACAACCCATCCGTCTGAAGAAAGTTTAACAGAACTATTAGATAAGGGTTCAATGTACATGTCGCAAAATCAATTAACCAGTGCACACAATGTTTTTTCAAAAGCAATTGAATTAGATCCGAATTGGGCAGAAGCATGGAATAAAAGAGCAACAGTTTTATATTTAATGGGCAACTATGAACTTTCTCAAAAAGATATTGATATGGTTTTAAGTTTAGAAAAAAGACACTTTGGTGCTCTTTCTGGACAAGGACTGGTTCAAATAGCACTAAAAAATTATGAAAAAGCTTTAGATAGTTATATTGAAGCACATAAGATATATCCAAGTATGAAATCAACACTTAAGATGATGGAAAAGCTAAGAGTTTTAATTCAACAAGAGAGTATATAAATTATAATGGAAAACTTTAAAGCATATTTAATCTTACTCATTGCAGTTATTTTAGGCACTGCTGCAAATGGTTTTGCAAAAAGTGCACAAGGATTTACATTATTAATACCAACAATACTTACTGCGATTTTTATAGTTGGATGTATGTATACTTTATCAATTGTAATGAAAACTATTCCAGTAGGTGTAACATACGCTTCGTTTGCAGGACTATGTATAATAGCAACAATTTTTGTTGGTATTGTAAAATTTAACCAGATGCCAGATATGTTCACCATTATAGGAATGTTTTTGATAATCTCAGGAGTATTGATTGTTAATCTTGTTGGCAAAACTAGTTAAATGTTTCCCAAAAAATATTCGAATTTGATTTTCATTTTAATTATGGGTTTTGGTATGAGTTTATTAATGACTTTAATAATTACCTATATAAATACTGGAATGGATAGTGGTTATATTAATAGATTTTTAAAAGCTTGGGCAGTAGGGTTGCCCATTGCAATTTCAACTGCTCTAATAGTTGGACCAATTGCAAAAAAGTTTGTTGATAAAATTACTAAATAAGAATTTTAAAGGATTGGATTTATTAGTGCAGGATCATTGTTGGTTGGTTTATTTACTTCTTTAGAAATTTCGTGAAACTTTAAATTCTTTTCCTGGTTTTTTTAAATCTAAATATTTATCTATTTCAATTGAATCTAAAATAACTGGTTGTCTATGATGAATTTCTATTATATTCGAGTTTGCTTCTTCTGTTATAAGACAGAACTGATCTTTATCAAAAATACCTGCAACAAATAAAGGTGCATTATCTTCTCTTGTAAAATAATATGGAGTTTTGTTTTCTTTTGTTCTTTTCCACTCATAAAATCCATCCATTACAGCAATACATCTAGTGGATTGGATTAGTTTCTTAAAAGATACTTTTTCATCTATTGTTTCTAATCTTGCATTTATTAATGGTCTGAAATCTTTTTGTTTTGCCCATGATGGTATTATTCCCCATTTTAATTGCTCGAGAGTTTTTCCGTTACTATAGGATTTTATAACTGGTAGAAGTTGACCTGGATGAGCGTTAAAGTTTTGATCATCATTGACGTTTGTAGTGGATTTAACTAAATTTTTTGTTTTTTCAGGTGCTTTAGTTACTACATATCTTCCACACA